>NZ_CP136628.1:6736564-7039672 GCF_032918005.1 Bradyrhizobium sp. NDS-1
GCCCGTCCGAATTGCCGATCTTCTTGATCTCGATTTTCATGGCCGACATCTACCGCGTTATACATATGTATAACATGACAAACGGCCGGTTGAACAGATGTTTTACGGACGTCGCCCGGCTCCCCTCAGCCCATCGCCTCCAGCTCGTCGATCATCCCCGCGATGACGCTGAGCCCGCCGTCCCAGAACTTAGGGTCCTTGGCATCCAATCCGAACGGGCGCAGCAGCTCGGAATAATGCTTGGTGCCGCCGGCCGCGAGCATGTCGAGATAGCGCTCGGCAAAACCCTCGGCCGCGTTCTCGTAGACCGCATAGAGCGAGTTCACCAGGCAATCGCCGAAGGCATAGGCGTAGACGTAGAACGGCGAATGGATGAAGTGCGGGATGTACATCCAGTAGTTCTCGTAGCCTGCCTTGATCTCGATGGCCGGCCCCAGGCTCTCGCCCTGCACCGACAGCCAGATCTCGCCGAGCCGCGTCGCGGTGAGCTCGCCGTTCTTGCGCTCGGTGTGGACCGCGCGCTCGAACGAATAGAACGCGATCTGGCGCACCACGGTGTTGATCATGTCCTCGACCTTGCCGGCCAGCAGCGCCTGGCGCTGCTTGGCGCTCTTGGTCTGCGCGAGCAGCCGCCGGAAGGTCAGCATCTCCCCGAACACGCTCGCGGTCTCGGCCAGCGTCAGCGGCGTCGGCGCCATCAGCGCGCCGTTCTTCGCCGCCAGCACCTGATGCACGCCATGGCCGAGCTCATGGGCGAGCGTCATCACGTCGCGCGGCTTGCCCTGGTAGTTCATCAGCACATAAGGGTGCGCCGACGGCGTGGTCGGATGCGAGAAAGCGCCCGGCACCTTGCCCGGGCGCACCGGCGCGTCGATCCAGCGATCGGTGAAGAAACGCTCGGCGATGTCGGCCATCCTGGGCGAGAAGCCGCGGTAGGCCGTCAGCACCATGTTGCGTGCATCGGGCCAGCCGATGATGTCGGTCGCGGCAAAGGGCAGCGGCGCGTTGCGGTCCCAGTATGCGAGCCGCTTCTTGCCGAACCACTTCGCCTTGAGCGCGTAATAGCGATGCGACAGCTTTGGATAGGCCGCGCGCACGGAAGCGACCAGCGCATCCACCACCTCGCGTTCGACGCGGTTGTTCAGATGGCGGGAATCCGCGACGTCCTTGAAGCCGCGCCAGCGGTCGGAGATGTCCTTGTCCTTGGCGAGCGTATTGGTGATCAGCGCAAAGGTACGCTCATTGGCCTTGAAGGTCTTGGCCAGCGCCTCCGCTGCGGCCTTGCGCTTGGCACCGTCGCGGTCCTGCAACAGATTGAGCGTCGGCTCGATCGCCAGCTCCTTGGACCCGACCTTGAAGCGCAGGCTGGAGATGGTCTGGTCGAACAGCCGGTTGAAGGCGGAATAGCCGGTCTGCGCCTTCTCCAGGAAGAGCTGCTCTAGCTTGTCGTCGAGCTGATACGGCTTCTCCTTGCGGAGATCCTCGATCCACGGACGGTAGTACGCGAGCTCGGGCGTTTGCATCGCGTGGTTCAAAATATCGTCATCGACGCGATTGAGCTCGAGCGCGAAGAACAACAGATGCGTGGACGCGGCCGTCAGCCGCTCGGAGACATCCCCGTAAAACTTTGAAATCTTGGGGTCCACGCTGTCACCGGCATGGATGAGGCCGGCATAGGAGCCGAGACGGCCGGCGAGATCGTCGATCGCCTCATAGCGTCGCACCGCCTCCGCGAGCCATTTTCCGCCATCTTCGTTTGCTGTCCCTGTCGCCAGCTTGCCCTTGTAGTCGGTCTCGAACGCGACACAGTCGGCATCCATCTTTTCGAGATCGCGCGCCACTTCCGGCGCATCGATCCCGGAATAAAGATCAGCCAGGTTCCACTCCGGAAGCTTGCCGGTCTTGCTCGCAGGCTTTGCCGACGAAGATCTGGCGAGTGACGTTTTGGAGGACTTTGCCTTGGCTGGAGTTTTCTTGGCGGCAGATTTCTTGACGGCGGATGCTTTAGCGGCAGGCTTGCGGAGAGCGTGCTTTTCAAGAGCGTTCTTGGAGCGCGAAGTCATTGTGTGGGAAACCTGTGTTCAACAATCGCGACGGCGGGCTGGGGCATCAAGGTTTAAGAGTGCGTTAATCGGCTTCGGCCAGAGTGCCCCGATTCGAGACAGATAGTAGTAGCGTGCGGGGAACACCATGGCTGCCAGTATTTTGATCGCCGACGACGACGCCGTAGCTCGCCGGCTGGTCGAGAACATGGTGCAGAAATGCGGCTATGAGACGGTCGTCGTGGATTCCGGCGACGCCGCGATCGCCGCCCTCACCGCCCCCGATGCAGCGCCGATCGATGCCGTCATCCTCGATCTCGTGATGCCCGGCCTCGACGGCATGGGCGTGCTGGCGAAGATCCGTGACGCCGGCCTCAGCGTCCCAGTCATCGTGCAGACCGCCCATGGCGGCATCGACAACGTGATTTCGGCGATGCGCGCCGGTGCGGCCGATTTCGTGGTCAAGCCGGTCGGTGTGGAGCGGCTTCAGGTCTCCTTGCGCAATGCGCTCAACGCCTCCGCGCTCAAGGGCGAATTGCAGCGCATCCGGCACAGCCGCGAGGGTCGGCTGACCTTCTCGGACATCATCACCCGCTCCGAAGCGATGGCCGGCGTGATGCGCGCCGCGCAGAAGGCGGCAAACTCCGCGATTCCCGTTCTGATCGAAGGCGAGTCCGGCGTCGGCAAGGAGCTGTTCGCGCGCGCCATCCATGGCAGCGGCGAGCGCAAGGCAAAGCCGTTCGTCGCGGTCAATTGCGGCGCGATCCCCGACAACCTCGTCGAGTCCATTCTGTTCGGCCACGAAAAGGGGGCTTTCACCGGCGCCACCGAGCGGCACATGGGCAAATTCGTCGAAGCTCATGGCGGCACGTTGTTTCTGGACGAGGTCAGCGAGCTGCCGCTCACTGCGCAGGTCAAGCTGCTGCGCGCGCTCCAGGAAGGCGCGGTCGAGGCCGTCGGCGGCCGCAAGCCTGTCAAGGTCGACGTCCGCATCGTCTCGGCGACCAATCGCCGGCTGCTGGAGCGGGTGAAACAGGGACACTTCCGCGAAGACCTGTTCTATCGCCTGCACGTGCTGCCGCTGACGATCCCCTCGCTCCGGGCCCGGCGCGAGGACGTCCCGCATCTGCTCCGGCATTTCCTGGCGCGCTTTGCCGCCGAAGAGAACCGCCAGATCACCGGCATCAGCGGCGAGGCCATGGCACATCTCGCCCAACTCGACTGGCCCGGCAACATCCGCCAGCTCGAAAACGCCGTCTACCGTGCGGTGGTGATGAGCGAGGGCGATCAGCTCGGTCTTGGCGACTTCCCTCTGCTGGCATCGCAGCCGCATCCCGCAACCGAGATTCCGACCGCTCCGCTGATGCTCGAGCCGGCGGCGACCCCTTCAATGGTATCGGGGAATGAAATACCCATCGCGCCGCTCCCGGCCGCGGGAACTCTTGCCATGCTGACCCCGACCGGCGATGTCCGCGCACTCGAGGACATGGAGAACGAGATCATCCGCTTCGCGATCTCGCATTATCGCGGCCAGATGTCCGAGGTGGCCCGCCGCCTCAAAATCGGCCGGTCCACCCTCTATCGCAAACTCGACGAGGCCGGGGTTCCCGGGCATGGCGGCAAAAGCGGTGAAGAGACGCACTGAGCCTCATGCGAACGGAGGTTCGCGGGGCGATGCGAGACCGGCAGTAAGCCGTTCGCAAGACGATAGAATTCGACTGCGCCCTGAACCGTGACTTGGAAGTGACAGACACAGGGAAAAGCGCGTGGGACAAGCGCACAATCCGTTGCCAAGAGGCGCCCTTGAAGTCAGTTTGGCGTGAGTTGTCCCGGTTAGCGCTGGCTGCAAATCCGGGGCCTGTATATCGTCTGCGTATGAATCGTTGCGTGCAGGCGTGCAACTTTCGAGAGGCCGGCGCGATTTAGCCGAAACTCATAGGCGAAAAACGAAGCTGTTCCACGAGGGACAGTTCACCCGAGGGGTGCGACACAATGCGTGACTGTTTGAACCACCGTGCGGGCTTTGACCGTGTCTTGATGACGGTCGCGGCAACCTTCCTCACGGTGTCGGCCAGCTCGGCCCTGGCGCAGGATCAGGCGCGCAGCAGCGCTGCCGAGCTCGCGATCGAAGCCGCAATCCCGCGTCCCGAGCCCGCCAACGTCCCGCCGCCGACCGCCTCCGACGTCAAGCTCGACACCACCGCGACGCTTCAGGACTCGGCCAGGGAACCCGCGAAGGCCGCAGCCGCACCGGCGCCCGACAAGGTCGAGACCAAGCCTGCCGACATCGCGACCTCGCCTGCCACCGAGGCGCCCAAGAGCGAGTCCGCAAAAACCGAGCCCGCCAAATCTGAACCTGCCAAGGCTGACACCGCAACCGCCCCGCCCGTCGCTCCTGCGGCGCCGGCCGCCGAGCCGGTCAAGGCCGCAAGCAACGTTCCCGCCGCCGACCAGCCGGTCGCCGACAAGCTCAAGGACATCATCGGCGCCAAGACGTCGCGCTATTTCGACCGCAAGAACGAGCGCGCGGCGATCGAGAAGTTTTATGGCGCACGTGACTTCGCGCCGGTCTGGACGCAAGGCGGCAGCCTGACCGCCGCGGCCAAGGGCGTCATCGCGCGGCTGAAGGACGCGGCCTCCGACGGCCTCAACCCTGCCGACTATGCGGTGCCGGATTTCGCCAGCGCCACGACGCCCGATACGCTCGCCGACGCCGAGCTGAAGCTCACCGCCAGCATGTTCGACTATGCGCGCCACGCCCAGAGCGGCCGCATGCACTGGTCGCAGGCCAGCGGCGACATCCTCTATCCCGAGCATCCGGTCGATCCGAACGAGGTGCTCGCCAAGGTCACGACCGCGGCGGATGCCTCCGCGGCGCTCGACAGCTACAACCCGCCGCATAAGCTCTACAAGGAGCTGAAGGCCAAGCTCGCCGAGCTGCGCGGCCAGGGCAACGGCCCGGTGATCGAGATCGCCGACGGTCCGGCGCTGAAATATACCCCGGCCGGCAAGAAGCAGGCCGAGATCGTCGTGGAGGATCCGCGCGTGCCGCAGCTGCGCGCCAAGCTCGGCATTACCGAGAACGCAAACGACACCCGCTACGACGCGGCCGTGGCCGAGGCCGTGCGCAAATTCCAGAGCGGCGCCGAGATGAAGGCGACCGGCATCCTCGACGACAAGACGGTCAAGGCGCTCAACACCCCGAAGCGCGACAAGCAGATCGACGTGGTGCTGGTGAACATGGAGCGCTGGCGCTGGCTGCCGCGAGACCTCGGCGCGCCGGCGCTCGGCGATGCCTATGTCATCCTCAATATTCCCGATTTCACCTTGAAGGTGATGCAGCGTGGACAGCAGGTCTGGACCACACGCGTCGTCACCGGAAAGCCGGGCAAGCAAGCCACCCCGCTCCTCACCGAGACGATGAAGTACATCACGGTCAACCCGACCTGGAACGTGCCGCCGTCGATCGTCTACAACGAGTACCTGCCGGCGCTGCAGCAGGATCCGACCGTGCTCCAGCGCATGGGCTTGAGGCTCGAGCAAAACCGCGACGGCTCGGTGCACATCTCGCAACCGCCCGGCGAAGCCAACGCGCTCGGCCGCATACGTTTCAACTTCCCGAACAAGTTCCTGGTCTATCAGCACGACACGCCGGACAAGCACCTGTTCGCCAAGGAAGAGCGCGCGTTCAGCCACGGCTGCATGCGCGTGCAGAATCCGGATCAGTACGCCTCCGTGCTGCTCAACATCGTGATGCCCAACGAGAAGTACACGCCGGAGCGTATCCGCAGCATGTACGGCAAGAGCGAGATCGACCTGAAATTCCCAACGCCGATTCCGGTCAACATCACCTATCAGACCGCTTTCGTGGACGACGCCGGCAAGCTGCAATTCCGCAAGGATGTGTATGGCCGCGACGCGGTCATGATCAACATCCTGAAGGGCAACCGCGGCAAGGACCTCGAGGCCATCGTGGCGCACTCGCAGCCGAGCTATTCGCGCCCGGCGACGACGCTGCCGTCAGGGGTAGCGGTGGCCAACAACGGCGGTGGCTTCGGCTCGTCCGGCCCGAACTTCTTCGAGCGGCTGTTCGGAGGCGGAGCCCCGACCCCGCCGGCCCCGATCGGCCGCAGGACCCAGCAGCAGCGGGTGTTTACCCGCTAAGCTCCGTTCGACGAATTCTGCAACGAAATCAGCGGCCCCGTCCCATGGACGGGGCCGCTTAACGTTAACCATTGTCCACCTAGGCCCGGGCGATGGGCGTTTTTTTGCCACAGTCAACCGGTTAGGTTTGTATTCTGACTTGGTTTGGGGGCGGGAAGGTCAACCTCAAATTAACCTTCTCGCTTTAATAAAGCGTTCATCCTCTTTCGCGCGGCTACGGGGTTGGCGGGAGAGTCCATTTTGAACGCTCGTCGACTGGGTGGGCTCATACGTGCTGACTGGTCTCGCACGCCAATTCGTTGTGCTGTCGTTGTCCCATGCGGGAGTGAAGGCCGGATCCAGGATCGGCCTTGCTGCCGCACTGCTGCTTGCTGCCGCAGGTTCGGTTCATGACGCCGCCGCGCTGAACGAGACCAAGACACTCTCCTTCCACCACACTCATTCGGGCGAAGACCTCACCGTCACCTTCAAGCGCGACGGGCGCTATGACGAGGCGGCGCTGAAGCGGCTCAACCACTTCCTGCGTGACTGGCGTACCCAGGATGAGACGGTCATGGACCGTCGCCTGTTCGACATCCTCTGGGAAGTCTACCGCGACGTCGACGGCAAGCAGCCGATCCAGATCATCTCCTCCTACCGATCCCCCGCCACCAACGCCATGCTCCGCCGCCGCTCCTCCGGCGTGGCGCGCGCCAGCCAGCACATGCTGGGGCATGCGATGGACTTCTACATTCCGGGCGTTCCGCTGGAGCAGATCCGCTTTGCCGGCCTGCGCCTCCAGCGCGGCGGCGTCGGCTTCTATCCGACCTCAGGCTCGCCCTTCGTGCATCTGGATACCGGTAGTGTCCGGCACTGGCCGCGTATGACGCATGACCAGCTCGCCCGCGTCTTCCCGGATGGAAAGACGGTGCATCTGCCGACCGACGGCACGCCGCTGAAGGGTTACGAGCTCGCCAAGGCCGAGATCGAGCGACGCGGCAGCGGCGAGGATTCCGGCAGCAAGCCGAATTTCTTTGCCGCCCTGTTCAAGGGCAAGTCGGCAGCTCCGGCCAGCAGCAGCGACGAGGATGACGAGGGCGCGCCCGCCCCGGCCGCGAAGCCGGCGGCTCCGACCGTGGTCGCCGCCGCGGCGGTCAAGCCTGCCGAACCGGTGCCGACGCCGCGCGCCAAGCCACAAATGGCCGCCACGATCCAGCTCGCCTCGGCCGATGCGCAGCTCGTCGCGGCGCCCAAGCCGAAGCCTGCCCCGGTGGCTGACAAGCCGGCCTCCGGCAAATCTCTTGACGGCAAGCCGGAGACCCCGGCCGACATCATCAATGCCCGCGGCTTCTGGGATGATGTGCCCGCGCCACAACAGGCGACGCCGGCGCAGATCGCTGCGCTGAAGGCCCGCCAGGCCCTTGCCGCCGCCACCGATCCGCAACCCACCGCGAGCGTGTCCAACACGGCCCTTCAGGCGCTGGCGTTCGCGCCGGCCGCCTCTCCGGTTGACCGCGCCAATGTCGTCGCCGCCTCGGCGCCGATCCCACGTTCCGCCCGCCCCGCCTCGCGCAGCCTCGCTCAGGCGACGGAGGTCAACACGGTGGTCGGCAAGAGCGTCGACGGCATGGTCGCGACCGCGACCCGTCTCTCCGCCGCCAAGGGCGAGAGCATCTGGCTCAAGATCGTGATGCTGTCCCCCAGCGCCAGCCGTGCGATGTCGGTCACGCTGATGGGCGAGTTCGACACGGCCGCCCTACGCTCCTATTTCGTCAAGCCGCGGGCCGTGATCGCGATGGGTTTCGTCGACGATCCGATGCAGGGCCTGTCCTGCGACAGCTTCTCGGGCAGCGCGACCGCGAAGCTCGAGACCACCTCGTTCGTCGTGCGCACCGCCGCGCTGCGCTGAAGCTGGTACGCTTCACCACGTCCAAGAACGTAACCTTTACCGCGCTTTCCGTGCCCGCCGATCCAGGTGATACGTCAACGCCAGCGACAGGCAGACGATGAGCTCCTGCTTCGGCAGCTTGCCCGCCACCGGCAACAACAGCGCCCTCGTCTGCCGGTATTCGAACTGATCGGGAAAGCGCTCGCGAAACGCGTCGATCAGCGTCGTCTTGCAGTTGAACAGAATGGCGGCGTGTGTGGAGTCCTTGATGCGGCCGAGCCGGATCGTAGAGCCGCTGCCGGTCTCATCGGTCAGGTAAGCTGGCTCGCCCCATTTCAACGTTTCCGTGAGCCGGCCGACATCGTCATGCGCCCCCGGCAGTCGCGAAGATCAAGTCGCGCACCTGAAGCAGCCGCTTGCCGATCGGCCCTGGAAGAGCGCCAAAAGCGCGGCTCACCTCGCGCGGCAGCGCCGGTGCAGTCACGGCGGTCTCCGTTCACAGACCAGGTGCAGCATCGCCGATTCGTAGCGCCGATGGAGCGCGGCGCAATCCTGGAAATGCTTCCGCACCGCAAGCACGCGAATTTTCCTGCGCTCGCTCGCGCCGCGGCAGTGGTTGTGAGGCGCCAACGCCTCAGAGCATTCCCAGCGCCTGCATGTAGGTTTCGAGAATGGTCTCGGCCTCGGCGCGCTCGTTCGGGTCCTGCTTGCGCATTCGCACGATGGTGCGCAGCGCCTTGACGTCGTAGCCGTTGCCCTTGCTCTCGGCATAGACGTCGCGGATGTCGTCGGAGATCGCCTTCTTCTCTTCCTCCAGCCGCTCGATGCGTTCGATGATGGATTTGAGCTGGTCCTTGGCAAATTTCGTCGCGGGCTCGTCGTCGCGGACGGCGGCGGAGGTGGCCATCTAGGTACTCCCAATGGAACTGGCAAAACGAGGTGACGCCGGCATCCTCACCGCGCGTGCTGGGGAGAACCCTTAGGGTTGGTGCCGACTGCGTTCAAGGCAGCATCGCGCTCGTCCACAGCGCGCCCACATCTTCCTGCGACAGCGCAAAGAAACCTGTTGTGTGGTGCGACTCAGCGCGGCGACGGCCGGGGCCGCTCAATGCCCGTGGGGATGGACCTTCTTCATCGTCTCAAGCTGCTCGGGCGTGGCCGCGCCCTGGTACTTCGCTTTCCAGGTCTCATAGGGCATGCCGTAGACGGCCTCCCGGCTCTCGTCCTTGCTCAAGGCGACGCCCTGGGCGTCGGCAGCTTCCTTGAGCCAGTTGGACAGGCAGTTGCGGCAGAAGCCGGCGAGATTCATCAGGTCGATGTTCTGAACATCCGTCCGCGTCTTCAGATGATCGACCAGGCGCCGAAATACGGCCGCCTCGAGCTCGGTTCTGGTTTTGTCGTCGATTGCCATGGCTGTATCCCCTTGGGCCTGCCCCGATGGAGGTTACCCTTACGGGATCAGGTGGGGCCTGTCACAGATTTTGCCATATCCCGGCGCAAACCCGCCCGGCAATGGAATGGCCGCTGCCTGGGCCGGTTCCCGACCCCTACGCCAAATCGTCAATGATCTGGTATAGCTACCGCGACAATGATTGCCGAATCTCCCCGCTCCCCGCTTCGCCTGCTCGCCCGGTTGGTCCCGGTGCTGGTGATCGCCTTGCTGTGCCTCTGTGCCAGTCCGGCCTCCGCCGATTTCCGCCTCTGCAACAACACGTCGAGCCGGGTCGGCATTGCGCTCGGCTACAAGGACGCCGAGGGCTGGACCACCGAAGGCTGGTGGAACATCTCGTCCCGCTCCTGCGAGACCCTGCTGCGGGGAACGCTCGTCGCCCGTTACTATTACATCTACGCGATCGACTATGACCGCGGCGGCGAGTGGTCGGGGCAGGCCTTCATGTGCTCGCGCGACAAGGAGTTCACCATCCGCGGCACCGAGGATTGCCTCGCGCGCGGCTACGACCGGACCGGCTATTTCGAGGTCGACACCGGTGAGCAGCGAGCGTGGACCGTGCAGCTGACCGACGCCAACGAACAGCCGGCGCAGCAACGCGTACCCGGCCTGCCTGGTCCGGTTGGCCCGGGCGGGGTTCCGGGTTTGCCCAACAGCCCGCCCGGTGGTACGCCCCCCGCCGCGCCTGGGCTCCCGCCACCTCCCTCGCCACCGTCTGGAAGTAAGCAATGAGGCGTCTTCGCCGTATCAAGATTCTCGCGACGCTGGGACCGGCCTCTTCGGATCTCGCGATGATCCGCCGCCTGTTCGAGGCCGGCGCCGACTTGTTTCGCATCAACATGAGCCACACCCCGCATGACAAGATGCGGGAGCTGGTGGCGACGATCCGCAACGTCGAGAGCAGCTATGGCCGGCCGATCGGCATCCTGGTCGATCTCCAGGGTCCGAAGCTCAGGTTAGGTGCCTTCGCCGAAGGCTCGGTGCAGCTCCAGAACGGCCAGACCTTCACGCTCGATTCCGACAAGGCGCCCGGCGATGCCACGCGCGTCCACCTGCCGCATCCGGAGATCCTGGCGGCGCTGCGGCCCGGTCACGCGCTGCTGCTCGACGACGGCAAGGTACGCCTGATCGCGGAGGAAACCTCCAAGGAGCACGCGGTGACGCGTGTCGTGGTCGGCGGCAAAATGAGCGACCGCAAGGGCGTCAGCCTGCCCGACACCGATTTGCCGGTCTCCGCCATGACGTCGAAGGACCGCGCCGACCTCGAGGCGGCGCTCGTCACCGGCGTCGACTGGATCGCGCTGTCCTTCGTGCAGCGCGCGGACGACGTGCTCGAAGCCAAGAAGATGATCCGCGGCCGCGCTGCCGTGATGGCCAAGATCGAGAAGCCGCAGGCGATCGACCGCCTCGCCGACATCATCGAGGCCTCCGATGCGCTGATGGTGGCGCGCGGCGACCTCGGCGTCGAGCTGCCGCTGGAGCGCGTTCCGAGCCTGCAGAAGCAGATGACACGGATGGCGCGCCGCGCCGGCAAACCGGTGGTGGTCGCGACCCAGATGCTGGAATCGATGATCCAGTCGCCGGTGCCGACCCGCGCCGAAGTCTCCGACGTCGCTACCGCCGTCTATGAGGGCGCCGACGCCATCATGCTGTCGGCGGAATCGGCGGCCGGCAAATTCCCGGTCGAGGCGGTCTCGACCATGAACCGCATCGGCGAGGAGGTCGAACGCGACCCGACCTACCGCTCGGTGATCACGGCGCAGCGCCCCCCGCCGGAATCGACCGCCGGCGATGCCATCGCGGATGCCGCACGGCAGATCGCCGAAACGCTGGACCTGCCCGCCTTGATCTGCTGGACCTCGTCAGGCTCGACCGCCGTGCGCGTCGCGCGCGAGCGGCCGAAGCCGCCGATCGTGGCGATCACGCCGAACATCACCGCCGGCCGCCGGCTCGCGGTGGTCTGGGGCGTGCATTGCGTGGTGGCGGAGGACGCGCGCGACCAGGACGACATGGTCAGCCGCGCCGGCCAGATCGCGTTCCGTGACGGCTTCGTCCGCGCCGGCCAGCGCGTGATCATCGTCGCCGGCGTGCCGCTCGGCATTCCCGGCACCACCAACATGGTGCGCATCGCCTCGGTCGGCCCCGAAGGCGACGCGAACATTTAGGTCCGGCAGGCGCCGCCAAACAAAAATTCGAAAAACAACCCCATGCAAAGGAGCCGGAGGGTCCGGCGGGCTTGCTGCGGTCTTGCGGAAAGGCTCGCTCCGTCAACGACATGAGCGAGGTCAGACCCGCGGCCCGGCCGCGCGGCCGATGTTACGCGCCAACCAGCGCCTTCGTCGTCGGCAGCAGCGTCTGCTGGACGACCAGGCCGCGGGCGCGGGCGTCCATGACGCCGACCGCGCGCAGGGCCAGCAGCGTCACGGTCTGCACCGCGTCGCGCATCTTGACGGGATCGTCGAGATTGTCGGGCGCGAGCGGCCCGACCAGGGCCTCATGCAGCGCGCCGAGCAACGCGGTGGCCGCGAGCGCGGTGTCCTGCGCCGGCAGGTGACCGGCACGCACCGCGGCGTCGATCCGGGATGCGATCTCGCCCGCGATCTCGCGCCGGCTGGCAAGCCTGGAGGCGCTGACATCGACATCGACGGGCTCGGCCAGGATGCCCCAGGCGAGCCTGCGCTGCGACAGGGTATGGACCGCCACGGTTGTCACGGCCGCGGCCAACGCCGAGGACGGCCCGGGCGCCGCATCGGCCGCCCGGCGGATCGCCGCGAGCTCGTCGCGGGAGACCTCGGCAATCAGTTCGGAAATCAGCTCGGCCTTGGAGGGGAAGTAGCGGTAGACCGTGCCGGCCGCGACATTGGCCCGGACCGCGACCGGCGCGATCTGCACCGCCGCCATGCCGCCTTCCGCCGCCGTCTCCCGCGCCGCCGTCAGAATCGCACTGCGCCGCGCCGCAAGGCGCTTAACCACTTGATGCGTCCGCCGATAAACCATGGCGCGCTTCCTGTCCCACACGCCTGCCGCACGCCCTGCGGCCGAACGCTTCGTCACGCAAAAGATGCAAATCGCCCCGCAAGGACTGAACAACTATTCAGGGTGAATGACAAGATGGAAATGCGTGACGCGTCACGGCGATCCGGACTGGAGCGCCTCCGCGGCGCGGCATTCCCGTCGTGCTGGCACTGACGGCGCGCCACGTGCGGTTGCAATTGCTCATGCTCGCGATGAGCCTCGCGCTCGCCGTCCCCATCACGACCTCCGCGCTGGTGCCCCCGATCGGCACCTATTACGCACTGAATTTTCCGGCCGCGCATTTTCCCGAGATCAACACCGCGGTCTATGCCGAACAGTTGCGCGGCATCCGCCCTGCTCTACATGTGGGCGCTGTGGCCGTGCGCTGCCTCGGCGGCATTGCGCTCGCCGCAGCATCGATCTGGGCCACCAAATTGTACCTCGTCCGGCGCCGCACGCCTCTGCCGCGCCAACTTCGTCGAGGGGACTGGCTAGCCTCGTCCAAGAAAACTGACGAGCCGAACTGAGAAGCCGAACTGACGAGCCTCGCCCCAAACGAAAAGAGCCCCGTCGAGGACGGGGCTCTTCGAATCCCTGGTTCGTCCGGCCTTACTTGAGGCTGGTCGAGATCGAGGTGAACTTGGTGTTCAGCGTGGTGCCGAGATTGTTGACGACGGTGATGATCGCGAGCGCGATGCCGGCAGCGATCAGGCCGTATTCGATGGCGGTGGCGCCGGATTCATCCTTCACGAAACGCGCAACGAGGTTCTTCATAGAAGTGCTCCAAATGAGTACACGAGGCTTACAACTGATCCGGTCTCTTCGGCTTCCCAGCGCCGCCCGACCTTGAAACCGAACGTAGAGGCAAAGAATTGCGCCGCAGTTAATTCGACTGCGTAAACACAGGGCGGGTTGCGTGTATTCGCCGATGGTAAATGGAAATCTAGAACAATCCGTTAAATTGTCGGGACATGAAACCGCGATAGCGTGGCCGGTTTACCCCAAGTTATGACCGCTATGGTCCAATGCCGACCGCTCGGCCTGAAGCGGCCCTCCGGGGTCCGGATCGCGCTCGATGACAAGAACAACAGGACGACGAGGCGGCATGTCCCTTTCCTTTGCCAACAGCATCGCGGTGCAGAGCCGCGCGAGGGCCCTGGTGCCGCTGTGCGTCGGTGCCGGCGCCTATCTGTTCTACCTCTTCGTCGGCGACACGCTGCTTCAGGATTCCGACTCGTTCTGGCAGATCAAGATCGGGCAATGGATCCTCGATCACGGCGCCATGCCCACCACCGACATCTATTCCTTCACGCGAACCGGCGCGACGTGGATTTCGACGTCATGGCTGTCGCAGGTGCTGTTCGCCTTCTCCCATGCGCAATGGGGCTGGGCTGGCCCGGTCATCCTCACCGCGATCGCGATTGCGCTTGCGCTTGCAATCTTCGTCTATCTGCTCGACGCGCAGATCGAGGCACCGCGCGCCGTGCTGTTCGCGATGCTGGCCCTGCTGCTGTCGATCCATCACGTGCTGGCGCGTCCGCATATCCTGGCGCTGCCCGTCATGGTGGCGTGGGTCGGCCTGCTGATGGGAGCTGCCGACCGCAGGAGCGCGCCGTCCTGGACCTGGCTGCCGCTGATGGCGCTCTGGGCCAATCTGCATGGCGGCTTCGTGCTGGGCCTGGCGCTGATCGGACCGATTTCGCTCGAAGCGGTCGAGCATGCCGAGAAGGGACAACGCCTGCGGCTGTTCATGCGCTGGGTCCTGTTCGGAATCGGCGCGCTGATTGCGAGCTGCTGCACGCCCTATGGGTGGCGGACGCTGCAGGGCGCGACCAACATCCTCGGCCTTGGCGAGCTGCTGTCGCTGATCTTCGAATGGGCGCCGGCGAACTTCGCCACGTTCACGTCCTTCGAAGGCGCCCTGCTCGCCCTGATCGCATTCGGCTATTATCGCGGCCTGGTGCTGTCGGCGCCCCGGATCTTCCTGATCCTGTTCCTGACCTGGAGCGCACTGACCCATGTCCGGAGCATCGAGGCATTTGCGTTCATCGTGCCGCTGGTGCTGGCAAAGCCGCTCGGCCAGATGTTCCCGCGCCCGGCGCCTGACGCCACCGATGGCGACCGCTGGCCGGCCCGCTATGTCACCGCCCTTGGTGCACTGATGATCGTGGCGGCGAGTTGGACCTCGACGTCGCTCTACTTGGGGCACCACCGCTTTACCTTCACGATGACGCAAACGCCCGTTGCGGCGGTCGACCTGCTCGAGCAACGCAAGGTGCAGCGCATCTTCAACGCCTACCAGTTCGGCGGCTACCTGATCTCGCGCGACATTCCGGTCTTCGTCGACGGCCGCGCCGAGCTCTATGGCGAGAAATTCGTCATGGACTTCTTCAAGGCAACGGAGGGCAAGAAGCCCGAGCTGCTGCCGCGCCTGCTCGACGAGTACAAGATCGACGCGACGCTCCTGGTTGCCGATGCGCCGGGCCCGCAGATCCTCGACCAGCTCAAGGGCTGGAAGCGGATCTATGCGGACGACATCGCCGTCATCCATGTGCGCGAGGACGGACAGAGCGCGGATAGCAGATCCACGCCCGCGGCCTCGAATTGAGGCGCGGGACGATGCCGTCCCTGCTCCTGCCGACCGCGCGAGGATCCGGCACGACATTGAGTCCCGCGATCGTGCTCACGATCGCCTGGGCGGCGATCGTGGTGGCGCTCGGACTTCCCGCGATCAGGGCCGGCGTGTTCGACACCATGTCGACCGACGACGCGATGCGACTGGTCGAGGTGCGCGATCTCCTGGCCGGCCAGGGCTGGTACGACCTGACCCAGTACCGGCTCGATCCGCCCGGAATCGCGATGCACTGGTCCCGCATCGTCGATGCGCCCCTGGCCCTGCTGATCCTCGCGTTTCGTCCCCTGCTCGGCCAGCACGCTTCGGAAGCGCTCGCATTGGTCGCATGGCCCTCGCTGTTGTTGGGCGCCGCGCTCTGGCTCGCAACGACGATCGCGGGTCAGGCAAGCGCCCCGGCCGAGCGGCCGCGGATCCAGCTTGCCACGATTCTGGTCACGTCGCTGTCGATCCCTGCCCTGATCCACTTCCGCGCCGGCGCGATCGATCATCACAATGTGCAGATCGTGTTGCTGCTCGGCTTCATGTTGTGCGTCATCGATCTCGAACATTCGGCATTGAGAGCGGCATCAGCGGGATGTCTGGCGGCGCTTTCGCTGGCGATCGGATTGGAAATGCTGCCTGCCATCGCCGTGGCGAGCGCGGCCGTGGTCGGTCTCCTGATCTGGAAGGGCCCTGAGGTCCTGCGCTCCGCCTGCGCCTTTGGTGCAGGCCTTGCCGGATCAGCGCTGCTGCTGGCATTGCTGCTGCTCCCGATGAGCAATCTGGTGAAGCCCGTCTGCGATGCCTTCGGAGGCCCGATCCTGCTGTTGTCCGCGGGCGGCGGCATCGCGCTGCTGGCGGTGGCCGGCGTCAGCTCTCCGCACAGCTCCCTGTGGAGGCGCCTTGCGGCGGCTGCAATTATGGGTGCGCTCCTTTTGGGCGCGTTCTTCAAATCCTATCCGAGCTGCGTTGCCTCGCCCTACGCACAGGTCGATCCCCTGCTCGTTAGCTTCTGGCTCGACCGGGTCACCGAGACCATACCGGTGACGGAGCTGGCGCGGATGCAGCCGCAGAAGCTGCTCGGGTACTACGCGTTTCCGTTGCTGACGCTCGGCCTGTGCGTGGCCGCCATCATTCGCGACAGGCCCGAGGGGCGCTTTCGCTGGATCGTCTCGACCGTCACGCTCGCGGCGCTGTACGGCATCAGCCTGTGGGAATTGCGCGGCGCCGCCGCCGCCAACATCCTTGCCGCGCCGCTTTGCGTCATGGCGATCGCGGCGCTGCGCACGCGTGTCGTTGCCGATTGGGGGCTGGTGCGTGCCGCACTGCTGGTGTCGCCCGCCACACTCGGCGGCATCGGCTTTGCCGTCTGGCCGGCATTCGCCGGGGCGAGCCGCCATGAGATCGCGGCGCCCGAGCGCAACGTCTCCTGCCAGACCATCTCCAGCGCCGCTCCCCTCGCTGCCCTGCCGCCCGGTCGGATCATGGCGCCGATCGACTCAGGTCCGGCGATCCTGGCAGTAACCGGTCATTCGGTGTTCGCCGGCCCCTACCATCGCAACAATGACGGTAACCTCGCCATGGTGCATGCGATGACAGCGCCGCCGCAGGCCGCGCGTGCAATGCTCGGCGTGCGAGAAGTCGATTACATCCTGACCTGCAACGGCTCCGCCGATCAGGAAGATCTTGTCCGGATCGCGCCGGAGGGCCTCGCCGCAGGGCTCGGCCGGGGGGAAGCTCCAGATTATCTGGAGCGAGTCGAGGCTGCATCTCGATCCGGTATGACCGTCTGGCGCGTGCGCAAGTGAGGGCACGCAAACCGCAACTGAAGCTGCAGATCCAGCCGCTCTGTTCGGCCTTGGGACGATCTCGGACCTGCGGGCCGCATCAAAGCGCAAACGCGCGCTCTATCCGAAGAGATCGATCAGGAGCAACGCGGCGCTTGTGCACAGTCCCGCCACCGGCACCCAAATGGGCACCAGGAACACGCCGGCAGGAGGTTTCGATTCCCTCGTCTTGATCCGGACAAGCGCCAGGTTGACCAGGACGAAAGTTCCAAGCGTCAGGCGTGAGGTCCATTCGGCCAATCCGGTCAAGGGAACGCCGAGGGCGAGAATCAGGATGGCGCCGACGCCGAAGAGGGTTGCCACCACAGGCGCGCCGCTTCTGGTGCTCACCCTCGCCAGAAGGGCCGGAAGGTTGCCCTGATCCGCGAGACCGTACAGCACACGTCCGATCATGAGCATGTGAACGATGATCCCGTTGACCGTCGCGACGATCGCGACGGCGCTCAGCACCGAGAGGGGAAGACCGGTCAACCGCTGAAATACCAGGGCGAGCGGGGCCGAGGAGTGTGCGAGTTCGGCCGGGGGCACCGCGACCACCGCCACCCAGACGACGGTCATGTAAAGGAGCGCCGTCACGCCGAGGGTGATGAGAAGCGCCCTGGGCAGGGTCCGGGAGGGATTCTTCATTTCCTCGGAAATGTTCACCAGGTGCTCGAATCCGATGAATGCAAATACGGCGAGCAGTGACGTCTGTGCGATCCCTGTCCAGGCGACCTTATCGTTGATGGGGACCCACAATTCAGGCAGCCGGGACACCAGGGTGTCGCCCTGAAATAACCCGGCCCCGACAATGAGGACCAATCCTCCGATCTCCACGACCGTCATCAGCCCGGCGAAGCTGATGGACTGAACCGCGGACAGGCAGGCGATCGCGCCCATCGCAACCACGACGCCAGCGATGATCCAGCTCGCAGGCAGCGGCAGGAATACGCCGATGTAGCCGGCGCTCCCAACCGTGATGGTCGCGCCGGAGATCGTCGCTGCGGCCACCACGAGCAACCCTGTGGCCCCGCCGAGCCATTTTCGATGAAATGCGGCCTGGACATAAGCCGCCTCGCTGGCCGCAACCGGCAGTCGCGTGCCCAGTTCAGCAAAAGTCCCGGCCGTCACGCCCATCACGACGGCAGCAGCGAGGAACGCCAGAGGTGCGTGCATTCCGCTCCGCGCGGCGGCCGCCCCCACCAGGACGTAGATCCCGGCGCCGATCGTCACGCCGAGCCCGTACAGCACCGCGTGCGTCAGCGTGAGCGACCTGATCAGCCTTGTAGAACCACCTGGCGCTTTTCCCATGGCAGGTTGCTGACTGGCATCTGTTCCGGCCTCCTGCATGACCGAGCATCAATGCGAAAACAGGATCGGGATCGGAGGCTTGGAGAGCAGACCCCTGGTCGCACCACCGAGCACGAATTCCCGCCACCTCGGCGTTCCGTACGCGCCCATGACGAGAAGGTCGATGCCGCGAGATAGCACGTATGACTGGAGGACTTCGCCGATCGGCTTGCCCTCGGCATCGATCCTGTCGAGCACAACCTCGATGCCGTGACGAGCGAGGTTCTTTCCGAGTTCTTCCGCCGAATGTTTGAAATCCAGGGCCTTCTCGTTCGTGACCGTCACGACGCGCACCGTTTTTGTCCTTTCGAGCAAAGGAAGCGCGTCGGAAACCGCTCGCGCAGCGGTGCGGCTGAAGTCCCAAGCCACGCAGACAGCATCGAGCCGGAATGGCCGCGGTCGCGGAGCTGCGGGCAGGATCAGCGTCGGCCTGCCCGATCCAAAGATCACCTCCTCGGCGTGCCACCGCTCATGGAATTCCGGCACCGCCATGATCGTGAGATCGCGAAGCTTCGCATAATCGACCAGCATTGCCGCCTCGTCGGCGGTTGCACATTGCTCGATGATGGTCTCGTGCCGAACGCCGGCTTTCACGGCCGACGCTTCGAATGCTGCGAGCAGTGCGTTCACATTCTGCCGGCTCTTGGCGGCCTCGCGCGCAACGAGCGAAGGTATGTCCAGGATGACATCCCCGAGCAGGCTTTCGCGTACTTCCGCATGGACCTCGCAGGAAATGGCTGCGAGGTGCGCATCCAGGACGGCGGCGATGGAAACCGCCTCGTCGATCACCGAAACGGGCGTCGGTTCCGGGTAGCTCGCCAGGGTCAACAGAACATCCTTGAAAGCCATGTCTCGCTCCTTTGACGAGCTGGAGCCTAACGCCGTTGAATCCCCCCTTCTTGACCCACCGCAACGGATTCAGACGACATGCCGTGGCAAAACGGCCCAGGTTCAAACCATGGTACCGGGCCAGAACGCTCTGGTTCGGCGGTGCCTGCCTTGCGGGACGAGCCAGCGCGAAGCCGGCTCGCACACGCGCGCTCGGAGAATAAAAAAACGCGGCGTTTCCGCCGCGTTTTTCAATCTGATCTGCAGCTCCGCGATTACGCCTGCGGCTGCGGCTCGAGGCCGGGATCCGCATCGGGCCGCGGGCGCGGCGACTTGCCGGCCGGGGGCACTGCAGACGCACGCGGGGTGGTCGGCTCGAGCACGGACTCGCGGTTCGGCTTCTTGCCCTTGAGAAGGTCGATGATCTCGTCGCCGCTCAGCGTCTCGAACTCGAGCAGGCCCTTGGCGAGAGCTTCGAGGTCGGCATGCTTCTCGGTGAGGATGCGGGTTGCTTCCTTGTAGCCTTCCTCGACCAGACGCCTGATCTCGGAATCGATCTTCTGGACCGTCGCCTCCGAGGCGTTCTGCGTGCGCGACACCGACATGCCCAGGAACACCTCGTCCTGGTTCTCGCCGTAGGAAACGGTGCCGAGCTCTTCCGACAGGCCCCAGCGCGTCACCATCATGCGGGCAAGGCGCGTCGCCTGCTCGATGTCGGAGGCCGCACCCGAAGTCACCTTCTCCCGGCCGAAGATCAGCTCTTCGGCGACGCGGCCGCCCATCATGATCGCAAGGCGCGAGGTCATCTGCTCCAGAGACATCGACAGCTTGTCGCGCTCCGGGAGCTGCATGACCATGCCGAGCGCACGGCCGCGCGGGATGATGGTCGCCTTGTGGATCGGATCGGTCGCGGGCACGTTGAGGCCGACGATGGCATGGCCGCCCTCGTGATAGGCCGTCAGCAGCTTCTCTTCCTCGGTCATGACGAGCGACTTGCGCTCGGCGCCCATCATCACCTTGTCCTTGGCTTCCTCGAACTCGGCCTGCGTCACCATCCGCTTGTTGCGGCGGGCTGCGGTGAGCGCAGCTTCGTTGACGAGGTTCATCAGGTCGGCGCCGGAGAAGCCCGGGGTGCCGCGCGCGATGGTCTTGAGGTTGATATCCGGCGCCAGCGGCACCTTGCGGACGTGAACCTTGAGGATCTGCTCGCGGCCGACGACGTCGGGGTTCGGCACGACGACCTGACGGTCGAAGCGGCCGGGACGCAGCAGCGCGGGATCGAGCACGTCGGGGCGGTTGGTGGCGGCGATCAGGATCACGCCCTCGTTCGCCTCGAAGCCGTCCATCTCGACCAGCAACTGGTTCAGCGTCTGCTCGCGCTCGTCATTGCCGCCGCCGAGACCGGCGCCACGGTGACGACCGACCGCGTCGATTTCGTCGATGAAGATGATGCAGGGCGCGTTCTTCTTGGCCTGCTCGAACATGTCGCGGACGCGGCTGGCGCCGACGC
Organism: Bradyrhizobium sp. NDS-1; assembly: GCF_032918005.1. Classification (NCBI taxonomy): domain Bacteria; kingdom Pseudomonadati; phylum Pseudomonadota; class Alphaproteobacteria; order Hyphomicrobiales; family Nitrobacteraceae; genus Bradyrhizobium; species Bradyrhizobium sp. NDS-1. The sequence continues at coordinate 6,757,231 of NZ_CP136628.1, forward strand.
CGACGAACATCTCGACGAAGTCCGAACCGGAGATGGTGAAGAACGGCACGTTGGCTTCGCCCGCGACCGCACGCGCGATCAGGGTCTTACCGGTGCCGGGCGGGCCGACCAAGAGCACGCCGCGCGGAATGCGTCCGCCGAGACGCTGGAATTTGCCGGGGTCGCGCAGGAATTCGACGATCTCCTGGAGATCCTGCTTGGCCTCGTCGACGCCCGCGACGTCCTCGAAGGTGACGCGACCATGCGCTTCGGTCAGCATCTTGGCGCGCGACTTGCCGAAGCCCATCGCCTTGCCGGCGCCGCCCTGCATCTGGCGCGACAGGAAGATCCACACGCCGATCAGCGCGATGAAGGGCAGCCAGGAGACCAGCAGCGAGACGAACCACGGCACGTTGTCGCCGGGCGGCTTCGCGGTGATCTGGACCTTGCTGTCATACAGGCGCTTCACCAGCGTCGGATCGTTCGGCGCATAGGTCTGGAAGCTCGAGCCGTTGGTGAAGGTGCCGTGGATGTCCGGGCCCTGGATCACGACGTCGCGCACATTGCCGCGGTCAACTTCGCTCAGGAGCTGCGAGAAGGCGATGTCCTGCGAGGAGGCCCGCTGACCCGGATTCTGGAAGAGCGTGAACAACGCCAACAGCAGCAAAACAATGATGACCCAGAGGGCGAAATTGCGCAGATTGGCGTTCATCGATCTTCCTTCGTGGTCGCGCGGATCGCGGCCTGGTCCTTCAGGAGTTACTTGGGCAGCGTGGCTTGGGCAAGCTAGAGAAAATCCCCAAGGAATCCTCTCGGTTAGAGCATACAATCTAGGTGCCGCACCGGTCGCTGCCAAGGGAACGAGATGGGACTATTTAGCCCATCTTAGAGCGATTCCCGCTGAAATAATGGCGACCTGACCGGTGATTTCCCTGCCTGGTTAAGGTGTCCTGACGGCAGGGGACCGGAATGGCCGGTGTTCACACACCCTTGCGCCGCCGGGCCGGCGCCGGTGCGATGTGGATACGCCCGCCGGCAAGGCTGATCAAGGCTCCCGCAAGGGTCTGCCGCAAGGCCTGCCGGCCATTGGCGGCAGCGCGAGGACTTGCGGCGATGGCCTGATCGAGCACAGCCAGGAGGGTTTCGACCTTGCCGAGTTCCGCCGGCCCTTCATGTCCGAGCGCGTTGATCGCCCGCAGCAGGAGCCGCAGCCGGACCTCCTCGGGCAGGAGGGCGAAGCTCGAGGCCTCGAAGCTTCGAACGCCCACCTGCGGCGCATCGCCGCGATCCCGCAAACGGAGGAAGCGCTCGGCGCCGTCGGCCAGTATCTCGACTGCCGCATTGGCCCGCGCCAGCCTTGCCGCAAGTCGCACGAGCGTGCGGGCATCGCCGCCCTCGGCGGCGAGTTGCGGCAGCAGCGCGCGCAGGCGCGGCCGGGTGAAGGCGGTATCGCGGTTGCTGGGATCGTCGGCAAAGCCGATCTTGGCCCGCCTCAAGGTCGCGACCAGCTGCGCCTTGGGGACGTCGAGCAGCGGCCGCGCCAGCACGATCCCGTCGCGCTCACTGAGGGACGCCATTGCCGACAGTCCGGCAAGGCCGCTGCCGCGGAGCAGCCGCATCAACAGGGTTTCGGCCTGGTCGTCGCGGGTATGGGCGGTCAGCACATGGCTCGCGCCGACCGCGCGCGCGGCCTGTGCGAGCAGACGATAGCGGGCCTCGCGCGCGGCCGCCGGCAGCCCCGTCTTCGGCTTTGCGTCGCGCCAGCGCAGGGTCCGGTGCGGTAGCCCGAGTTCAGTGGCGAGCCGCTTGACCTCGCGCGCCTCCCGCGCCGCCTCGCGCCGCAGGCCGTGATCGATCGTAACGACGGTGAGACGCGGGCCACGCGCGAGGCTGCGCTGCCAGCGCGCCGCCAGCCACATCAGCGCGACCGAGTCGGGTCCGCCGGAGACGGCGAGGACCAGCGCCGGCGCGCTTTTCAAGCCGGCAAAGAGCCGCCTCGCCTCGCGCGCCGAGATCGGAGAATTGTCGTCGTCTGACATGACGCGGGCCCTGACCTCCAAGGCGGATGGTGACGACGTCTAGCGTAGCACCATCCGACTTGTCAGGACCCGGACGTCAGCACTTCACACGCTTCTGCTCGCGGTCGACCGCGGCTTTGACGCCGGCGGAAGCACGCGGATATTTGCGGCCGATCTCGCCGAAGGCGGCGCAGGCGGCCTCCTTCTCCTTCAGGGCGGCGAGCGACTGGCCGAGCCGCAGCAGCGCGTCCGGCGCTTTGGCCGATTTCTCGTATTTGGTGGTGACGGCGAGGAAGGCTTCGGCGGAGTCGCGATATTGCTGGCGCTGGAAATAGCTCTCGCCGAGCCAGTATTGCGCGTCCCCCAGCAGCGGGTCTCCAGGATATTTCTGCGTGAAGTTCTTCATGGTCTGCTCGGCGAGCGCATAGTCCTTGCGCTGCATGTAGCCGATGCCGAGGTCGAACTCGTCGCGCGGCGTGGCCGACGGCGGCAGGGTGGCAAGGCCAGTGCCGCCCGCCGGCGCCGGATAGCCGGGCTGAGCCGGCGGATAGCCGGGCTGCGCGGCCGGGGCCGCGGCCTGCGGCTGATAGCGGGGAGCGGTGTTGGCGAGATCCAGCGGCTCGCCGGCCCCGCGGCCACCGGGTGCGCCGCCGGGAGCCGCCTGCATCGGCTGCTGGCCGCCGCCCAGCGCGCGTGGCGCGCCCGGCGCGTTCGGGTTCTGGTTGGGATCGAAGGCATCGCCGCGGCGGCGCGTGCCGGGGGCGCCGGGCGCCGGCTGCTCCTGAATGATCGGCCCAGGAGCGGCGACCTGGGGCTGCTCGTAATTGGGCTGCGCGGCCTGCTGCTGCGGCTGTCGATAGCCCGGCGCGACCTGCCCCGGTGAAAGCTGGGCGGGCGGCATCGCCGCGACATTGGGCGCCTGTCCGGGCGCGGCTTGCGCGCCGCCTTCGAGCGCCCGCAGCCGCTCCTCGAGCTGGCGGTTGCGGTATTGCAGCTCCTCGTTCTGGCCGGTGAGCTGGCGCAGCTGGCTCTCCAGCCGCTCGATCCGCATCTCCGGATCATCGTCCGACTGCGCGAGTGCAAGCGAGCCGAAAGAGAGCAGCGTGGCCATCGCCACGGTGCCGGTAAAGACCTTAAATCTGGATGACATCTTGCCCTGACGACGAAAGCGAAATGGCCTGCGACGGAACATGCGACGCGCCACACATTGAAGGGGAGTACGCCAAAACTGTGACTGGCACCACGGGGTTTTAAGTCACGGATTGCTGAAACGAAACCGGCGCCCGAGAGGGCGCCGGCATAATCGGTTTTGGAAGATGAACGGCGCCTGACTGATCGGCGTCAGGAGCTCGCGTTCAGCACCGTGACGGCACGACGGTTCTGCGACCAGCAGGAGATATCGTTACAGACCGCGACCGGCCGCTCCTTGCCGTAGGAGATCGTGCGCATGCGGTTCGGATCGATGCCGCGCGAGGCGAGGAACGAGCGCACCGACTGGGCTCTCCGGGCGCCGAGCGCGATGTTGTATTCGCGGGTGCCGCGCTCGTCGGCATGACCTTCGACGGTGAAGCTGTAGCGCGGATAGGTCTGCAGCCACTGCGCCTGCTTCTCCAGGGTCACGATCGCCTGCGGGGTCAGATCGGTCTGGTCGCTTTCGAAGAACACGCGGTCCCCCACGTTCACCACGAAGTCCTGCTGGCTGCCAGGCGTCGCCGCGTTGGCCATCGCATCCGTCGCGGCATTCTTGTTGGCGCAGGCACCCATCGACAGCGCGACGGCAAGCACCGCGACCAGCTTCAATCCCTGGAGGATACGCATAGGATGTTTCATTCCGGAGCCTCCACGCTCACGTTAGTCCACTGCTGTCCGGTCTACAGGGGGTTGGTTAAGCGAACGTTCCGTCAACCTTGACGGAACCTTGCCTCAGCCGATCAAATGCCCCCAACCAGCGAAAAGCACCCGTCATGGTTAATGGGTTGTAAATGTGGCGCAAGGGTGAAGGCAAGCATGGCGCCCGCGGAACTGGCTAAAATAAAGCCAGGCCCGGATGGGTGCCGGACCGCAGGTCCGTTTGAGCAAGGCGCCGACGGGTTGTCAGGAGTAGGCGACCAGCTTTGGACGCTCGGAGGCTACTTTAGGCGAGACGATGCTCGCCGATGGCGCGTTGCTGTCCCCAAACAGCATTCGCCGCTCGAATGCGCTGGAGCGCATGATTGGAAATCGCGTTAAGACCTTTTCCCGCACGGCACGGAAGTTGGACGCCATTAATGCGACCTTTGCCAATGCATTCGGAAACAGCCGCGGCTCTGCGATGGTTTCGTTGAGAAAGATCCGGCGATAGAACGACTCGTGCGCGGGACGAACCAGCGCGAGTCCGGTATCGGCATTGAAATGTTCGCAGGCCAGGAAGACCAGTCGCACCGTCACGTAGGGGAGCTCCGGAAAGCATTTGGCTTTTTCCGGGCTTGCGACAAAGCGGGCCGGATCGATGAAGACTTCGCCTCGATCAAGCCGGGGGTGAAGAACGTCGCCGAACAAGTCGGTCGTACAGGACATCCGCTGTTCTGGCGTCAGGACGTGGAGACGGATGGAGCTGCAGAGTTCGCCATCGACATACACTCCGAACGTCCGGGCGTTGGGCGCATCGTCGTAGTCATCCGTATAGCGCTGGGACTCTGACGGCGGAATTAGTCCGCCGCGCGTATAGGCCCTGTAGCGCATCTGATAGAGCTGGTCTTTCTCTTCAGGAGTCTCGATGGATCGGTAATCGACGCGATCGAACAGCGCTCCCCCCCGCACAGAGAGCGAAGCACGCAGCTCGGCTTCGGGCTTCATCCAACATTCCTCAACTGGCAAAACAACCCTTGCGGGTATGAAAGGATTAACAGCTTCTTAACGCCGGCGCAATTGACGCGCCCCGTTAGGGTTAATCGTACCGGTTGCAAGATGTCAGAGTCTTCCCGCAATTCTACGGAGATGTCAGGCGATCGATCGTGAAGCGATGGTCAGTTGGTCATCGGCCGAACGGCGGCCGTGCGAGGCATCCAGCAATTGCCGAACCCGAACAGCGGGCACCGGCCGGCTGAAAAGATAGCCCTGCCCTTCAGTGATGGTGCCATCGGCGCTGATCAGTTCGAGCTGCTCGTTGGTCTCGATGCCCTCGACTACGACCGACATGCCGAGATCGACGGCTAGCCGCGCCACCCCGCGCAGCAGCGTCAGCGGCCGATCGGTGTCGATGCCTTCGAGGAACGAGCGGTCGATCTTCACCTTCTGCATCGGGAAATTGTGCAGATAGCTCAGGCTCGAATAGCCGGTGCCGAAGTCATCCAGCGAAATGCGTATGCCGAGGGCGTGAAGCTGCGACAGGACGTCGTGCGTGAGCTGCGTGTTGCGCAGCAGCGAGGACTCGGTGATCTCGATCTCGAGGCGATGGGCCGGAAGCCCGGACACTTCGAGCGCATAGCGGATTTCGCTGAGCACGTCGCGCTGGTGGAATTGCTGCGGCGAGAAGTTGACGGCGACGCTGACGCCCTCCGGCCACTTCATGCACTCCATGCAGGCCCGCCGCAGGATCCAGCGGCCGAGATCGACGATCAAGCCCATGTCCTCGGCAACCGGGATAATGTCGACCGGCGAGACCGTACCGCGCACGGGGTGGTTCCAGCGCAACAGCGCCTCGCAGGTTGTGATCTTGCCCGATTTGAGGTTGACCAGCGGCTGAAAGAACAGCTCGAACTCCTCGTTGGCAAGCGCCTTGCGCAGATCGAGCTCCAGGATCCGGCGCGCCTCGACGGTCGCCGCCATTTCCTCCCGAAAGAAGCAGAAGGTGCCGCGGCCGTCGGCCTTGGCGCGGTACAGCGCCATGTCGGCGTTCTTCAGGAGCGTGTCGGCGCTAACGCCGCGGTCTGGCGCGGTCAGCGCAATACCGACGCTGGCGCCGATCTCGACGAGGTGATTGTCGATGCGATAGCGCTCGCTGAGGCGTTCGACGATCCGGCGGGCGAGGCTGGCGGCATCCTCAGCCGAGGCGATGTTCTGCTGAAACACGACGAACTCGTCGCCGCCAAAGCGCGCGACGAAATCTTCGGGCCGCAGCATCTCCCGGAGGCGGTTGGCAACCGCGCACAACAGCTGGTCGCCGCACGGGTGGCCCAGCGTGTCGTTGACCTGCTTGAACTGGTCGAGGTCGACGAACAGGAGCGCGGAGAGGCGCTCGGCATGCTGCGCGTTTGCGAGCAGGCGCTCGATCTCGTCGCGAAAATTGACCCTGTTCGGCAGCGCCGTCAGTTCGTCGTAGCGGGCAAGATGGCTTATCCTTGCCTCGGCATTCTTGCGCTCGGTGATGTCCTCGAGCAGCATCACCATGCCGCCGTCTGACATTGGTTGGAAGGTCCAGGACAACGTGCGCCCACGCGCCGAATCTATGGTCAGGAGTTCGCGGACCCGCCCGTCCTCGATTTCCCGGAGGATCAAATTGCCGCTCTCGGTCGAGATAGAACCGCCGTTGACGCACGCCGCGATGATTTCGGACGCGTTGGGGCCACTCTGCACGAGATCGTCGGGCAGGTTCATCTGTTCGCTGAAACGATGATTCATCACAGCAAGCTGTCTGTCGACACGGAACATGCACAGACCATGGGGCATGTTGTTCAACGCGCTGTCAAACTGGCCGGCCAGGGCCGCCTCGCGTTCACGCGCGACGAGCGCCCGCATGAATATCCTATGCAAATTGGCCGAGATTTGTATGACGGCCACCAGAAACGCGGCGCACAGGACTGACATGACGAGGTAATAGGGCGTGCCACGCCACGCCAGCGCGATCACCGTCGAACCGAAACAGAGCGAAGCCTGCAGCTGGTATATCCATTGCCGTCCATAAGCCCTGCCTGCGCCCCCCGCCACGAACCCCGTGGTTGTGGAGAGAGAAATCATATGGGCGACGGCATCATCACTCACCAGGAGCGTGGTGGTGCTCCAGATGCCGACCGCGGCGGCCTGGATCATCGCTCCGATCTGATGCCGGTTCTTCCATCGCGCAGCTTCGTCGGGGGTTAGCGTCGATTTGCGCATCTGGTAGCGCCGCAAGTCGAACGCCCGAATAGCGCCGGCGAGGATCAGCAGCGCAACACACGCCCAGATCAAGGGTTCTCCCGTCTTCAGCGCGGTCGCGGCCGCCGCAACGACACCGAAGACGAGACCCGTCAGCAAGGGAGCAGGCGTTTCGAACAGCGAATCGATCAGCGCCGCCGAAATTCTCGGCGACGCCGGCTCAGGTTCTCCGCTCTGGCTTGCGAATTGCATTTGTGTTTGTACGCGCGTCCTGTGTGACGCGTAGTTTTACTCAAACCAGATGAAGTCTTTCTGAGGGAACATCGTTAAAGTCGAGTTGTTTTTCGGCAACGACGAACCCATTTCTGCTGATATTTCAAGCAACTAGGCAAGGCTTGCCGAGCTCAAGGTGAAGGAAAGCTTGCTTTCCTCCCCGATCCCGAAAAAGTTTGCGCGTTTCTCTTCGATACATCGCGCGCTGCGCCGAGGGATCTACTGGCCCGCGGTCGAGGACAGTAGCGGCGACCATGCCGGGTCGGAGGCGAACCCCGGCGTCGGCACCTTCAGCTCGTTGCGTCCCGAGATGTCGACGCTGTACAGCGAGGGCCCGCCGCTGCCGCCGGGATCACGGAAAAACATCAGCACGCGGCCGTTCGGCGAGAAGGTCGGGCCTTCATTGTGGAAGCCGGAGGTGAGCAGCCGCTCGCCGCTGCCGTCGGGCTTCATGACACCGATCGCGAACTGTCCGCCGCCCTGCCTGGTGAAGGCGATGTAATCGCCCTTCGGCGACCACACCGGGGTCGAATAGCTGGCGTTGGTGTCGTCCTTGGAGAAGGAGATCCGCTGCGCCTGCCCGCCGCCCGCGGCCATCACGTAGATCTGCGACCGGCCGCCGCGATCGGATTCGAAGCAGATGCGGGCACCGTCCGGCGAGTAAGACGGAGACGTGTCGATCGCCGGCGTGTCGGTGAGACGCGTGGTCGCGCGCGAGCGCAGATCCATCACGAACAGGTTGGAATTGCCGCCCTGCTGCAGGCTCATGATGACGCGCTGGCCGTCCGGCGAGAAGCGCGGCGCGAAGGTCATGCCGGGGAAGTTGCCGACGATCTCGCGCTGGCCCGTCTCGATGTTGTAGAGATAGACCTTCGGATCGCCCTGGCCGAACTCCATGTAGGTGATCTCTTGCGAGTTCGGCGAGAAGCGCGGCGTCAACACGAGATCCGCGCCGCGAGTCAGGTAGCGCACATTGGCGCCGTCCTGGTCCATCATCGCGAGCCGTTTGACGCGGCGCTCCTTCGGCCCGCTCTCGTCGACGAACACGACGCGGCTGTCGAAATACCCCTTCTCGCCGGTCATCCGCTCATAGATCTGGTCGGAGATGATGTGGGCGATGCGGCGCCAATATTCCGGCGACGTGAAATATTGCTGTCCCGCGAGCTGCTGGCCACTGATCACGTCCCACAGGCGGAACTCGGCCTTGAGGCGGCCGTCCGGCTGCCGCGTCATGCGGCCGGTGACGAGGGCCTGCGCGTTGAGCGTCTTCCAGTTCTGGAATTGCGGCGCGACGTCCATGTTGCTGATGCGCTCGATGAAGGCCGCCTGGTCGATCGGCGCGAACAGGCCCGAGCGCTTCAGGTTGTTGGTGATGACCTGCGTGACGCCGTTGCCGACGTCGCCGTCGGACGGAGAACCCGGCAGGAAGTTGGTGATCGCGATCGGGATCGGCTGGAATGCATTGGGGTCGATGCGGATGCGGCCGTCCTGGCCCTGAGCAAAGGCACTGCCGCCCCCGAGCATGGCAAGCGTCGATCCGGTCAGGGTCATGAAGCGGCGGCGGTTCATCGATCGGACGTCATTCATTGCAAAATTCTTTTGTTCGGATGTCACAACATATCTTTCAGGCCGAAAGTCATGGGAATGAGCTTCCAGCTCTCGTACTGCTGCTTCGGCATGAACGAATAGACCTGACACTGCACGATGGCGCGCTTGGCGCTCTCCGCCACCGCCTGCGCGATCGACCGCGACGGTCCCCGCACTGCGACGACGATCGGCTCGGAGGCGAGCGATCCATCGATCTTCATGGGAATGTCGATGTCGGCCTCGTACTGATCGGCATCCTGGCCATTGTAGGTCGGCGTGAAGCAGCGCTTGACCGCGCCCTGGAATGCACCGCGCCAGGTCGCGACGTTGTTCGCGGCTGTTCCCGTCGCTGCTCCCAGCGACGCTGACGCATTCAGCGCCGTTCCGGTGAGCTCGTGCCGGGTCGCAGCGCGCTTGTCGAGGTCGCGCTGGATCTGCGCGGGATCGAAGCTGCGCTCCTTGGGCTTGGGCTGCTGCTGCGGCTGCACCGCCGCAACCTTTTGCTCCACCGGCTTCGGCGGCGGCTTCTTGGTGTCCAGCTTCTTCTGGAGCTCGGCGATCGGATCTTCCTTGGCCGGATCAGGCTTCTTTTCCTGCGGCTTCGGCTCTTCCTTCGGCTTGGCCTCGGCAACGGGCTTCGGCGGCTCGGGCTTCTTCTCGACCGGCTTCTCGACGGGTTTCGGCGGCGGCTCCGGCTGCGAGTTGGTCTTGATCAGCTCTTTCTTCTCGGTGACCTTGCCGACGGCGTCTTCCTCGGGCTTCGCTTCCGCGATCTTCTCGACCTTCGGCTTCGGCTCTTCCTTCTTGCCGGTCTTCTGCCCCGCCATCATCTTGGCGAGCTGATCGGTGGAGATGATGTCGATGGGAAGCGACTCTTCCGGTGCGAGGTAGGCTTTGCTGCTGAAGGTGACGAGCCCCCATCCCAGCACGAGGACGTGGAGGGCGATCGACGCAACGAGTGTCTTGTCGACGTTCACCTTCACCGCTTACCCCTGATCCGCTTCCGTGACGAGGGCGAGCTTCTTGAATCCGGCGCCGGACAGCAGGCCCATCACCCTGGCCACCGTGCCGTAATCAGCCTTCTTGTCGGCGCGCAGATAGATGCGCTCCTCGAGCCCGCCGCGCGCATCCGTGATCGCCTTCAGCTTGGGCACCAGCTCGTTGATCGCGATCTCGGAATCGTTGATGAAGACCTTGCCCTTGATGTCGACCGACATCTGGATCGGCTTCTGGTCGTTGTTTTCGAGGCTCTTGGCCTGGGTCTGCGGCAGGTCGAGCGGCACGCCGACCGTCAGCATCGGCGCCGACACCATGAAGATGATGAGCAGCACCAGCATCACGTCGACCATCGGCGTGACGTTGATCTCGGCAACGACGGGCTTGCGCCGGCCTCGGCGCCCGCCGCCTCCGGACGAACTCGCAACGTTCATCGCCATGATCGAGTGCCCAAATTGCCCTTCACACTATACATGCCGGCCGTCAGCCCCGCTCGTCGATCTGGCGCGACAGGATGGCTGAAAATTCATCGGCGAAGCCTTCGAGCCGCTGGGCCTGCCGGTTCACCTCGGAGGTGAACTTATTGTAGAAAATAGTGGCAGGAATGGCGGCGATAAGGCCGACGGCAGTCGCAAACAGGGCCTCCGCGATACCAGGCGCCACCACCGCCAGAGAGGTATTTTTCGACGCCGCGATCGACTGGAAGCTCGACATGATGCCCCAGACCGTGCCGAACAGGCCGACGAAGGGCCCCGCAGAGCCGACGGTGGCGAGCACCAGCAGGCGGCGCTCCAGCCGCTCGACCTCGCGCGCGATCGAGACGTTCATGACCTTGTCGATGCGCATCTGGAGACCCGCGACCGAGCGGGCTTGGCTCTCGAATGACCGCTTCCACTCGCGCATCGCGGCGACGAAACAGGCCGCCATGGAGTGCGTCGGCTTGGCCGAAAGCGTGCGATAGAGCTCCTCGATCGATTCACCGGACCAGAATGCCTGCTCGAAACGGTCCATCGAGCGGCGGGTGCGGGCGAACAGGAAAATCTTGTCGATGGCGATCGCCCAGACCCAGACGGAGCAAGCCAGGAGCCCCAGCATCACCGCTTTCACGATCCAGTGAGCCTGCCAGAACAGCGCAATCAGCGACACGTCGGCGGAGGCAGCAACCGGAAGGGCTGACTGAGCCAATTCGGCCGGATTCATAAGCGGTATCCTCTCAAGGCGATCGTTACCCGATGTGCCGGCCAGCAAATGGCTGCCGGTTCCCCAATAGCCGCGCTAGAACCGGGCGCGGCCGGCAAGCCCGCTCAAAGCCTTGTCTTTCTGGGGTGCAGGGGCTCGTCCAAAGCCGGCCGTCTGCATTCCCTGCCAAGATGTCAAAACTATGGGCCTTTGGCCCCGGGCCTTGACGGGCCTGGCTTTACGCTTTGGGCGCGACTGTCCGCCCTTACCAGAGCCCGCCGTTGGTTAATGCGAGGTTACCAGGGATGAATTTGGTTGCGGGAAAGGCAGCCGACGCAGGCGGTTGAGGACCGAGCTGGTGTTCCGGGCGCGTCGCACGCTCCTTCGCCTTGCACTGCGTCCAGGGAACGAAGGTTCCACGCGCACGGCGGACCGAGGCCCCCGGCAAATTGTCCCGGAAATCACTTCCCGCGAGGTCCTGCCAGAACCATCAACCCCAAGACGACCGCCGCCATACGGCGATCACCCGCTCCATGATTCATCCCGTTGGCGCCGCATCCGATGACGCGATGGCGCTTCACGCCGCCGGGGCGGGCTCGGGGCAGTTGATCAATCGTGCAGGATTTCCCACGACGGTGCAGCCGCCGGGAACGTCGGCGGTCACGACCGTGTCGGCGCCGATCCTGGCAAAATCGCCGATCCTGATATCGCCCAAAATGGTCGCGCCGGCGCCAATGAAGACGCCGCGGCCGATGCGCGGCGAGCGCGTCGGCAGCTCACTGCCGCGGCCGATGCTGACGTTCTGAAGGATGATGGTCTCGTCGCCGATCACCGCATTGGCGCCGATCACGATGCCCGTGGCGTGATCGAGATAGACGGACGAGCCGATGCCGGCCGAGGGATGAATGCTGACCTGCAACACGTTCGACGCCTCGTTCTGAAACAGCAGCGCCGCATCGCGATGATCATGATGCCAGAGCCAGTTCGAGACGCGCCAGGCTTGCAGCGCGACGTAGCCCTTGAAATGCAGCAGCGGCGCCAACAGGCCGGCGATGGCCGGATCGCTGCGCACGATGGCCTGCAAATCGCGGCCGGACGCTTCGATCAAATCCGGCGAGTGACGAAATGCCTCGCGCGAAAAGGCCATGAAGCGCGTTTGCCCGGCGACGTTGCCGCCAAGCCTGCGCCCGATGAGATCGGCCAAAACCGCCGCAAAGCCGTCATGGGCGAGAACCGCTTCAGCGATCGACCTGCCGAAGACGGGATCGGATGCGACCGCACGCCGCGCCTCGTCGCGAATCTGCTGCCAGAGGCCATCGCTCGTCGCGGTCACAGCTGCCGTCATCGCCGCCTCCGGTGTTTTGGGCCGCTTTCACGTCTCAGATATAGCCCGTGGGCACCCCGCGCACCACGCCGCGCGGGCGGCACGGCGCTACCCGAGCACCATGCCGCGGTTCACCGGGAGGCTACGAGCTTGCGTGCCGGGCATCCGCGACCATATAGTCAGTCGAGTTCTCGGCCGATGCTGCTTTGGCCGAGGAAATCCCGGGCAAAGCAGCTCGTTCGCCCCCCGCGGTGGTCCGCCATCCGCGGGTTTTTCGTACCCGGCAGCCCTCGGAGCTGCCGACGCGAATCCCGGATCCCCTTTACCTGAGGTCACGCCAAGACATGTCGCCTAACGCGCCCGCCGACGACCACCACGACGACATCATGTATCCCTCCGCCGTGCCGTTCGTGTTGGTCCATCTCGGCTGTGTCGCGGCGATCTGGACAGGCATTACGTGGCAGGCCGTCGCGATCTGCGTCTCACTCTATTGCCTGCGGATGTTTGCAATCGGCGCCGGCTACCACCGCTACTTCTCGCATCGCGCGTTTGCGACCAGCCGGGTGTTTCAGTTCATTTTGGCCTGCCTGGCGCAAAGCACCGCGCAGAAGAGCGTGTTGTGGTGGGCCGCCAAGCACCGGCATCACCATCTGCATTCCGACACCGAACTGGATGTGCATTCGCCGCGTCAGCGCGGCTTCCTGTACAGCCATGTCGGCTGGATCTTTTACCGCGAGCACGACACGACCGATCTCGTGAAAGTGGGCGATCTCGCGGCCTATCCGGAGCTGATGTGGCTACATCGGCTCGAGCTTCTGCCGGCCACCGTGCTTGCGGCGCTCTGTTTCCTGGTTGCGGGATGGTCGGGTCTTGTCGTCGGCTTCCTGTGGAGCACGGTGCTGCTCTATCACGCCACCTTCTGCATCAATTCGCTCGCCCATGTGCATGGTCGCAAGCGCTACGTGACGGGCGACGATTCCCGCAACAACTGGCTGCTGGCGCTGCTCACTCTCGGTGAAGGCTGGCACAACAATCATCATGCCTACCAGAGCAGCGTGCGCCAGGGCTTTCGCTGGTGGGAGATCGACGTCACCTATTACGTCTTGACGATCCTGTCATGGATGGGCGTCGTCTGGAACATGAAGGCGCCGCCCGAGCAGGTCCTGCGCAATGAGCAGCCGCTCGGCGCGCGGGTGATCAATCGGGCGGCCCGCGAGCTTGCCGGACGGTTCGATGCGCAGACGTTGGCGCACGCGATCTCGTCGGCGCGGCGCCGTGCCGAACTCGCCCAATTGCAGCTGCCCTCGCTGCACGACATCCTCAACCGCGCACATGAAGGTGTCGATGCGCTGACGCATCTGCATCTGCCGAAGATTCCGACTCGTGACGAGTTTCTCGCCGAGGCCAAGGCGATGTTCGCGCGCACGCGATCGCTCAACGAGATCGTGGACCACGCCTACGAACACTTCCTCGCTTCGGTTCGCGCGCAGCTCGCGACAGCGCGCTGAACCTTGCGGCCACTGAGCGCATAGAGCCAGCCGCCGCGGCGACGAGAACATGCAGGACAAGCAGCGCGAAATCGCGGAGCAGGATCACGGGACGATACTCCGCTTCGCGAACAAGACCGTACGGTTGAGTGCGAAACGAGGCGCGCCCCAGTAGAGATAGAGGCTGAGGAAGAACCGCCAGGGCTCGCCGAGCTGTCACCGGGATAGAGCTGAACTTCCGTCGGCCATCCATTGATGGAACGCGATCGCTCAGCGCCTGGTCGAGCCTGGTGCCCAACGGGTCCCAGGCATGGTCGGTGACCTGCGCCGGCGGGGCGCGGTGGGGAGCGCATCTCAAAAGCCAAACCGCCCGCCTGCGGGTTGCGCAGACGGGCGGCTCGGGGCCATCAGGACTTTGGGGGCATGCGCCTGAAGGCTTTGAGAGTGTCGGCCTTGAAGGTCAGCCCTGCTGCTGGTCGGTCGGCGGCGGGGTCGGACGCGTCTTGTGCTGCGCCATGAACTGGTCGAACTCTTCCTTGTCCTTGGCGTGACGCAGGCGGTCGAGGAAATTCTTGAACTCGACCTGCTCTTCCTCGAGGCGCTGCAGCGTCTCAGAGCGATATTCGTCGAAGGCACGGTTGCCGGAGGACGGCGGGCCGAAGCCAAAGCCGAAGCCACGGCGCTCCATGCGGCCGCGCATGCGATCCATCTTGTACTGCATCCGCTCCATCTTGTTCTGCCAGCGATCCTGGTTGCTCCAGCACGACATTCTTCTGCTCCCGAGTGTGAAAAAGAGAAGGGCAAGTCCGATCGGCCACCAGATGATGAAGCCGAGAATGGTCACGGCAATCCAGCCGGGATGCCAGGGCGTATCGAGCATGCGTGGACGCTCGTACTGTTGGTATTGCTCAGAGGGGCCGCGCCATCGATTGACATCAGCGGTGTAGGCCATTTCCGATCTCCATCACGGCATCTGCGCCGTTGTGAATGTAAATAACATTTACATAGCTAGACCATCCCGCGATTTTGTCAAGCCGGCGGCCTGACACGCCCGCGTGATTATCTACGCAATTTTATTTCGGTTTGCCCCAGGGGCCGCCCGGAGGCAGGCCAGAACCGGAGGATGCCTCCGGTGGCACCGGTGGCGGCTCGGCGCGCTTGCCTGCGGGACGACGGTCGGTCGGGAAACCGAGGCCGCGCAGATAGATCAGCACCTCGGCCTCCAACAGCTCGTCCGGCGACATCGGCAGTTTTCGCCGCGCGGCATCACCGCGGGAAAACAGCGAGGCCACGCCATGGGCCATGGACCAGATGTGCAAGGCCATCATCATCGCCGGTGGCCGCGGCGTGCCTGGCGGCGTCAGGGCAGCGAGCCGCTCGGCTGCGGCGCGAATGATGTTGAACGCGCGTTCGCTGGCGGCCTGAAGCGCGGGATTGGCATCCACCGGCACGCCCGATTCGAACATCGCGTTGTAGAACGCAGGCTCCTCGCGGGCGAAGGCGAGATAGGCCTTGCCGACACGTTCGAACGCGGTGACCGTATCGGGCCGTCCATCGTCCCAGGCCGCGACCAGGCGCGCCTCGAACTGCTCGAAACCGCGCTGGGCGATCGAGGACAGCAGTTCCTCGCGGTCTCGGAAATGCCGATAGGGTGCCGCCGCGCTGACGCCGGCCATGCGCGCGGCATCGGCGAAGGTGAAGCCGGCCGCGCCCTTCTCGGCAATCAGCCCGAGAGCGGCCTGCAACAGGGCCTCCTTCAGATTGCCGTGATGATAGCCGCGCTCGGCGCGGCGCTGCTCCTTGCGCCAGCTCATGTGAACGACCTTTACATGAGGTGGGCGCGAAGG
Source organism: Bradyrhizobium sp. NDS-1 (assembly GCF_032918005.1). Lineage (NCBI taxonomy): Bacteria > Pseudomonadati > Pseudomonadota > Alphaproteobacteria > Hyphomicrobiales > Nitrobacteraceae > Bradyrhizobium > Bradyrhizobium sp. NDS-1. The sequence goes on from NZ_CP136628.1 coordinate 6,772,973, forward strand.
TCACTAGCGGCCGACGGGATTGATTAACCGGTATGTCCACGGGTCACGCCGGCGTCGGGCCGGGCGTGACCTCCTGTGAGCCAGCTAAAGCTCCGGAATCGGGAGCACGGGCATGACCTCGATCGCCTCGCCCGGGAAGATCGCAAAATGCGGATGGTTCTCGAACAGTTTTGCAGCTTCCTCTTGCGAGGGAGCGCGCACCACCGTGAAGCCGGTCAACGCATTGCTGGTCTCGGTGATGCCGCGCGCGTCGATCCTGCGGGTCTTGCCGAGCGGGCCGCCCATCTCGACGATGACGTCCTTATGCTTCTCGACCCAGCCGTGCCAGGCGGCCATGCCCTCCTGTTCCCTCGCTTTCCGTTCGGCCTCGGGCAGCGCGCGCCAGGCCGCCATTTTCGACCCGCTCATGCTGCCGATATAGACGGCTAGAAACTTGTGTTCGGTGCTCATCGGTTCTCTCCTTGAACGATCGACGACAGCCACGAATTTTTCGCGGCTGCTGTGGCTACTTCTTCAGACCGTCGAATCCGGCGGCGGCCGCCTGAACGTCAGGCGGAAAGTCACTGATCTCCTGCACCTGCCGGATTTCGATGATCTCGTTCGGCGAGGCCGGGCACTGCCTTGCCCAGGCAATCGCCTCGGCCCGCGAGGCGACCTCGATCATCCAATATCCGCCCAGGACTTCCTTGGCCTCGGCGAAGGGACCGTCGGTGACGATGGGCTTGCCGGTCGCAAACGAAACCCGCGCCCCCATCGATGGCGGATGCAGGCCGTCGAGCGTGATCAACACGCCCGCATCCTTCAGCGCCTCGTTGTAGCGCATCATCGCCGCGACTCGCTCGGGATCGAGCTGGACGTCCGGCGGCGCGGTCTCGTAGCCGACCGGGATCATCAGCATCATGAATCGCATGGGTCGTATCCTGGCTTCCGGGCTGTTCCCGAGATTGTCGCAGGCCGCAGGCCCGCGCTCGGCTCCAAGACGAATGGGCTCTTACCGAGCCGACACGCCGGCTGAAATTATTCGGCACCGACCCGACCAGCCGACATGCCAGGCGCTGTCGCGCCCCCGAGCCCGGAAAAATAATGCAACAGCGCTCCGTACAATTACGGCCCGCTCTATCAACTCTGCCGTGCATATAAAGCCAAAACGCCCGCAAGTCGAGGTAGATAGCAAACGTACGGAGATCCGCGGGAACGGGCCGCCGCGCGGCGGGGATTTACCGTTTGCTCAAGAAAGTCGGGCAAATTTTTTGCTTCGAGGAAACCATACGACCACCATTCATTATCACCGACCATTGCGAGGCTTAGGTGTTCAATTTCCATAGCAAGAAGGTCAGGCACGCCGTCGCCGAAGTCGAGGCGCTCGATCGGTCGCAGGCCGTGATCGAATTCGGCCTCGATGGCACCATTCTGGATGCCAACGAGAACCTCCTGAAGATGAGCGGCTACACGCTGGCCGAGATCAAGGGCAAGCATCACAGCATCTTCGTCAGCCCCGCCGAGCGCGAGAGCGCTCGCTACCGGGACTTCTGGGCCAGTCTGAACCGTGGCGAATTCCAGACCACGCAATACAAGCGGTTTGGCAAAGGGGGGAAGGAGCTCTGGATCCACGCCTCCTACGCGCCGCTGCGCGACGAGAATGGCAAGGTGGTCAGCTTCATCAAGTTCGCCACCGACATTACAGCCTACAAGATCAAGACCATGGAGGATTCCGGCAAGATCGCCGCGATCGACCGCGCGCAGGCTGTGATCGAATTCAACATGGACGGCAGCATCATCACCGCCAATGAGAACTTCCTGAGCGCAATGGGCTACGCGCTCGACGAGATCAAGGGTAAACATCATAGCATGTTCGTAACGCCCGAGGACCGCGCGAGTGCGGCCTATGCCGCGTTCTGGGCCAAGCTGAACCGCGGCGAGTTCGAGGCCGCCGAATACAAGCGGCTGGGCAAAGGCGGCAAGGAGATCTGGATCATCGCCACCTACAATCCGATCCTCGACGAGAACGGAAAGCCGTTCAAGGTGGTCAAGTTCGCCACCGACGTCACTGCGCAGAAGATGAAGGCGGCCGACAATGACGGACAACGTGCCGCCATCCAGAAGTCGCAGGCGGTGATCGAATTCAACATGGACGGAACGATCCGAACCGCCAACGAGAATTTCCTCAAGGCGATGGGCTATTCGCTGGCGGAGATCAGGGGCGAGCACCACTCCATGTTCGTCGAGCCGAGCGAGAAGAATTCGGTCGCCTATCGCCAGTTCTGGGAGACTCTCAACCACGGCGAATATCAGGCCGCCGAATACAAACGGATCGCCAAGGGCGGACGGGAGATCTGGATCCAAGCCTCCTACAACCCCATCTTCGATCTCAACGGCAAGCCTTACAAGGTGGTGAAATACGCCACGGACATCACCGCGCAGGCGATCGGCCGCAAGAAGGCCGATAATGCGCGCGGGCTGATCGAAGCGGTCGCGGCCGGCAGCGAGGAGATGAGCGCCTCGATCCGGGAGATCTCCGAGACCATGGCGAAATCGCGCGAGACCTCCAAAATCGCGACGACGAGGGTCGAGTCGGCAGACGGCCAGGCTCAGAAGCTGGCCGCCGCGGCGCAAGCCATGAGCGGCATCGTCGAGATGATCTCGGGCATTACCAGCCAGATCAACCTGCTCGCACTCAATGCCACGATCGAATCGGCGCGTGCGGGCGAAGCCGGCCGCGGCTTCGCAGTGGTCGCCTCCGAGGTCAAAAGCCTCGCAAACCAGGCCAAGCAGGCGACCGACACGATCACCTCCGAGATCGACGCGCTCAACGTCATCTCGGGCGACGTCGCCAGTTCGCTCACCGCGATCAAGGCCGCGATTGCCGGCGTCAACGAGTTCATCGCCTCCACTGCCGCCGCGGTCGAGGAGCAGAGCATCGTGACATCGGAGATGTCGACGAACATGCAGCGGGCCTCGGCGGAACTGGCGTAGACGAAACTCGCGGATCAAGCCGCGACGAGATCAGGACGAATTATCGTCGCGCTTCCGGCGATCGCTTCAACATGACCTTTGCAGAAAATCGCTACTCGCTTTTCCGGATGACGCTCTAGCGTTTCTTCTTTCCCGTCTTTCCGGTCTTGACTGCCGCAGCCTTTGCCCGCGTTACCTTGCCTGACTTTTTTAGCTTCTTGCTCTTTGGCTTCTTCGCCTTCTTCGTTGTCTTGCCGGGCTTCTTCGGCTTCGTGCCGGACGTGCCGGCAAAACTGATGTCGAGCGTGATCGCGCCGTTGTCGTTCAGCTTGATGTTATTCAGGATGATTCCGGATTGCGTCCCGGGAAACGACGTGGAGGCGAGTCCCGCATCGGACAGTTCGAAGTGGTTTTCCGAACCGGGAAAGGGATCGCCGGCATCACCCTGATTCCCATCATTGGGATTGTTGAGGTCGTTGCTGCCATCTGCCTGCACAAGCACGAGGCCTGCCCTGTCCTTGTCGTTCTGCTTCTTGATTTCGTCCACCTTCCAGACCAGCAGTCCTTCGCCCGGGAGGTCGAAATCGAAGCCGGCCTTCTTCCTGTTCTCGAGCAACAGATACTGCGCGTCACTGAACTTCGGGCTTTTGACCTTGACGATTTCGCCGCTTGTCGCCGTGTAAGGCTTTATCGTCAGCTTCCCCGAAGTCGTAACGGTCGTCGCTTTGACCCAGCCATGCTGGAGCTTGTGAAGGGGCGCCGGGTGCGCCGGACGTACTCCGTTGCCGTTATAGGATCCGCCCGCCATCAGATCCCACATGCCCGTGCCGTCCCAATAGGTTCCGTCCTCGTTGTAATTCGGGTCGTAGAAATCCTGCCACTCGAAGGCGAGATGACCGAGCTCATGCGCGCAGACGCCGACCTTGCAATCGTTGGGGACGGTCAAATAGATCGTGGCGGACAGATCCTGCGCCACCTCGATCGGTTTCTTCAGATTCCATTTGTGCGACCAGATGTGCTTACCTTGAAGCTCAACGCTCTTCATCTCCTCCGCACCGCGCCCCGAATGGATGATGAACAACGCAGTCACGATGCCACGGTTAAGCTTGTCGAGCGATGAATCGAATGTTACGCCCTCGGCAAGCGCAGCCTTGACCGCATCTTCGGCGAGACGCTGCGCGTTGTGCGGATAGCTGGTGTCCTGCATCCCGGATTCGCCATTGGTGTAGTAGGAATACGCCTCCGGCATCCGCAGCCAGCCATGCACCGTCCCGGTTACGTCGACCTTGCCGTGGCTCGCTTCATGGTAGAAGTCCCGCATGCTGCCGGTCGGATATGTGCCCTTCGAGAACAGCAAATCCTCGTAATGCGACTTCTCCAACGTTTTCGGACGATCCGCGAAATCGACCAGCAGCGCCTTGACCTTCACCTCGCCCAGGACCTGGTGCTTGGGAATATCGAGCTTCAGCGGGCCACCTGGTGACGGCACGAACTGTGCTTCATCATCCATTCCAACCAGGCCGACAGAGGGGTCGACGAATCTGATCTTCGTAAGATACTCCGCAAATGACATCGTCGTGTATTCGGCAGACCGCTTGTACTCCATGTACAGCGTGGCCATCACGTCCGGCGCCGGAGGAACCCTGCAAGCGAACCTTCCGTGATTGTTTCGACAGCGGCAACTCCACCCGCCCGCCGATGCGATCAATTTCATGATGCCTCTCCGTGAAATGAATTTCGACAATAAGTAGGAATTGTGCGATGAATAAATTCGACCAGAGATAGTAGTTCGCATCAAACCATGGAAGGGCATTTGCTCGAAGAGCCTAGGGCGCGATAGTTTGTCGCGTGTCCCTCAAGCATGCTAGGGAAGCCGCCTCACTTCCTGAACGACGGATACGCCATGCCCCCTGCCCCGCACCACGTCGCCCTCGTCACCGGAGCCGCGCGCGGCATCGGGCTAGCGACCGCGAAGAAGTTCTTGGCCGAGGGTTGGCACGTCGCGTTGCTCGACATCGAGGGCGAGCTGCTCGGCCGTGCCCTCGCCGAGATCGGCCAAAGCGAGGCGACGCTGGCGCTGACCTGCGACGTGTCCGACGCGGTTGCGGTCAGCGCGGCCATGACCACGGTCGAGCAGCGGTTCGGCAGGCTCGATGCGCTCGTCAACAATGCCGGCATTGCGGTGTTCGCGCCGCTGATGGAAACGTCCGAGGCCGACTGGCGCCGCGTGCTCGAGGTCAACCTCACCGGCCCGTTCCTCTGCACCAAGGCGGCGGTGCCCTTGATGCGCGAGTCCAATGGTGGCGCCATCGTCAACATCACGTCGATCTCGGCGGTGCGCGCCTCGACGCTGCGCTCGGCCTACGGCACCAGCAAGGCCGGCCTCGCACACCTCACCAAGCAGCTCGCGGTCGAGCTCGCCTCGCTCGGTATCCGCGTCAATGCGGTCGCGCCGGGGCCGGTCGACACGGCGATGGCGAAGCAGGTGCACACCAGGGAGATCCGCGCCGACTATCACGACGCGATTCCGCTCAACCGCTACGGCCTCGAGGAGGAGCTTGCGGAAGCGATCTACTTCCTCTGCTCGGCGAGCGCGAGCTACATCACAGGACAAATTTTGGCCGTCGATGGCGGTTTCGATGCGGCGGGTATCGGCCTGCCGACGCTGCGCGGACAACGCCGCAACGGGTAGGAACGGAACTTGTAAGGTGGGCAAAGGCGTGTGAGCGCCGTGCCCGCCACACCTTTCCAGATTTGCGGTGACAATGGTGGGCACGACGGTGGAGGCTTCATGCGACGCATCTCATTGCTCAAAGCCGTGATGTTTGCATTTGCTCTGCTCGCCATCACGCCGGCCGCCGCCGAAATCCGCATCATTCAGTCTCCGGGCGGGCAGGTCGGGCCGTTCCTCGATCTGTTCGAAAAGGTGCGCGAGAGCGGAGAGCGCGTGGTGATCGACGGCCCTTGCCTGTCTGCCTGCACGCTGGTGCTGAGCATCGTGCCGGACGAGCGCATCTGCGTCACCAAACGCGCGGTGCTCGGGTTCCACGCAGCACGTTCGGTGGACCGGCGCGGGCGCTTCTATGCCGAGCCGGAAGCATCGGTCGCGGTGCTTGCCGCCTATCCCGGCCCGGTCCGCGACTGGATCAGCCGCCGCGGTGGCCTCACCTCGCGATTGCTGTTGCTGAGGGGACGTGATCTCGCCGCGATCTATCCGCGCTGCCGCTGACGAATTTGACCGCCGCCACGCATGTGACGTGAATGAGTTATGTGAACCGCGTCACATTAAAAGGCATTTGGCATGGCGGGCTCCAGGCCATACGGCAGGTTCCCTGTGCTCGCACCCAACGTGCACACGGGGTCTCTGTGCCATCACGCCGAAGCTGCCTTCGATGCTATGGCTGCCTTCAATAGAGAGTCTGAATCACCGGCACCAGCTTCATGCTGACGCAGATGAGCATCCCCCAAAGAGCAAAATTGATCTGTAGCGCCGCCGCCATCGGTCGCTCCCCTTCCAAGTGACGTCCATCCCAGTTTGTAGATTTTATGACTCACCAATAACGATTCTGACTTGCAGATCACAGCCCAATATTGCGTCAATTGTTGTGCGATGCAGTCCGCATGGTTTCACGAAGCGGCCTCACTGCTCCCGCAAAGTAATGCGATTGTGAATCATTGCTCGGCCATGCCGGCTAACTCGTTTGCCTTAAGTTCCATTTGACCGACGTGATGCAAGTTTCCTGTGCGGGACTTGCATCGCGCACCGAACTTTGGGTCCGGCATGATACGACACGGCTTCATCTTGCTCGCTTTCTGCGCAGCGCTGCTTGGATGTGCAGTCGCACCGGCGCAGGAGCGTCGTCCGATCGCGTGGGACGGCCTCGGGCAGGACCCCAACAAGAGCGCGAACCGCGCTAACATTGCGAAGCGGCGCGCAACGACTCCCGCGCCCGCGGCAGCCGATCCCAATCAGGAACGCGAACGCGTGCTCGGCACCTTGAGGCCATACTCAGAAGCGTGGTGGGCAGTTTACGACGAGATCGAAGCGGAGAAGGACAGGCAGCTCGGCACCAAGCTCGTGATCTGCCCTCGCTGCGTGCAATCGTCATCGCCGGCGGGCGAGGAGGTGACCGGATCAATCCGTTAGGTCGAACCGCGCGTGACGGAACACGCTACGCTCCGTGATACCTTCGATGTGTCCCCTCTCCCGCAGCAACTGGAGAGAGGGGATTCCCAACTCGACAAGACATGCAGGCGGTCGCGACCGTCACATTCCGTCCGCGGGGCAGTTCACCATCCAGGGGATGCCGAACTTGTCGACGCACATGCCGAAGCCCTTGGCCCAGAACGTCTTGCTGAACGGCATGTTGACGGCGCCGCCATCGGCGAGCGCATTGAACTTGCGTTCGCCATCGGCGGGATCCCTGACCGTGATCGAGATCGAGAAGCCCTGCGGCTTCTGGAAATGCTCCGGCGGCACGTCGGAAGCCATCAGCACGGTGCCGTCGGGCAGCGACATCCGGGCATGCATGATCATCTTTTCGCGTCCTGGCGTGGCGGGCACCTCCGGCGGTGCGTCCGAGGCGCGCATCATCGCATCGATCTTGCCGCCGAGAACCTTGGCGTAATAGTTGAACGCTGCTTCGCAATTGTCCTGATAGAACAGATAGGGATTGAGCATCGTTTCTCTCCTTTTCGTTGGCAGTGAGGCTTATTGCTTCTCGGTGAGCTTCTTCAGGTTGGCGAGGCCGGCCTCGAAATCATTGCCGATCATGCTGTCCATGTTGATGAACACCTGCATCACTTTCGAGACGAACGGGGCCGGGCCATACATCGACCATGTGACCAGTGTGGCATCGCCTTGCGGCACAAAGGTGAACTCGGCGGTGTTGTGGCCCTCTAACGGCCGCTCGAAATCGAGCTTGATCCGGAGCTTCGAGGGTCCGCTCGCCTCCAGGATCTCCATGTGGCCGGCGCCGACATTGTTGTTGCCGTCCCAGGCATAGGTCGCGCCCTTGCCTTCCCCAGGTCCGCCGAAGCTTCGTTTCATGGCGGGATCGCGATTCTCATAGGGCGACCAGCCGGTCCAGCGGCGAAAATCGGCGACGACCGGATAGATCGCATCGGCGGGCGCTTTCACGGCGAGACTGCGCTCGACGCGGATTGTATCGGGTTTCGTCAGGGCAAAGACAAGGATGCCCGCAATTCCGGCCGTGAGGACGATGGCAATGACGGCAATGGCTTTCAACATGAGGGGCTCCCTGGGATACGGGCTTAGGACGAACGGGAACGGCAGGAGCCGACAAGTTGCCGGAATGAATTTCCTGATTGCCATTCCCGGGCGATGCGAAGCATCGAACTCCGTTGCGCAATTGCGCACCGGAGAATCGGGTTCACTCCTTGGGTGCCCCGGAATGACGGAGAACCGTCACGTCGCCTTCGCGCTTTCCTTCGGCTTCGGCTGGCTGTCCCGGATCAGGCGATCGAGATGCATGCGGATGTGGGCGGCCTCCGCGGACGTGTTGGCGAGCGCAATGGCGCGGTCGAAGGCGATGCGGGCCTCGTCGTTGCGGCCGAGCTGCATCAGGAAGGCGCCGCGCACACCGAAGAAATGGAAGTAGTTGGCGAGCTTCGGCGCCAAGGGCTCGATCAGGTCGAGTGCGGCTTGCGGCCCCCGCACCTTGGAGACCGCGACGGCGCGGTTGAGCGTCACCACGGGGGACGGCTGCACGACCTCGAGCGCGCCGTAGAGCAGGTCGATCTGCGTCCAGTCGGTCTCCTGCGGCGTCGCTGCGCGGGCATGCAGCGCGGCGATCGCGGCCTGGATCTGATAGGGTCCGCTGCGGCGGTGTCGCATCGCCTTGTCGATCAGGGCGAGGCCTTCGGCAATCATGGTGCCGTTCCACAACGAACGGTCCTGGTCGTCGAGCAGGATCACCGACCCGTCAGCGGCAAAGCGCGCGGCGCTGCGCGCATGTTGCAGCAGGATGAGCGCCGCGAGCCCCATGATCTCCGGCTCGCTCGGGAACAACCGCAGCAGCAGCCGGGCCAGCCGGATCGCCTCTTCGCACAGCGGCTTTCTGATCTCGGCAGTATCGCCAGTGGTGGAATAGCCCTCGTTGAAGATCAGGTAGATCATCGCCGCGACGCCGGCGAGCCGCTCGGAGCGCTCGACCGCGCCGGGCGCTTCGAACGGCGTTCCCGCCTCCGCGACCTTCGCCTTGGCGCGGGTGATGCGCTGCTCCATCGCCGCGTCCGAAACCAGGAAGGCGCGCGCGATCTGCTTCACCGTGAGGCCCGAGACGATGCGCAACGCCAGCGCGATCTGCTGCGTCGCCGGCAATTGAGGATGGCAGCAGATGAACATCAGGCGCAAAATGTCGTCGCGATAGTGCGAGCCGTCGAGCCGCTCGGCCAGCGCGCCTTCGGCGTCGTCCAGATCGGAGATCGCCTGATCGTCGTCCGGCAGCGGCTGCTGCTTGCGGGTCCTGCGCACCTCGTCGATGGCGGCATTGCGGCCGACCATGATCAGCCAGGCCGCAGGATCGCGCGGAGGCCCGTTCTGCGGCCAGGACTTGAGTGCGCGCAGGGACGCGTTCTGGAACGCCTCCTCGGCGGTATCGAGATCGCGGAAATAGCGCAGCAGCGCGCCGACCGCCTGGGGTCGCGCAGAGGTCAGCGCGGTCTCGATCCAGGCGGTGTCGGCCTCGCTCACGTCAAATTTCCTCCGGGCCGGAACACGCCGACGGGACGCACCTCATAGGCGCCGCCGGGATTGGCCGCGCCGAGGTCGCGGGCGACGTCGAGGGCCTCGTCGAGATTCTTGCAGTCGACGATGTAGAAGCCGAGCAACTGCTCCTTGGTCTCGGCATAGGGGCCGTCGAGCACCAGCGGCGGGTCTTCCTTGCGCAAGGTCGCCGCCGCCGTGGTCGGCAGCAGCCGTGCGACCGGCCCGAGCCGGCCTTGCTTGGTGAGATTCTCCTGCACCACGGCGAGCTTCTTCATCACGGCCTCGTCCTGCTCCTTGCTCCAGGAGCCGACGAAGTCCTCATCGTGATAGCAAAGGATTGCATAAAGCATGGGCGACACTTTCCTCGTCTGTTCTGAAGACGGTTGACTATGCCCCGGGCCGACAGGGCTGCGGAAAAAAATAGCAGGAAATATCCGGCAGGTCGTGCCAAGGAGGGCCTTCCTGAGCGGAACCTGAGAGGCACTTCGAATGAGCACGGGCACACTGGCCGTCCTGATCAACAGCACGCAGCAGAACTGGCTTCCGGAGCGCTGGAAGACCCGGTTCGATGCGGTCTGCGGCGGCCGCCGCGTGGTGCTGCTGCCCGATGCTTCCCTCGATCCGGCCGAGGTGCACTATGCCACGGTGTGGAAGCCGGTGCCGGGCGCTCTCGCCGCCTTCCCTAATCTGCGGGCGATCTTCAATCTCGGCGCCGGCGTCGATGCGCTGATGGCCGACAAGAGCCTGCCCGATGTGCCGCTGGTCCGCGTCGCCGTGCCCGATCTCACCAACCGCATGACCGAATATGTCGTGCTGCACGTGCTGATGCACCATCGTCAGGAGCTGTATCTGCGGGACTCTCAGCGCGCGAAGCGCTGGGAGCCCAGATATCAATGGCCGGCGAGTGCCGTCACGGTTGGCGTCATGGGGCTTGGCACCTTAGGCGCGGACGCGGCCGACGTGCTGCGGCGGCTCGGCTTCCGTGTCGCCGGCTGGAGCCGCAGCCCCCGCGCGATCGAGGGCGTCGAATGCTTCCACGGCACCGACGGAATGAATGCCTTCCTGCGCAAGACCGACATCCTGGTCTGCCTGCTGCCGCTGACGCCCGACACGCACGGCATCCTCAACCGCGACGTCTTCACAAAGCTCAACCGCGATAGCCTGCTCGGTGCGCCGGTGCTGATCAATGCCGGCCGCGGCGGTCTTCAGAACGAAGCCGACATCCTGGCCTGCCTCGACGACGGCACGCTGGGCGCCGTCTCGCTGGACGTCTTCGTGCAGGAGCCGCAGCCGGCGGACAGCCGGTTCTGGACTCATCCCAAGGTGTTGCTGACGCCGCACAATGCCGCCGACACCGACGCGGACGCGATCTCGGCCTATGTTGCCGAGCAGATCACGCGGTTCGAGGCAGGCGGTGCGCTGGAGAACGTGGTGGACCGCGCAAGGGGGTATTAGGCCTCGGGATTTCGCGAACGCTATTGCTCCGAATCCTCGCCAAACCACTTCTTGTGGTTATGGGTCCCGGATCTGCGCGCGCTTAGGTGCGCTTGTCCGGGACGACAGCTCAGGTCTTGGAGCCCGCGCCCAACATCATGTCGATCGCGCCCTTCACGATGGCCTCGAGGTCCTTGCGCGACACGCGCGCGCGCGAGCGGATGGCGATGGTGTGGATGGTGGCTGATGCGATCTGCGCCAGCACGACCGGATCCGCACTCTCCGGCAACTCGTCGTTGTCCTTGGCGCGGCGGAAGCAATTTGTGAAGCCCTTGTCGAGCTCGGTGAGACCGTCGAGCACCATGGCGCGGATGTCTGGATCACTCACCGCCTCCGAGGCCGCGGTCACCACCGTGAAGCAACCGCGCGGGCCAGCCTCGCCGGACAGATAGATGTTCAGCGCACAGGCGAAGATGCGCTCGAGACGTTGGCGCACCGGCATCTCCTGTCGAAAGATCTCGACCATCGCGGCACGGGCCTCCTCGCGATAGCGCTGATAGCTCTTGATGTAGAGCTCGCGCTTGTCACCGAAGGCGCCGTAGAGGCTCGGGCGATTCATCCCGGTCGCCTCGCTGAGATCATCGAGCGAGGTCGCGGCAAAGCCCTGCTTGCGGAACAGGTCCAGCGCCTTGCCGAGCGCGACTTCGGGCTCGTAGGCGCGCGGCCGGCCGCGGCGCTTAGGTTCACCGCGGCGCTCGGGTTCGCCGCGGTGCTCGGGTTCGCCGCGGTGCTTGCCCTCGCTGGCAGCAGCTGGCGGCTTTGATTTTTGTACCATTCTGCAAATAATCCTTGACCGACCCCATATTATGCAAGACAGTACAAAAATCAATCTGGCCGGGTTGAGCGAAAATCTCAAAGAGTGCCCAAGGAGGCTACAGATGGATCTCTATTTCTCGCCGCTCGCCTGCTCCATGGCGACGCGCGTGGCGCTGTACGAAGCCGGCGCCGAGGCGAACTATCTCGAGGTCGACCCGCCGACCAAGACAGTGCTGAGCGACGGCTCGGACTTTCGAGCCGTCAATCCGATCGGCCTGGTGCCGACGCTGCGCACCGACGAGGGCGTGGTGCTGACCGAGAACGCGGCGATCCTGCAATACATCGCCGACCGCTTCCCGCAATCCGGGCTCGGCGCCACCGCGGGCATCGAGCGCACGCGGCTGCATCAATGGCTGTGCTTCGTGGGCACAGAGCTGCACAAGAGCCTGTTCGTTCCCCTGCTCGACCGCAAGGCGCCGCAGGAGGCCAAGGCCTATGCCCTGGAGAAGAACCTGTCGCGGCTCGACTATCTCGACAATCATCTGAAGGGGCGCGACTTCCTGCTCGACCATTTCAGCGTCGCCGACGCCTATCTCGTCACGGTCATCAACTGGACCATGGCGACGCCGCCGATCGAGCTCGCGAAATGGCCGAATTTGAAGGCGTATTATGAACGCATGCGCCAGCGCCCCTCCTTTGCCAAGGCGATTGCGGAGGAGTTCGAGCTGTACAAGGCCGAGCAGGCACGCAAGAAGGCGGCGGCTTAGGCCGGATTGGACTCCGCATCGCTCGTCCTCGATCAAGACGTCGTCCCCGCCGACAAGGCCGGGGCGGCGTCTGCGTTTGATGGCGTGTTTTGCGATGGCATCGCCTTTCTCGTGTCCCGGACGCGCTGCAACGTCCTTCGCGTTGCGGCGCAGAGCCGGGACCCAGAGGGTTCCACATTCCGCTGATGCATGGGCCCCGGCTCTGCAGCGCACCACGCAGCGAAGACGCGGCGCGCTGCGCTGCGTCCGGGGCACGAGGCCGCTGTTTGGCGATAGACATGCCTTCTCATCCTCGCGGCGTGTTTTGCCCGAGCTTTGCGTTCGTCTCACGCCCTCTGAAAGCAAGGGCGCAGGGAAGGCCGGGCGCCGGCTGGCACCCGAAGGCCGTTTCGCCGGGGGTCCGGCGCTTTCTCGACATCGAGCAAGCGCTTTGCCGATCAAGCCGTTGTCCCCAGCAGGCGGACAACGGCTTTCTTTCAGATCGCGGCTCTTTGCGGCGTTCAGGCAGCCCTGACGCTGTCGAGAAAGCGGCCCACTTCGGTTCGCAGACGATCGCTGTCGGTTGAAAGGGCTTTCGCTGCGCTGAGCACCTGCGTGGAGGCCGAGCCGGTTTCGGTCGCGCCGCGCTGGACGTCAGCGATATTCGACGAGACCTGGTGCGTGCCTTGAGCCGCCTGCTGGACGTTGCGCGCAATCTCCTTGGTCGCCGCGCCCTGCTCCTCGACCGCCGCAGCAATGGCCGACGAGATTTCCGACAAGGACTTGATCGTACCGCCGATCATCTTGATGGCGTTGACCGAGTCCTGGGTCGCGCCCTGAATGCCCGTGATCTGTTGGGAGATCTCGCCGGTGGCTTTGGCCGTCTGCTCGGCCAGGGCCTTTACTTCGGAGGCGACGACGGCAAAGCCGCGGCCGGATTCGCCGGCCCGCGCGGCCTCGATCGTTGCGTTCAACGCGAGCAGATTGGTTTGGCCTGCGATCGTGTTGATGAGCTCCACCACGTCGCCGATCCGGGCCGCGGCCCTGGAGAGCTCACCGACCTTTTGATCGGTGAGGCGGGCCTGCTCGACCGCCTCATTGGCCATCCGCGCCGACTCCTGGACCTGCCGGCCGATTTCGTTGACGGACGACGACAGCTCTTCCGTCGCACTCGCGACGGATTGCACGTTGGTGGACGCCTCCTCGGAAGCCGCAGCGACCATGGTCGCAAGCTTCTCTCCGTGCTCCGCGGTCGAGGTCAGCGTGTTCGCCGAGGCCTCCAGCTCGGTCGATGCCGACGAGACGGTCTCGATGATCTCGCCCACGGCGCCTTCGAAATCCCCTGCGAGCTTGGTCATCTCCAGCTTGCGTTGGGCAGCCGACCGCCTCTGCGTCGCGCCGAGTTCATCGCGGTCGAACCGTACGATCGCCTGCAGCGTCTGCAGGTTTCTCAGCGCCACACCGAGCTCGTCGTCTCGTTCGACGACGATGCGATTATCGAGCTTGCCCTGATTGATGCTGAGCATGGCATCGTTCAGGCGCTGAAGCGGGCGGACGATGGCACGGATGGTTTGCCGGCTCACGAGCCCGCCGATGGCGATGCTGGTCACCAGGAGAACAATCGCAATGCCGACCAACCAGCCATATTCGTATTCGGCCGCATCGTATTCCGCCTTGGCCTCCTTGACCTGGATCATCACGAGCTTGTCGAGATCGGCCTTCGCCGCCTCGTACAGCTCGCGCGCCCGCCCGGCCAGCAAGGCGGCAAGTTCCTCGTACTTTCGCTCGGCGGAGAGCGACAGCGCCGGCTTCAGTCCGTGCTCGACATAATTCACGCGCTTGGGCGTGAAGCTGTCGGCAATGCTTTTTTCTTCGGGCGTGAGGTAGGTCGCCATGTATTTGGCCCAGGTCTTCCCGACTTTCTCGAGGTTGGCGTTCACCTTGGCCGTGAGGCCTTCAACCGGCTTTCCGGCCCGTCCATTCGCGGCCGCCTCGAACAGCAGCACCGTGTTGTCCCTCATCCGGTCATTGATTTCGAAGAGCTGTTCCAGCGGCACCGCACGGTCTTCGTAGATCGATTTCAGCCGCGAATTGCTCTGGCGCGTCCCCTGCAAGCCCATGACGCCGATCGCCAGCAAGAACAACGAGAGCATGGTGACAAGCGTGACCAGGCGCGCGTTGAGCGTGCCGGTGAAGATGGCCAATCGATCAAGCAAGGAACGCCGGCGAAGCATGCCGGCATCCAGCCTGTAACCGTGCGGCTTGTTCTCGCGGATCATCGCATACACTTGTTCCGCCTCGGCGCGCTGGTCGGCGGGCAGCTTGGTGCGGATGGAGCTGTATCCGACGATCTGTCCGTTCTGCCGAATCGGAGAAGCCGTCGCGAGCACCCAGTAGAAGTCGCCGTTCTTGCGCCGATTCTTCACGGCGCCCGACCACGGCTTGCCCTGCTGCAACGTCGCCCAAAGATTTTCGAAGGCCGCGGGCGGCATGTCCGGATGACGGATGATGTTGTGAGGCTGCCCCATCAACTCGGCCTCCGAAAATCCGGAGGCTTCGACGAACTGGTCGTTGAAGTAGGTCAGCTTCCCTTTCGTATCGGTGCGAGAGACGATGAGGGCTTCGTCGGTAATGGGATATTCGGCCGTCGTGACCGGAAGATTGGTCCGCATGGGAGCCTCCGAGTAGCATTCGAAAAAATCGAACCTGTAAACGTCAGGTAAGCGCCGAAAGCATTTAATTTGCCTAAATTCAGAGCATCGATCCGGGCACTGCGATCACTTTGTTTCACGGTTTTCGGCAAAAACGCATCTAGTGCGGGATGCTGCAGAGCCGCAGCAACCGCTGGATGGTCGCGGTCTGTCTCGCAATGTCACACGCGTTCGCGGTCGCGCGCCGGCGGGTCTGATCGCCGCGAACGTTGCAGCCGCTTCTCGTTCGCAGCTAGCCGTACAGCACTCGCGGTAGGATCGTGACGATGCCGGGCCAGAGCGTCAGCAGCAGCACGAAGCCGATCATGATGATCAGATACGGCATGGTCACGCGCGCGATGTAGCCGAGACCATCGTCGGTCAAGCCCTGGATCACGAACAGGTTGAAGCCGACCGGCGGAGTGATCTGCGCCATCTCGACGGCGAGCACGAGGAAGACGCCGAACCAGATCTCGTCGAAGCCGGCACCCTTCACGATCGGCAGCACGATCGGCAGCGTCATCACGATCATCGAGAAGCCGTCGAGGAAGCAGCCGAGGACGAGATAGAAGACGATCAACGCCACGATCAGCATGAAGGGCGACAGGCCTAGCCCCTTGACGAAGGCCGCCACCGCCTGAGGGATGCCGAGGAAGGCCGCGGCATTGCCCAGGATCGAGGCCCCCAGCACGATCAGCGCGATCATCGAGCAAGTGACAACCGAGCCGATCAGCACGTCGCGCATCACTTGCTGCGACATTGATCCCTGCGCCCAGGCGACCAGCGCGGCGCCCAGCACGCCGACGGCGGCGGCCTCGGATGGCGTCGCGAGTCCGCCATACATCGAGCCGAGCACGCAGACGATCAGAAAGAGTGCCGGCGCGAGATCCTTCAGCGCTGCGAAGCGTTCGCTCCACGGCACTTGCGAGAGCCTGGCTTCCGTTTCCGGCACCATGCTCCGGTCGAGGCTCGTGTGTAGCATCACCCAGGCCATGAAGGTGGCGGCGAGCAGAAATCCCGGCAGCACGCCGGCGGTGAACAGCTTCAGGATCGAGACGTCGCCAAGCACGCCGTAGATGATCAGGATGTTTGACGGCGGGATCAAAAAGCCGAGCGTGCCCGCGCCGGCCAGCGAGCCGATCGCGATGTCGCGGGAATAGCCGCGGCGCAGCAGCTCGTTCAGCGACATGCGGCCGATTACCTGCGTGGTGGCGGCCGACGAGCCCGAGATCGCGGCGAAGATGGTGCAGCCGATCACGTTCACGTGCAGCAGACGGCCGGGCAAAAGCCCGGCCCACGGCGCGAGGCCCTGGAATAGGGAGCGTGACAGGCGGGTGCGAAACAAGAGCTCGCCCATCAGGATGAACAGCGGCAGCGCCAGCAGCTCCTGCGTGGTCAGGATATTCCAGGCGTATTGCGGCAAGAGCTTGTCGAGCGGGATCGAACGGAACATCGCGAGCAGCAGCGTCGCGGTGAGCGCGAGCGTGAGGCCGATCCACACGCCGCACGCCAGAAGCGCGAACAGGATCGCAAACAGGGCGACGACTTCGATGGTCATGCGATCTTGAATCCGGGAGCGAGCAAAGCTGTCATTCGACGGGCGAGGCCTTCATGCGATGGTCCTCCAGCGGCAGGCCGAGGGCGGCCTGGATCGCGCGCGCCAGGAACTGCAGCGTCAGCAGCAGCATGCCGAAGGTGACGACGGCTTCCGGAAACCACAGCGGCGTATCGCTGGAGGTCGAGACCTGGCCGCGCACATAGGCGCCAAAGGCAAACTTCGCCATCGCCGAGGTCAGGAACGCCATGAAGGCGAAGCCGGCCGCCGCCGACAGGATCTCGAGCGCACGCTGCACCGGCGCCGGCACGTTCTTGAGCAGCAGCACGACGCGGATGTGGCCGCCGACGCGCAGGGTCATGGCGGCGCCGAAGGTGAAGGACGCCGCCATCAGATAGGACGAGTATTCCCAGGCGATCGAGATCGACGGCGGGAAGAATGAGAGGAAGTTGGAAAGGAAGCGCGTTGCGACCTCGCACAGCATCAGCAGCGTCAGCATCACGAGACAGCCGCCGCCGATCCAGCCGTCGAGCCGGCCAAGACGGTCGATGCCGTCGAGCAGGATCCGCAGCGGCACCGGCGCCGCTGCATTGAGGCTCTGCGGAGCTTCGGGCGAGACGCTCACCACGGCCGCACCCTCACCCACGCTTCATCTCGGCGAGATAGGCTCGCACCGGCTTGTCGGCAGCCGGCACGCGCTTGAGAAACGCGTCGAGTTGCGGCGCGGTCTTGCCGCGAATGTCCTTCATCATGGCGTCCGAGACCGGCACGACCTCCATGCCGCCCTCCTTGAGACGGTTGAGGCTGTCGACGTCGGCCTTGAGCGAGTTCGCCCAGAAGGTCGGCTCCATCTTCGTCGCGATATCCGCAACCAGCTTCTGTTGGTCGGCGGACAGCGCCTTCCAGGCATCGAGATTGACGGTGAGCATCTGCGACGACCAGACGTGGTTGGTCGGGTAGACGTATTTCAGGAATTCCCAGAACTTGCCGTCGACACCCGAGACGGACGAGGTGGACACACCCGAGACCGCACCCGACGCCAGCGCCGGTATCGTTTCGCCCCAGGGGATCATCACCGGCGCCATGCCGACCACGGCCAGCATGTCGACGGCGTTTTTGTCGGGCACGCGGATCTTGATGTTCTTGAGGCCCTCGACGTCGGCGACCTTGACCTTGAGGTGCAGATACTGCGTCGGCCACGGCACGACGTAGAGGATCTTCTGGTTGTTGCGCGCGGCGACCTTCTCGTATTCGGGCCGCACATATTTGTGCAGCACCTTCAGCTCGTCCATCGAACTGCACAGGAAGGGAATGCTCTCGACGCCCATGAAGGGCTCGTCGCCGACCTGCTGGATGTTGAGGACGTCGGCGAGCGGCACCAGACCGTCGCGTACGGCGCGCAGATGCTCGGGGCCCTTGAATCCGAGCTGACCGCCCGCCTTCACGGTGATCGCGACCGTGCCGCCGCTCTGCTTCTTCACCTCCTCGGCGAACGCAAACGCGTTCTGGGTGTGGAAATTGCCGTCGGGCCAGACCGTCGACATGTCCCAGCTCACGCTCGCCGCCCGGGCGCGCGTGGAGATTTGGCCGGCGGCAAGCAGCGTCGCTGCCCCCGCGGTGAAGTTCCGTCGTGTGATCATCAACCCCCTCCGTTCGTTATGCCCGTCGCCGGATGGCGTCAGCGCGCATACCCATAAACTGCAACCGCATTGTCGGCAGACACGAGGCCGCTTTCGATGTCGTCCCTGATCGCCGCATGGTCACGCTCGGTTGGCGCACCGATGCCGGCACCGCCCGGCGTCAGCACCACGAGGCGATCATCCGGCGGCACCTGCTGAAAGCCCTTGCCGCGCAGCTTCTTGCCGGACTTCAGGCCGACATAGCCGGCTTCGCCGTTCTTGCCGCCATCGCGGCCGCGCGGCGGATGATCGATGCGGTCGAACGCCGCCAGGATATCGAACGGCGCGTCGACGCCGCTGCCGACCTCGATGATCTGGCCGAGGCCGCCGCGGGTGCGCCCTGCCCCGCCGGAATCCGGCCGCAGCTCCTTGCGCCAGAAGATCAAGGGCGTCTGCGTCTCCGCGATCTCGACCGGCGTGCCGCGCACGCCGCTGGGATAGGCGGTCGCCGACAGTCCGTCCTTGCCGAAGCGCGCGCCCGTGCCGCCGTTGGACGTCACCGCCATCGAGAACCCGTAATTGCCGCCGACGCCGCTTCGCGTCTGGCCGCGCACGTTGAGATTCCACAGGCACGAGGTGCCCTCCGCCGGCACGCGCTCGGGAATGATCTGGCGCAGGCAGCCGAACACGACGTCTGGCAGCATCTGGCCGATGATGTGGCGCGAGGCGACCGGCGCGGGCTTCGGCGCATTGAGGATCGCCCCTGGGGGAGCGGACACCGTCAGCGGCGAGAGCGAGCCGGCATTGTTCGGGATCTGCGAGGCGACGACACAGCCGAGGCCGAACACGGTGTAGGCGGTTGTATATGAAAGGGGCACGTTGATGCCGAACTTCGAGGCCGCCGAGGTGCCGTCGAAATCGACGTGAATGCCCGTATCCGAGATCGTCAGCGTCGCGGCCAGCGTCACCGGCGCATCATAGCCGTCGACCACCATGGTGTTGCGCCAGCTGCCCTTCGGCAGCTTTGCGATCTCGGCCAGCACGGCCTCGCGGGAGCGCTCGCAGATGTAGTCGCCGAGATCGTCGAGCGTGTCGATGCCGAACTCGGTCATCATCTCGACCAGCCGCTCGCAGCCAACGTCGTTGCAGCCGGCGAGCGAATAGGTGTCGCCCTCGGTGTCGATGGGCAGCCGCGTGTTGGTGCGGATCATCGCCATCAGCGTCTCGTTGACGACGCCCTGGTCGATCAGCTTCAGCATGGGGATGTAGAGACCCTCCATGAACACGTCGGTCGCGTCGGGCCCGAAGCCGATGCCGCCGATATCCATGAGATGGCTGGTGCAGGAGAACAGCGCCACCGGCTTGCCGTCCTTGAAGCAGGGCGTGGTAACGACGAAGTCGTTGAGGTGGCCGGTGCCCATCCAGGGATCGTTGGTGATGTAGGCGTCGCCCTCCTTCATCGTCTCGATCGGAAAGTGGTTGATGAAATGCTTGACCGATTCCGCCATCGAGTTGACGTGACCGGGCGTGCCGGTCACCGCCTGCGCCAGCATCCGGCCCCTGAGGTCGAACACGCCGGCCGAGAGGTCGCCGCATTCACGCACGATCGGGCTGAAGGCGGTGCGCAGCAGCACCTGCGCCTGCTCTTCGACCACCGCGATCAGCCGGTGCCACATGATCTGAAGATCGATCAGGCTCGCGCCATTTGCCTTGCTCATGATCAGGCTGCCTTTCGTTCCATGACGATGCTGCCGGCACCGTCGATGTGGGCGTCGAAACTGTTGGAGACGAAGGTCGAGGTCTCGTCCTCCGCGATCACGGCCGGGCCCGCGATGGTCGCGCCCGGCGCCATGTCCTCGCGGCGATAGAGCGGGATCTCGATCACCTCGCCGGCGCGGCCATCGAAGAATTTGCGGCTGCCGGTGGCCTTTCCGGCGGGCTTGCGCGCGACGGCGGCGACCGCGGACGGATTGCGCGCGTCGGTGGTGGCCAGCACCGACCAGCTCAACACCTCGATCGCGGCACCCGGGATCGACCGCTCGAACATCGCGGAATAGTCCGCCTCGAACTTCCGGCGAAGGCCGGCGAGATCGGCCGCCGTCAGCCGCCGGTTGGGCAGCTCGACCGAGATCTCGTGACCCTGGCCGACATAGCGCATGAAGGCGGCGCGGCGCTCGCGCACCGGCGCACCGGCCGCGCCAGGCTCGACCAATGCGCGCGCTTCGGTCACCATCTCCTGCAGGAGATCGGAGACCGCTTCGGTGTCGAAATCGTCGAGCCGGACATGACGGCTGCGCACCAGCTCATAGGCGATCGGCGCGGCCAGGAACCCGACAGCCGAGCCGACACCGGCATTCGACGGCACGATCACCCGGGAGACGCCGATCTTCTCTGCGACACGCGCCGCATGCAGCGGCGCGGCACCGCCGAAGGCGATCAACGTGTGCTGGCCGACAATCTCGCCGCGCTCGACCGCATGGACGCGCGCCGCGCTCGCCATGTTCTCGCAGACGACTTCATGAACGGCATAGGCCGCGGTTTCCGCGGACAGGCCGAGCGGCTCGCCGACATCGCGCAGCAGCGCCTGCTTGGAAAGCTCCGGATCGAGCTTGATCGTCCCGGCCGCAAACGCGTCGGGATCGATCATGCCGAGAGCTACGTCCGCATCCGTCACGGCCGGACGCCGGCCGCCGCGGCCGTAGCAGGCCGGTCCCGGCTCCGATGAGGCGCTTTCGGGCCCGACGGTGACGCGCTTCATGGCATCGACATGCGCGATCGAGCCGCCGCCGGCGCCGATCTCGACCATCTCGATCACGGGAATGCGCACCGGCAGGCCGGAGCCCTTGAGGAAACGCGCCGCGCGATCGACCTCGAACACGCGCGAGGTCTCGGGCTGGTACTTCTCGATCAGGCAGATCTTCGCGGTGGTGCCGCCCATGTCGAAGGACAGCACCTTGCTCTCGCCAAGACGCGCCGCGATCTGCGCCGCGAAAATGGCACCGCCGGCGGGGCCGGATTCGACGAGACGCACCGGAAAGCGCCGCGCCGTCTCGATCGAGGTGACGCCGCCGCCGGAGGTGACGAGGTAGATCGCGCCGCGAAACTGCTCGACCTGCAGGGCGTCCGCCATGCGGGCGAGATAGCCGTCGATCAGCGGTTGCACATAGGCGTTGGCGACCGCTGTCGATGTGCGCTCATACTCGCGGATCTCGGGACACACGGCGGAGGACACGGTCACGGAGATGCCGGGCATCTCCTCTGCCAAGATCGCGGCCGCTCGTCGCTCATGCTCGGGATTGGCATAGGAGTGCAGAAAGGCGATGGCGACGCTCTCGACGCCCAGCTCACGCAATTTCGGCGCGAGTGCGCGCACCGAAGTTTCGTCGAGCGCGAGGCGGACGACGCCGTGGGCGTCGACGCGCTCGGGCACGGTGAAACGCAGGCTGCGCGGCGCCAGGGGCCTCGGCTTGTCGATGCCGAGATCGTACTGGTCGTAGCGGCTTTCGGTGCCGATATCGAGCACGTCGCGAAAGCCTTCGGTCGCGATCAGCGCGGTTTTCGCGCCGCGGCGCTCGATGATGGCGTTGGTGGCGAGCGTGGTGCCGTGAATGAAGACATCGATGTCGCTGATATGCGCGCGCGCGGCAGTGAGAATGAGGCGCATGCCGTCCAGAACTGCCTGTTCGGGCCGCTGCGGCGTGGTCAGCAGCTTGCGCGTCTTCCGTATCTCGCCCACGTCCAGCACGATGTCGGTGAACGTGCCACCGATATCCACGGCAAGCCGTACCTCGGCTCCCTCAAGCATTCCAAATTCTCCGTGCTGATCGTCGAGACTGAGGTCGAAAGCGCAGCAATTTCCATGCCATGGACGACGAGGACAACGCCGCGCCCGGCTATTCTGCTTGGCACCTATGCAATAGGCAAGGCGTGTTCGCCGCCGGTGCGATCAGAGCAGGAATGCAAGCGCCGCTTCGCAGCGCTCCTCAACCTTCAACGTCAGGAGATCGTCGGCGCGGGTGCGTCCGAGATTGACCGCCGCGATCGGGATCTGCCGTTTCGCAGCCGCCTGCACGAAGCGGAATCCCGAATAGACCATCAATGACGAACCGACGACGAGCATCGCGTCGGCCTGCGCCAGATGGTCGTGCGCCGTAGCGACGATGTCGCGCGGGACGTTCTCGCCGAAGAACACGACGTCGGGCTTGAGGATGCCGCCACAGGCCTCGCAAGCAGGCACTTCGAACGACGAAAAATCCTCGTGCTCGAGATCGGCGTCGCCATCCGGTGCATCGGCGGCATCGAGCTTCAACCACGCCGCATTGGCGTGGCCAAGCGCACGCTGAAATTCCTCGCGCGGCATCTTCGCTTCGCAGCCCATGCAGCGGACCAGATCGAGCCGGCCATGTAGGTCGATCACCTGACGGTGGCCGGCGGACTGATGCAGCCGGTCGACATTCTGGGTCAGCAGCATCCCGCACCGCCCGTTCGCCTCGAGCCGGGCCAGCGCGCGATGCGCATCGTTCGGCCGCGCCTGGCCGAACCGCCGCCAGCCGATCAGGCTGCGCGCCCAATAGCGCCGGCGCGTATGCTCGTCCGAGATGAAGGACTGGAAGTTGACCGGCTGGGTCCGCTTCCAGTTGCCGTTTCTATCGCGATAATCGGGAATGCCCGAATTGGTGCTGCAGCCGGCGCCGGTCAGCACGAACAGATTTTCGTGGCGGCCGATGAAATCCTGGAGCGGAGGGTTTGCCAGCGGAGCATTGGTCATGGCGCATGATGTAGTTCGCGTCGGCAGGTTTGCCAGATCACGGGAGAGCCGGCTATTGCGGGGACCGGCGCCCGGTGAGATCGAGCGGACGAGGTTTCTCCTGTCCGGCAATGCGGGCGGCCCGCTGCAGCGTCAGCCGGAATTCGTCCCGCTTCTCGTGCACCGAGGCGATGGCATGCCCGACCGCAACGCCGAGACCGACCAGGGCCGCTTCGGAAAGCTGCAGGCTTGCCTCGATGGTTTCGGGCACCGCGTCGGTTGCGCCGATCGCATAGAGGTGGCGGGCGTGATCGGCGTCCCGCGCGCGTGAAACGATCAGCACATCCGGTCGCGCCGCGCGAATCCGCTCGACGACGGCATCGATCGCCGGCCGCGACTGGATGGTGATGATCACACCGGTCGTCTGCATCAGGCCGCAAGCTTCGAGGAAGCCCGGCTCCGTCGCGTCGCCAAAATAGACCTTGTGGCCGTCGCGCCGGTCGCGCGCCACGGCAACGGCCTCGTGATCGACCGCGATGTAGTTCAGGCCATGGCCGGTCAGCAGCGAGCAGACGACCTTTCCGACGCGGCCGTAGCCGATCACGATCGCCTGCGCCTGGTCGCCGGGCGGCCGAACCGACAGCTCGGGATCAGGCGAGCGCTCGGGACCCAGCTTTGCGGCTAATCGTCGTCCGAGCATGCTCAGAAGCGGCGTCAACGCCATCGTCACGGCGGCGACGGCGACGGCAAAGCTCGACACGCGAGGCTCGATCAGACCGCCGGCCACCGCCATTCCGATGCTGACGAAAGCGAATTCGCCGACGGGACCCAGCAGGAAGCCGATTTCGATCGCCGCGGGCCAGGAGAGCCTGAAGAGACGGCCGAGGAGGATGAGCACGATCGCCTTGCCGGCGACAATGCCGATGACGGCGGCCAGCAGCCAACCGGGCTCGCGCATGAACACGCGGAAGTCGATGGCCATGCCGACGGTGAAGAAGAAGATGCCGAGCAGCAGGCCCTTGAACGGCTCGACGGTGGCCTCGATGGCCTTGCCATACTCCGTTTCCGCCAGCATCAGCCCCGCAACGAATGCCCCGAGCGCCATCGAGAGGCCGGCCTGGTGCGCGGCAAGCCCCGCGCCGACGATGACGAACAAGGTCGCTGCGACGAACAACTCCGTCGAATGAGTGCCTGCAACCATCTGGAACAGCGGACGCATCAGCAGCCGCCCGACCAGAGTAAGAAAAGCGACCGCCAGTGCGGCCTTCAGGACAGCACTGGAAATGTGAGTCAGGACCGAGCCGCCGCTGTCCGCCCCGAGCACCGAGACGAAAACCAGAATGGGGACCACGGCGAGGTCCTGGGCCAGCAGCACCGAGAAGCTGGCGCGACCGGCCGTGGTCGCAAGGCGCCTCTCGCTGGACAGAAGCTCGAGCACGATCGCCGTCGAGGACAGCGCAAGGCTCGCGCCGAGGATCACGGCCGTATCGGAGCCCTGCCCGGCGAGAAGCGCCACGCCGAAAATGATGGCTGAGGTCAGAAGGACCTGCAGGCCGCCAAGCCCGAACACCAGGCGTCGCATCGTGACCAGCCGCCGGAAAGACAGCTCGAGCCCGATCAGGAAGAGCAGGAACACGATGCCCAGATTGGCGATCCCCTCGACGTTCTGCGCGTCCGTCACCGTGAACCAGTACAGGAACGGGACTTCGCGAACGAGCGAACCAAGGCCGAGCGGACCGAGGATGGCGCCCGCACCGAGATAGCCCAGCACGGGATTGATGCCCCAATGGCGGACGATCGGCACCACGACGCCGGCGGTACCGAGCACCACCAGCGCGTCGCTATAGGCATTGATGTTGATCGCTGTGGTCACGAGCCCTTCACGTGTCGGCGACTGCCAATAGCGGCAGCGTCGTCCACGGTCGATAGCACACAGCGCCGCAGACGCCCAACTCGGCCTGCCCTCTAGCCTCACGAGGCATGATCCTCACGAGGCATGGGGCGGCCGAAGCGGACGTTCAACTCGCCCAATTCTCCCGGAATTCGGGAAACAGCGTCAAGCCTCCGCAGGCATAGAGGGTCTGACCGGTGATGTAGCTGGCGTCGTCCGAGGCGAGGAAAGCAAACACGGCGGCGATCTCTTCCGGCGTGCCCACGCGTCCCATGGGAATGTGGGAGGTGACAACGCCGCGCTTCTCGGGATCTCCCGTCCAGGCCGCGTTGATCGGCGTGTCGATCGCGCCGGGACCGACCGCATTGACTCGGATGCCTTGGCCGGCGAATTCGAGCGCGAGAGTGCGCGTCAGATTGGCCATGCCGCCCTTGCTGATGGAATAAGCGAGATAGCCGGGCTTGGGAATGATCTGATGCACGCTCGAGCAGTTGATGATGCTGCCGCCTCCGCCGCGCTTGACGAAGTGCGCGAGTGCCTTCTGCGCGCAGAGCACGGCGCCGTTCAGGTTGACGTCGATGATGCGGCGATAGGTTTCGATGTCGAGCGCCTCGCTCGGCGATTCCTTCTGGAAGCCGGCGTTGTTGACGAGACAATCGAGGCGCTTCCAGCGCGCAAGGATCGTTTCGAACATCGCGGCGATGTCCTGTTCGTTGCCGACATTGGCCTTGACAATGCAATGTTCGGGCTCGCCGTGACCGCGATCGCGCGAAGCGGCCTGCGCGAGCGCGCGGGTTTCTTCCGCCCGGTCCTCGTGCTCGAAATAATTGATGGCGACGGTCGCGCCTTCCTGGGCAAGCCGGACGGCGACCGCACGGCCAATGCCTTGCGAGGCGCCGGTCACCAGCGCGTATTGGCCGACGAGGCGCGAGGGAAAGACGCTTGGGCGATCGGTTTGTGGCATGAGTGATCTCCGGGGATGCTGATCATCGACGGAACCGGCGCTTTGTTCCATCCCTCAGCGCATTGCTGTACTTCAGCCAGCGTGCCGGGCCCGGGTCAAGGTCAGGATCTGGTACAGGATGATGGCGCCGAAGGTTGCGGTGCCGATTCCGCCAATCGTGAACGCGCCGAATTTCAGTGTGAGATCGCCGGCGCCTGCGGTGAGCGCCACTGCGACGGTGATCAGGTTTGCAGGATCTGCAAAGTCGACCTTGTTCTCGACCCAGATCCGGCCAGCCATCGCCGCAATCAACCCGAACAGCACGATCGAGAGGCCGCCGATGACGGGCCCCGGGATCGACAGGATCAGCGCGCCGAATTTCGGCGAGAAGCCGAGCAGGATCGATACGATGGCGGCGAAGGCAAACAACAGCGTCGAATAGACCTTCGTCGCCGCCATCACGCCGATATTCTCGGCATAGGTGGTCACGCCGGTGCCGCCGCCGCAGGCCGCCACGATGGTGGCGAGGCTGTCGGCGAACAGGGCGCGGCCGAGATAGGCATCGAGGCTCCGGCCCGTCATGGCGGCGACAGCCTTGATGTGACCGAGGTTCTCGGCGACGAGAATGACCGCAACCGGCGCGATCAGGAAGATCGCATCGGCCTGGAACGTCGGCGTGGTGAAGTTCGGCAGCCCGAACCACGGCGCGGCCGCCAGTTGCGCGAAGTCGATCGGCTTGCCGAATCCGAGACCATTCGCGAGCAGCAAATACAAAAGATATCCGCCGATCGCGCCGAGGATGATCGGCAGCCGGCGCCACAGCCCTGGCGCTGCCACGGCAACCACGCCGATGATCAGAACGGTCGCGAGCCCGATTCCAGTGTCGAACCCATTGGCGCTCACCGCCTTGACCGCCACGGGCGCGAGGTTGAGGCCGATCGCCGCGACCACGGCGCCGGTGACGGCCGGGGGCAGCAGTCTCTCGACCCAGCCGACCCCCGACCACATCACAATCAGCGCGATCACGCCGTACAGGACGCCGGCGCCGACGATGCCGCCGAGCGCAACCGACAAATTCGGGTTCGGGCCCTGCCCGGCATAGCCGGTCGCGGCGATGACGACGGCGATGAACGCGAAGCTCGAGCCCAGATAGCTTGGCACGCGCCCGGCAACGATGACGAAGAAGATCAGCGTGCCGATGCCGGAGAACAGGACTGCAACATTGGGATCGAACCCCATCAGCAGCGGCGCGATGATCGTCGAGCCCGACATGGCGACGCAATGCTGGAAGCCGGACACCGCGGTCTGCCCCCATGACAGCCGCTCCTCCGGCATGATCACGCCCGAGGTCTTGAGCTTCCAGCGGGGAAAATAGCCTTGGTCGGAGCTGGTTGCAGTCGCCATGTTCCCCCCAAATGTCGGTGCAATGATCGATCTTCGTGCGATCCGACAAAAATGTGATTGTCACTTCTGCGGCGGCCGTCACATGGTGCGGATCAAGCACGATCCAAATCCCGCAAGATCAATGCGGTCCGGGGCACATTCTATGTCACAAGTCGCGATCCAGCCAGCCATCCAGCGCCGGCATCAACCCTGGTACAAGATCCTCTACATCCAGGTCCTGGTCGCGATCGCGCTCGGCGTGCTCATCGGCTACCTCTATCCCGATCTCGGCAAGGCCCTGAAACCGCTCGGCGACGGCTTCATCGCGCTGATCAAGATGATGATCGCTCCGGTGATCTTCTGCACCGTGGTGCACGGCATCTCCTCGATGGGCGACCTCAAGCGCGTCGGCCGGGTCGGGCTGAAGTCGCTGATCTATTTCGAGACGGTCTCGACCGTCGCGCTCGCGGTCGGCCTCCTGGTCGGCGAGGTTCTCCAGCCCGGGCGCGGCTTCAACATCGATCCCGCCACGATCGATCCGAAATCGGTGGCGACCTACGTCACCAAGGCCCACGAAGAAGGCATCGTCGCCCATCTGATGGCGATCATTCCCGACAGCTATCTGGGCGCGATCGCGCGGGGCGATCTCCTGCAGGTGCTGTTGATCTCGATCCTCTCGGGCTTCGCCATCGCCTTCCTCGGCAAGGCCGGCGAACCCATTGCGGACGCGATCGACAAGGCCGCGAAGATGTTCTTCGGCATCATCCGCATCATCGTGCGCGTGGCCCCGATCGGCGCTTTCGGTGCGATGGCGTTCACCGTCGGCGCCTACGGCCTCGGCTCGCTGCTCAACCTCGCGGCCCTGATCGGCACGTTCTATCTCACCAGCATGCTGTTCGTGCTGATCGTGCTGGGCGCGATCGCCCGGCTCGCCGGCTTCTCGATCCTGCGCTTCATCGCCTACATCAAGGACGAGCTGCTGATCGTGCTCGGCACCTCGTCCTCCGAGACGGTGCTGCCGCAGATGATCCAGAAGATGGAGCATCTCGGCGCCTCGCGCTCGGTGGTCGGCCTCGTCATCCCCACTGGCTACAGCTTCAACCTCGACGGCACCAACATCTACATGACGCTGGCGACGCTGTTCCTGGCGCAGGCGACCAACACCCACCTGACCATCTGGCAGGAGCTCGGCATCCTCGGCATCGCGATGATCACCTCGAAGGGCGCTTCCGGAGTCACCGGCGCCGGCTTCATCACGCTCGCCGCGACGCTCTCGATCGTGCCCGACATCCCGATCCAGTCGATCGCGATCCTGGTCGGCATCGACAAGTTCATGAGCGAGTGCCGTGCCCTCACCAATCTGATCGGCAACGGCGTGGCCTGCGTCGTCATCAGCATCTCCGAGGGTGAGCTCGACCGCGACGCGCTGCACGAGACCATGGCCCACCCGCTGGAGATGGGCGAAGCCCTGGAGCCCGGCGGGGGCGGATCCTCGTAGTTGCACATGTCGGGCACCGTCCGCTTCCGATGCGGTAGTATCCCGGAGTAGCAAATTGATGCGGCGCGAGTCACAACAGCGACGTTGGGATCACGGATTGATACTCAGTTTTTCCGCCCGACGCGCTGGGGGCAGGGCGTCGGGCTTTTGAAGATCTTCGCCACATTTTGACCGGGCGGTGGGATCACACGATCCCACCATTGGCGTGCGACCTCATGGTCGCAAGATCGAGCCGTCGTGTGATCCCGATCGCCTTCAGAAACGCCTCGTCGTGGCTGACGACGAGCAGCGCGCCGTCATAGCCTCTCAAGCCAGCTTCAACGGCCTCGATGGACTCGATGTCGAGATGATTGGTCGGCTCGTCAAGGATCAGCAGGGATGGCGGCCTCGTCCCGCCCAGCACGCAGGCAAGCCCCGCACGGAACGTTTGTCCGCCGCTCAGGCTGCCGACGATTTGCAGCGCTGCATCGGCGCGAAACATGAACCGGGCAAGCGCGGCATGGCACGCATTCGCGCCCGCCGCTGGATTGAGGCGGCCGAAGTTCTCCAGGATCGATAGGGCGGGATCGAGCAGGCTGACTCTCTGATCGAACAGCGCGAAGTCGGATCTGACCCGGACGGTGCCCGAGAACGGGCGCAACTCGCCGGCAATGAGTTTCAGCAACGTCGTCTTGCCCGAGCCATTGGGCCCGACGAACGCGACGCGCTCCGGACCGACGATCGTGAACGACAGATCACGCAAGACCGGCTGCTCCGGCCGATAGCCGGCGGTGACGCCGTCGAGCCAAGCCACCTCCTTGCCCGCCGGCAGACCAGTCGCCGGCAACTTCACCGACAGCGGCTGAAGAACCTCGATGCGGCGGCGCGCCGTGTCGACGGCCTCGCGCGCTTCCGCACGCCGCCGCTCGGCGATCTGCGCAATCTTTCCGCCGCTGTCCTCACTGCGGTCCTTGCGCGCGCCGGCCAGGATGCGCGGTATGTCGCCCTTGGCGCGCTTCTTCTTCCCGCCGCTGTCCTTGCGTTGTTTCCGCTCGGCGGCCTCCTGGGCTTTGCCATCGATCTCGGACAGGCGCCGCTCGGCGTGCGCGAGATCGTGCCTGACGGAAGCGAGCTCGATTGCCTTCTGCTCGCGGTATCGGCTCCAATTGCCACCGTATCGGGTTGCGCCCAGCGACGTCAGCTCGACGATCGCATCCATGGTTTCGAGCAGATCCCGATCATGGCTGACGACGATCGCGCCGCCGCGCCAGGCGGCGAGGAGATCGGCCACCGCCTTGCGTCCGTCCCGGTCGAGATTGTTGGTGGGCTCGTCCAGCAGCAGGAAGTCGGGCTCGGCAAACACCAGCGCGGCGAGACGGACGCGCGTGATCTGGCCGCCGGACAGGCGCGAGAGCTGCGTCTCGGGCGACGGATCGGAGCCGAGGCGTGCCAGCGCGGCCTGAAGCCGCGCTTCGAGCGTCCAGTCGATCGCGGCGATGTCGTCAGCGGAGGCCTCGCCCCGCTCCGCACGGCGCATCAGCTCCAGGGCGTGGCGCACACCGAACAGATCAGCCACCGTGCTATCTGCACGCGGCTGCACGTCCTGGCGCAGCAGGCCGATGGTGCCATCGATCAGAACGCCGCCGGACTGGGGAACGTGCTCCCCCAAGATCGACGCAAGCAGCGTCGTCTTGCCGACGCCGTTGCGGCCGACGAGCCCCGTGCGCTCGGCCGCAAATGTCAGATCGATGCCGGAAAGAAGTGAACGGCCGTCAGGCGTGGACAGCGAGAGGTTCGACAGGATGATCGAGGCAGGCATGGATTTCCCCGTGAGCAAGGCGGATGGGCGTTGCGGTCGGGGTGAAATCCATGGCTGCGAAGCTCCTGATTGAGAGGTCTCTAACTAGTCCCGCAAATGGGCTAGATCAAGCCGCGGTTCGAGGGAACGACAGCGCCACGGAAAGCGCTGTCGTCGATAGGCCTGCGATCAACCCTTCAGCGCTGTCACCACCACCTCGATCAGAGCACCGCCGCCGAGGTCGGCGACGCCCACGGTGGCGCGGGTCGGCAGATTGTCACCGAAGAATTCGGTCCAGGCGGCATCCATCTCCTTCTTCTTGGAGAGGTCCGTGACGAAGATCGAGGCGCTGACGACGCGGCTCTTGTCGGTTCCCGCTTCCTTCAGATAGCCGGCGATCTTGCCGAGGATGTTGCGGGTCTGATCGCCCATCGAGACCGAGGTGTCGTCGGCGATGGTGCCACCGAGGAAGACGAAGCCATTGGCCTCGACGGCGCGGTGCATGATCGGCGTGCGGATGCTGCGGGTAATGCTCATGATGTCCTCGTGTTGTTAGAGCGTCGTGGGATGGAAGCGGTCGATGCCGAGATCGCTGACGCGGGTCTGGGTGCCGCCGTTGACGATCAGCTCCGCCATGACGGCACCGGCGCCGGGGCCGAGCTGGAAGCCGTGCAGCGAGAAGCCGAACTGGTGATAGAGGCCCTTGTGACGGCTGCTCGGTCCGAACACGGGGATATCGTCCTTCATCTTCGCCTCGATGCCGGCCCAGGCCCGCACGATGGTCGCGCTGCGCATCACCGGAAAGAGCTCGAACACGGTGCGGGCGCTGATCGCAAGGCTCTTCCAGTCCAGCACCGTCTCGTTGCGGTCCTGATAGGGCGTCGCCAGATGGCCGCCGCCGATCAGCACGGTGCCGTTCTTGAACTGCTTGAAGGACAATTTTCGACCGCGAAGGATGACGACGGGGTCGATGAAGTGCGGCACGCGCGAGGTGATCATCAGCATCGGCGCGACGGTCTCGACCGGCACGGGCTCGCCGAGCGCGGCCGCGATCTTGCCGGCCCAGGCGCCGGCGGCGTTGACCAGCACCGGCGCGGCGTAGGTGTCCAGGCCGACGTCGACATGCCAGAGGCCGTCACGGTACCGGATATTGCCGGCCGCCACGCCCTCACGCACGGTCGCGCCAAGCTGCTCGGCCTTGCGGCGGAATGCCGTCGTCGCCTGCGCCGGGTTGGCTGCGCCGTCGCGGCGCGAGACCACGCCGCCGGGACAGGTCTCGGCGACCGCCGGCACGAGACGACGCAGTTCGGCCGCGTCGATCAGCTCTTCATGGGTGAAGCCGAGGGCATTGAGCTCAGCAACACGCGCGCGGCAGACCGCGAGCTCCTCATCGTTCTCCGCAACCAGCACCTGGCCGTAGCTCTCAAAGCTGCAATCGTCATCGAGGAGATCCGAAATCTTCTCCCAGATCCCCATCGAGCGGATCGAGAGTGGAATTTCGGGGATGTGCCGCGCGAGCTGGCGCACGCCTCCGGCGTTGACGCCGGAGGCGTGACGGCCGGCATAGTCCTTCTCGATCAGCACCGGCTTCATGCCGGCAAGGCACAGATGCAGCGCGGTCGAGCACCCGTGGATGCCGCCGCCGACGACGATCGCATCCACGTTCCTGGTCATCCGCGCACCACCGCCTTGACGTCGGCCTCGCTCTTCGGGACGGCAGCGAGCTCGGCCAGCGTGATCGGCTTCACCGGCGCGCGCAGCCGGTAGTATCCAATCTCCTGCGGGGTCTTGCCGCGTGCCTGCGCCATCAGCTCGGTGACGGTGAGACCGCAGAGCCGGCCCTGGCACGGACCCATGCCGGTGCGGCGATAGGCCTTGAGCTGGTTCGGCCCGGTCGCGCCGATCGCAACCGCGTCGAGAATGTCCTTCGCGGTGACCTCCTCGCAGCGGCAGACGATGGTGTCGCCTGCGGGAATACGGAACTGCGGTGAAGGACGAAACAACGTGTCGAGGAAGACGCGGCCGCGCTCGGCCTTGGCGAGATCGGAACGGAGCGTTGCCAGCGACGGTAGCTTCGCGCCGGCCGCGGGCGCCAATGCCTCCACCGCCGCGCGTGCCGCGATGCGACCGCGCACCACGGCCGCGTTGGCGCCACCGATGCCGGCGCCGTCGCCGGCAATCGCGATGCCGGCCACCGACGAATTACCGCTCGCATCGAGCACCGGCGACCAGCACAACTGCAATTCATCCCAGCGATGCTCGACGCCTGCCGCCATCGCCAGATTGACGTTGGGCACGACGCCCTGATGCAGCAGCAGCAGATCGGCAGGAATGGTTCCGCGCTTGCCGCCGGCGACATAGCTCACGTTCGCGAGCAGGCCGTCACCGGATGCCGAGAGTTCGGTGACGCCGGAGACGACCTGCACCTTGGCCTTCACCTCGCGCATCATCGAGAGACCCTTGGCGAAATAGGGCGAGGTCAGGAAGGCGAAGGCGTGCGGGAGCGCCGCGAAGTAATTGCCGCGCTCGGTGGTGTCGAGAATGCGGTCGATGCGGCCGCCGAGCCGCAGGATCTGCGCGGCGAGCAGCCAGAGCAGCGGCCCCTGCCCTGCGATGACCGTGCGTCCGTCGGGCACGAGCGCCGACGATTTCAGCATCGTCTGCGCGGCGCCCGCGGTCATCACCCCCGGCAGCGTCCAGCCGGGAATCGGAAACGGCCGCTCCAGCGCGCCGGTCGCGAGGATCACGCGCTTGGCCTTGACGAAGGCGGACGCGCCGCCGATCGACACGGCGATATCGAGATTGCGATCGAGGCTCCAGACGGTGGCACGATGAATGACCTCGGCCTTGCTTGCGTGCAGCGACTGCACGAGATCGGCACCGGCCCAGTAATCGGCGCCGAGCTGGTCGCGCTCGGTGACCGGCGTCGAGGCGATGGCACGGAACACCTGGCCGCCGGGGCCGATATTCTCGTCGAGCAGCAGCGTCGATAATCCTGCTTCGGCGGATGTCGCGGCGGCCGCCAGGCCCGCGGGCCCGGCACCGATCACCACGACGTCATAGGCTTCGCGCTTGGGAGTCACACTCATCTTCCGATCTCCCGCTTGCCCTTCTGGATCTCGATCTGCATGCCCTCGGCGACGGGCACGAGGCAGCCCTGGCGGTTGCCGACGCCGTCGATGGTGACGAGGCAGTCGAAGCACACGCCCATCATGCAATAGGGCAGACGCGGCGCGCCGCTCACCGCGGTCGAGCGACGCGCGTCGCAGCCAGATGCCAGCAAGGCTGCGGAGACGGTATCGCCCTGGCGCGCCACTACGGCAACGCCATCGACAAAGATCTGCACCTGTGGGCGCTTGTCCCGTTCGGATCGTCTAAACATCTGGCTTCCTCAATATCTCTAGTAGCCGCTGTTGTTCGCCGCGGCCGCAGCGCCAAAGCGCCTGGCGGAGAACGCGCCGACCAGCTCCGGCTCGAGCGCGCCCTGCGCCACCATGCGTGCGACCTCGAAGGCGTGGTTGGAGGCGAGCGTCACGCCGGAATGGCAGCAGGCGACGAAGGCCCCGGGATGCGTCTCCGACTGGTCGTAGATCGGAAAGCCGTCCTGCGGCATGACGCGGATGCCGGCCCAGCTCCTGACCACGTTGAGCCGCGACAGGTGCGGGAACATGCGCTGGGCGCGATCGGTCATCACGGCGCTGATCGAATGCTTCAGCGCGCGATCGTCCAGCTCGTCCTCCTTGCTGTCGCCGATCATCACCGTACCCTCGTCGGTCTGGCGGATCGTGGTCAGCGGGTGCGGCAGGAACGGCATGGTGCGCTCGGTCACCACGATCTGGCCGCGGGTCGGCCCCATGGGCGCGTACAGGCCGACCATCGGCGCCAGCGTCTGGTTGGCATTGCCGGCGGCAAGGACGATTTTCGCGGCGCGCAACTCGCCCTTCGGCGTGGTCAGGCGGAATTCGCCGCCGCTCTTGCTGATCGCCGAGACCGGACGCTCCGGAAGATAATCGATGCCGAACGCCTTGAAGCCGGTGTGGAACGCACGGAACGTGCGCAGCGAATTGACATGGCCGTCGAGCGGGCAGTAGCTGCCGCCGGACACTTCGGGCCCGATCAGCGGCAACGCCTTCTTCACCTCGGAGGCCGGCAGCATCTCCATCTTGTAGTCGGCCGCGCCAGTCTGGTTGTGCATGCGCTTGACGAGCTCGGTGCGCTGGCCGAATTCGTCCTCGCCGAGCGTGAGATGAAAGCCGCCGTTCTGCTGGAGCGAAACGTCGAGACCGGTCTGCTGCTTCAGTTCGGAGGCAAGCCGGCTCCATGCCTGTGACGCCTGTACGGTCCAGACCGTATAGGCGGGCATGCCGAGCCCCTTGCTCTGGACCCACACCAGCGCAAAGTTCGCGCGCGAGGCGCGCTTGGTGATGTCGCCCTCGTCGAGCACGGCCACCTTCTTGCCGAGCCGGCCGAGGCCCCAGGCAATGGCGGAGCCGAGCAGCCCGCCGCCGACGACGGCGACGTCGTAGTCCCCTGACATAAGATTCTCCTATCGTCCGGCGTCGCCACCCTTGCCGGCGAGCACGCGGTCGAGCCCGTAGAAGCGGTCGAGCAGAATGAGGGCGGTCATGGTGATCGCGATCACGCAGGCCGAGACCGACGTGACCAGCGGATCGATGTTGTCCTGGATGTAGAGAAACATGCGCACCGGCAACGTCTCGGTGCCGGGTGCCGCGAGGAAGACGGTCATGGTGAGATCGTCGAAGGACTGGATGAAGGCGAGCGCCCAGCCGCTGATGACGCCGGGCAGGATCAGCGGCAGCGTGACCCGACGGAACAGGGTCCAGCCGCCGGCGCCGAGCGAGACCGCAGCCATCTCGACCGTGCGGTCCATGCCGGTCGCTGCCGCCAGGGTCAGCCGCAGCGCAAAGGGAAACACGATGATGACATGCGCGATGATCAGCGCCGCAAAACTGCCGCCGAGACCGGCCGACGTAAAGAAGCGCAGGAAGGCGATGCCGAGCACGACATGCGGGATCATCAGCGGCGACAGGAACAGCGCTGCGAGCGCATCACGTCCGCGGAAGCGATAGCGCGCGATCGCCAGCGCCGCCGGCACCGCGAACAGCAGCGCCACCAGGGACGACAGCGCGCCGAGCCCGAGGCTGACCCAGAACGCGTGAATGAACTCCGGGTAGTTCGCGATCGTCCTGAACCAGCGCAGCGAAAAGCCGTTGGTCGGCAGCGAAAGGAAACCTTCGGGAGTGAAGGCGACGAGGCAGACCACCAGGATCGGCGCCACCATGATGATGACGAAGACGGTGTGGAAGATCAGCGCGAGCGGGCCGTTCCGTCTCATCGAAACACCTCCGCATAGCGTCGCTCGATCAGCGCGTTGCTGCCGACGACGATCAGCACCAGTGCAGCCAGCAGCAGCGTGGCGACCGCAGCCCCGAGCGGCCAGTTCAAGGTGTTGAGGAATTCGTCATAGGCGAGCGTCGCAGCGACCTTGAGCCGGCGGCCGCCGATGATCGCCGGCGTCGCAAAGGCGCTGGCCGAAAGCGAGAACACGATGATGGCGCCGGACAGCACGCCCGGCATGATCTGCGGCATGATGATGCGGCGGATGATGGTGGCGGGGCCCGCGCCGAGCGACATCGCGGCATTCTCGATCTGCGGATCGAGCCGCTGCAGCGCCGCCCAGACCGACAGCACCATGAACGGCATCATCACATGCGCGAGCGCGATCACCATGCCGGTTTCAGTGAACATGAAGGGAATCGGCGAGCCGATCACGCCGAGCGACATCAGGAGCTTGTTGACGAGCCCGTTATTGCCGCCGAACAGCAGCGCCCAGCCCAGCGTGCGCGCCACCACGGAGATCAAGAGCGGCCCGAGGATGATCAGCAGGAAGAAGCTCTTCCAGCGTCCGCTCATACGGTTGAGAATGTAGGCTTCGGGCGCACCGAGCAGCGCGGTCAGCAGCGTCGTCAGGATCGCAACGCGAAACGTCCGCCAGAACATTTCCGCGTAATAGGGATCGGTCGCGATCTCGTGCCAGTTCTTGAGGATGAAGACCGGCTCGATGCCCTTGTACTGACCCCAATCGTGGAACGACAGCATCACCGTCATC
The DNA here is from genome assembly GCF_032918005.1 of Bradyrhizobium sp. NDS-1. Taxonomy (NCBI): domain Bacteria; kingdom Pseudomonadati; phylum Pseudomonadota; class Alphaproteobacteria; order Hyphomicrobiales; family Nitrobacteraceae; genus Bradyrhizobium; species Bradyrhizobium sp. NDS-1. Next base: position 6,809,884 of record NZ_CP136628.1, read on the forward strand.
GCCAGCGGAATCAGCAGCACGCCGACGAACAGCAACAGGGCGGGCGCGGTCAGGGCCCATGGCGCGCGTACGCTGCGCTCCTCCTCCGCGGCCGTACTCATGCAGCGGCCCTCGCGCGAACGCTCATGTCCTCGGGACGCCACCACAGCCGAACCGCGTCGCCTTCGGCCGGCTGCGCCTGGCCGTCGTTCTGGCGGACCACGATCGCCGGGCCGCATTCGCTGTCGCACTGGAACAGCCAGTGATTGCCCTGGAAGATGCGCGTGACGATCTTGGCGCTGAGACCGACGTCGCCAAAGCCGATCCGCTCGGGGCGAATGCTGACGGTCACGGGGCCGCCAAACCCGGCCGGCGCCGGTGCGCGCCAGGAGCCCGCCACCAATTGTGTCGGCGAGACGGTCCGATCGATCGTCGCGGCAAAGTCGTTGGTCTTGCCCAGGAACTGCGAGACGAAGGCCGAGGCCGGCATCTCGTAAGTCTCCTGCGGCGTGCCGATCTGCTCGATCTTGCCCTGGCTCATCACCACGATGCGGTCGGACAGCGACATCGCCTCGTTCTGATCGTGGGTGACCAGGATCGTGGTGGTGCCGATGGTGCGCTGGATCTGGCGCAGCTCGATCTGCATCTCCTCGCGCAGCTTGGCGTCGAGATTGGACAGCGGCTCGTCGAGCAGGAGCACGCTCGGCTTGATCACCAGCGCACGCGCCAGCGCCACGCGCTGCTGCTGGCCGCCGGACATGCGGCGCGGATGGCGGTCCTCGTAGCCCGCGAGACCCACCATCGCCAGCGCAGCGCGAACACGTTCGGCCCGCTCGCTACGCGGCACATTGCGCATCTCGAGGCCAAAGGCGACGTTCTCCGCTGCGGTCATGTGCGGAAACAGCGCGTAGCTCTGGAACACGATGCCGAGCCCGCGCCTGGCCGGGTGGATCGCGGTCAGATCCTTGCCCTCCAGGCGGATCGCGCCGCGCGTGGGGTCGAGGAAGCCCGCGATCATCTGCAACGTCGTGGTCTTGCCGCAGCCGGACGGGCCGAGGAAGGAGACGAACTCCCCCTTCCCCACCGACAGACTGAAGTCGTCGACCACAGTCTGCGTGCCGAACTGTTTTGCGACCCGATCGAGCTCGAGATAGGCCATGCGCTGTCTCCGCTAGCGACGATCAGATCAACGCTCGACCTCGCGATTCCAGCGCTTGGTCCACTCCTCGCGCTTCTCGTTGATGACGGTCCAGTCCGGATTGTAGAGCTTTGCCGCGCGCTCGCCGATCGGGGCCATCTTGCCGAGGTCGGGCGGGATCACCAGCGATTTCAGCACCGGGCCGTAGCCGTAATCCTTCAGCAGCACGAGCTGGATCTTGGGATCGAGCAGCATCTTGACGAAGCTTGCCGCGAGCGGCGAAGCGTTTGGCTTGTTGATCGGGCATGCCGTCGTCAGCAGCGTCGCCGCGCCTTCCTTGGGATAGACGAAATCGACGGGGAAGCCGGTATTGGCAAAGCTCTGCACGCGGCCGGTGCCCCACACCGCGATCACGGCCTGGCCGGACTGGAACAGCTCGGTCATCTTGCCGGGCGACGGCTCATAGGCGAGCACGTTCGGATTGACCTCTTCCTTGAAGATCTTGAAGCCGGAATCGACGTTGGTCTCGCCGCCGCCGTTCATCTTCGACAGCATCACCAGCGCCTCCAGGCCATAGGTGTTGTTGATCGGCGGGATCACGAGCTGCTTGGCGTATTTCTTGTCCTTCAGATCGTTCCACGAGGTCGGCGGCGCCCAGCCTTTCTCCTTGAACACCTTGGTGTTGTACATCAGGCCGGTCGCGACGATGCCGATCGCGACCGCACGATCGTCCTTGAAGCGCGCGGTGTCGTAGAGATCGGCCGGCAGTCCCTCGAGCTTGCTGCAGAAGCCGAGCTGGATCGCCTGGTACATCGGGCCGTCATCGACGATGGCGACGTCGATCTGCTGATTGCCCTTCTGCGCCTGAAGCTTGGCCAGCGTGTCCGTGGAGTTGCCGGCGACGTATTCGACCTTGACGCCGTTCTCCTTCTCGAAGGCCGGGATCACCTCATCGCGAATGGTCTTTTCGAACGAGCCGCCATAGCCGGCGATGTAGAGCGTCTTTTGCTGGGCCGAGGCGGCCGACGGGACGGCGATGAGCGCTGCGATGCTGACCGCGGTCAGAAGGCGAAAAGTTGTCATGTGGACCGATCTCCATACCGGAATGAGGTGACGTGCCGACAAATCCCCGGCTGGGGCGCCTTCCGCATTTCCTTCCGCGCAAATTCCTCTCAGATCAGGGCTCCGGCCCCTGATCGGCGGGTTTTGACGCGATTTGGAGGTTTGAACCCCTCCAATCTGCCGAAAAAGCGGGCTGGCTCCAGCGCTGATGAAAAAGATCGCAGAACCAGGCTTCCATCGTCCAATGAATAATGGCACCCTCTGCATGCCAGAATGTTATGAATGGACTCGAGATGGCGCGGATCAATTCGCGGCAGGTGGAAGCCTTCCGCGCGACGATGCTCACCGGCAGCGTCACCGAGGCGGCGAAGCTGATGGTGGTGACGCAACCGGCGGTCAGCCGGCTGCTGCGCGACTTCCAGGCGCTGCTGAAGATGGAGCTGTTCGAGCGGCGGGGCACTGGCCTCGTGCCGACTGCCGCGGCCATGGCGCTCTACACGGAAGTGGAGCGCTCCTTCGTTGGCCTCGAACGTATCACCGCGGCGGCCGAAGAAATCCGTGGCCGCCGCACCGGCTCGCTGCGCATCGCCGCGCTGCCGGCGCTGGCGAACGGCTATCTGCCGCGGCTGGCCGGCCACTTTCTGATGGAGCGACCTAACCTGAACCTCGCCTTCTTCGGCGTGATCTCGCCGATCGTGGTCGATTGGGTGTTGAACAACCAGTGCGACATCGGCTTTGCCGAGGTGCCGATCGCCCATTCCGGCCTGCCAAGTCTGCGGCTGCCGGCGCCCGCGCGCGTCGCGGTGCTGCCGACCGGTCATCGCCTCGCGGAAAAGGAGGTTCTGGAGCCGCGGGATTTCGAGGGCGAGACGTTCATCTCGCTGTCGGCGGGATCATCGAGCCGGCATCTCGTTGACCAGGTCTTTCACCGTCACGATGTCCGCCGCGTGCTCAGGGTCGAGACGACGTTGTCGGAGATCATGTGCGGCATGGTCTCGTCAGGGCTTGGCGTCGCGATCTGCGATCCTTTCACCGCAGCGGAATTCGCCACCCGCGGCGTGGTCGCGCGTCGCTTCCTGCCGCGCATCGACTTCGAATTCTCCGCCGTCTTCCCGGCGCAGCGCAGTCCTTCACCGGTGGCGCTGGATCTGGTGGAGACGATGCGCAAGGCGCTCGTCGAACTCGAGCACGAATCCACACCGGATTTTGCGCCCGGCTGACTTGGACGCCTTGCGATTCCTGCTGTATCCTTCGCGTCTCGCAGGCAGCACATGGCACGCATCACCATCATCGAGACCGGGCTCGTCCCGCAAGAATATCGCGAGCGTCACGGCTCGTTCCCGGACATGTTCGAGCGCATGGTCCGTGCCGAGGATCCCGAAGTCACGGTGGATGTCATCAGCATCCCGAAAGGCGATACACTTCCCGATCCGCGCCAGCTCAAGGCGGTGCTGATCACCGGCGCTGCGGCCGGCGTCTATGACGGGCTCGACTGGATCGCGCCACTGGAAGATTTCGTACGCGCCGCTTATGCCAACAAGACGCCGATGGTCGGCGTCTGCTTCGGCCATCAGCTGATCGCACAGGCACTCGGCGGCACCGTGCGCAAGTCGGAGAAAGGCTGGGGCATCGGCCGGCATGTCTATCAGGTGCTGCCGGAGAACGGCGTCATTGCCGGCGAGGAAGTCGCCATCGCCGCCTCGCATCAGGACCAGGTGATCGAGCCGCCGAACGACGCGCTCACGATCCTCTCGTCAGAATTTACGCCACATGCCGGCCTGCTCTACGCCAACGGCACCACGCTGACCGTGCAGCCGCATCCCGAGTTCGACGTGGCGTTTGCGCAAGTGTGCTGCGACCTACGCGACGGCAAGGCGCCGGATGACATCGTCGCCACGGCAAGGGCATCGCTGGCGGAGCCGATGGACAACGCGAAACTGGGTGGGGCGATCGCGCGGTTCTTGACGCGGCGCGTCTAGCGAACGGCACGCTCCCTTCCCTTCTTCCCTTGCGGGAGAAGGTGGCGCGAAGCGCCGGACGAGGGTTCTACCCACTCGCTGGACTGCTCGTGAAGAGAGATACCCCTCACCCGTCTCGCCGCTGCGCGACGAGCCACCCGCTCCCACAAGGCGGAGAGGGTGCAGGGTGCTCGCCGGCGAAATTCTAGAACGGATCGCTGCCCAGCCCCGCCACATCCGCCGGCCGCGGCCCCGGCGCGGCCCAATGAAATCGTCGATCCTTCTCAGCTATCGCAATATCGTTGATCGAGGCCTCGCGCCGCTTCATCAGGCCGTGCTCGTCGAACTCCCATTGCTCGTTGCCGTAGGAGCGATACCACTGGCCGCCGGCATCGTGCCATTCGTACTGGAAGCGCACGGCGATGCGATTCTCGTCGAAGGACCAGAGGTCCTTGATCAGGCGGTAGTCCTGCTCCTTCTCCCATTTGCGGGTGAGAAAGGCGACGATGGCCTCGCGACCCTGAAAAACCTCCGAACGATTGCGCCAGCGGCTGTCCTCGGTATAGGCGAGCGAGACGCGCACCGGATCGCGCGAATTCCAGGCGTCCTCGGCCATGCGCGCCTTTTGCGCGGCGGTCTCACGGGTGAAGGGCGGAAGCGGCGGGCGCGACATGATGAGCCTCATGGGTTGGCGGAAGCGCAATCTATCGCCACATGCTGCGGAGTCGAGAGGCCGTCCCCAATCGGGCGATCACGAAACCAGATCGGCCTTCATCAAGGTCCGGATCGATTTCGGGATCGGCTGGGCCCGGCCGCCGCTGATGAAGGCGACACGCACCTCGGCTTTCACCAGCACGTCTTCACCCTTCTTCACCTCCTGCGCAAGCATGATGGAGGCACCCTTCACCGCGATCGGCCAGGTCACGACGTCGAGCACGTCGTCCATCCGCGCCGGCTTGAGGAAATCCAGATGCATCGAGCGCACCACGAAGGCAAAACCCGCGCCCTCGGTCTCGACCTGATCGAACAGCGCCTGCTGCTCGGCGCCCATCAGCCTGAGATGATTGGTCCGTCCGCGCTCCATGTAGCGCAGATAGTTGGCGTGATAGACGATCCCCGAAAAATCCGTTCGGCCGCTATCGCAACAGCGCGCGGCACTATTTTTTCTTGGGCGCTGGAAGCAACGAGCTGCGTGATTTCGTCCTTCGCTTCTTTACCGCTTGCGCTTCATGCGCCGCTAATCTCGCCCGAATTTCTCGGATTGCTTGTTGCGCTTCTTCGTCCGCCATTTGGCGACCGATAGCTCCCGCGAGCGCACACCATGCGTCCTCAAAATGGGATTGGGTAAAAATATTTCGCGGGTCATCGTGCGCGAGCGGACGCATGACTGCGGATATTGGGGTTCTACGGTATCTTCCGGTGGGCATCGGACGCGCTCCCTCTGCGTCAACGATATTCACTAACCTAAGTTTTTTCCACTGATGTTCTCGAAAAAGGTGAATTTTGACGTAAATTCAATATCTTAGTAGAAAGCTCGCATGTCGCCGGAGCAATGTCGGGCAGCGCGAGCGTGGTTGAATTGGTCCCAAGAAGAGTTGGCGACCAAGGCGAAGGTTTCGAGCAGCACGCTTCGCGATTTCGAAGCGGGGCGCCGGGTGCCTATTTCGAATAACCTGACGGCTATTCGGCGCGCCCTTGAAGACGGCGGAATACACTTTCTTTTCTCCAAGGCGGGCGACCAGCCTTGGGGCGTCAGCAACAGCCCCGATCAGCCGACGTAGATTTGAGCGCGACAGCCCTCCATTGGTAATGGAGCGCTCTACCGTTTTAATTGTCTGCCACTCCATGCAACCTGTAGTGTTGCCGAAGGCTTTGCCTTTTTAACCTTAATTCCTTAGCCGTTAGCGGTTGCCCTTATAACAAAATTGATATATGTCGCTCGCACGCCTTCTTGCGGGTAGAACAAAAATGTGATATTTGATGCCGCATGAACTTAAGCAATGGCCGGCTTCCGTCTACCCCGACGAAACTGAAGAGTTTCCCGAGGCGAAGCCGGACATTGACGTGGCATTGCTTGAACTCCACCGGCGGGGACCGTCTCCGCTGGGCTATCAGGTCAAGGCTTTAGGTAAAGGTAAGGGTGGCCTTTGGCAGATGAACCTCAGGGTTGAGCGCAAGCAAATTCGGATCCTCTACGCGCCCTACAAGGATTCCATCGTTGTCTTCAGAATCCACAAGAAGGGATCACCGCAGGAGCAACAACGCGCTTACAAGTTAGCAATGTCTCGCAAGAAAGAAGCCGAAGCGCTCATGAAAGGTGGAACCCATGTCAATTCACTTATCCTCCATTGATCTTCGCCTACTGGAGAAGCTGCAAGGTGACCGCTCTTATCGACAAGCGTTCTTCCTTGCTGAGAGCTCCGCTCTAATTGCCAAACAACTAATTGAGCTACGGAAGCGTCGCGGGCTAAGTCAGAAAGAAGTCGCAGACGAACTACAAACAGGTCAGCCCGCAATCTCGCGCGTCGAACGCGCCGACTATCGTAACTGGTCATTTAATACACTTCGCCGTCTCGCGGCGGCGCTCGATGCACGAATTCGAGTAGTCATAGAACCCGCTGAAGACGTAATCCGCGAATACATCATTGAGAACAAGAGTGACCAAGTGAGCGAACTAAGAAGGATTTTCGTAAGGGGCGCGACGGATGCAAAACCCTCCGAGCGTGCGCTTATCGACGAACCGGAATCAGCTCTGACATCCCCTGCGCCTAAACAGCGCCCGCGTGCCAGCATATTAGATGACGCTGACGTGCCACCGCCAAAGCAAACGCCAAAGCAAAACGGATTGATGGGTGCAACGTGGAACTGATTGGCTATGACGTTTCAAGGATTGTTTATCTGACGAACTTTGTTCGCCGGGAAGGAAGCGGCTACCTACCCGAGATAGCTCAACGAGTTATTCAAACGTATTCCTTTTTAAAGTCTCCGAGCGCGGATGACCTACAAAAGGACGCGCAAACCTTTGCAATGGGCAAATTTCAGGGAATTCAGATCAACGAGCTTAGCGTTTATGGTGACGGCATCATTGTGTCTGGACGGTGCAGTACTCAAACACTCCAAGACTTCATAGCTGATCTTTTTGCAATGATGACAAAGGACTTCGGCTACATCGAAACCAGAGTCCTAGAGCCTGAAATGCATTACGAAAGTAGTTTAATTGTTCGATCGGGCAAAGCCCTCGATTCAGTCATCGCGCCACCGCAGCGAGTAACGACTACGATCGAACAAACGCTTCGAGCGCAGACACGGGCCGAATATAGGCCAATCGGCTTCAATTTTGAAACCGATGTAAGCGGCCTGGGCACCCGTCGCCGACCTGTACGTTTTTCGCTAGAGCGACGCTTAGGAGTGCCGTTCTCCAAAAACGTCTTCTACAGCCAAGCGCCGATAACTTCCGCAGATCACCTTGCGCTGCTTGAGAAGCTTGAACAGATCGCCGACTAATAAACGCCTTAGTGATTAGCAGCGCCCATCGCGAGCCGAAGCGCGCGCGGTATGCGCTGCGCTTTTCCGTTACTTACAAACGCCACTCTCACGCGCGCTTCGACAATTAGCTCGTTATCGCGTTTGCACCGCTGTAGCAGTGTAATAGACGCGCCTCTGACTTGATCAGGCTGGGTCACGACATCAAGGATGTCGTCCATGAAGGCAGGCTTCAGAAAATCGATCTGCATGGAGCGCACTACAAATGCAAAGCCGGACGGGGCTTCTCGTTCCGTATCCTCAAAAAGCGCGCGCTGATCTGTCCCGAGCAATCTTAAGAAGTTTGTTCTACCCCGTTCCATAAATCTAAGATAGCTCGCATGATACACGGCTTTACTGAAATCCGTATCTTCGTAGAACACACGCACTTTCATGTGGTGAGCGCCATCGCGAAGCTCACCATCGAGTGAAGTAATTTCGCTGGGCTCCGCCATCAAGTCGAACCGAACAATTCTGATATTCCGTCTTTATGATAGACGAGCTGCAAAAAGTCGGTGTCCTCGTAATAGACGCGGACCTGCATGTGGTGGCGGCCGTCGCGGATCTCGCCGTCGAGATGGGCAGTCACGTCGCGAGCCTCTTCGCTTGTCGATCACCGGCCCGTTTTGCGCAAAAACGGCCGGCCGCGCAAGCGGGTCAGGACACAACCGACGTGGCGCGTCCCAGCGTCACCTCGACGATCTCGGGCGGCACACCGACGCGGACCGGCATGATGCTGCAACCGAGGCCGCCGGAGACGATGAGATCGCATTTCAGGCGGAAATGCCCGTAGGCGAGCCGCAGGCCATTCTTGGGCGAGACAGCCGGCGACCAGCCGAGCAGGCGGACCTGGCCGCCATGGGTATGACCGGACAGTTGCAGCGCGACGCGCGCGGGCACCAGCGGCGCGATGTTGGGCTCATGCGCGAGCAGGATGACCGGCGCATCGTCGGTGACCTTGGCGAGCGTGGCGTTGAGATCGTCGGCGCCGAAGCGCGCCATGCTGCGGAACCGCCGCGCCGGCAGGAAGGCGAGTTGATCGCCTAGGCCGGCGAGCCAGAACGGGCGGCCGTCCTTGGAAAGGCGCACGACATCGTTCTCGTAGACGGGGATGCCGGCCGCCTCCAGCGCCCGATGCGCGATGGTCGGCCCGTGCCCCGCGCGCTGCACCGGCTTGTCGTCCCAGTAATCGTGATTGCCCATGACGGCATGGACGCCCAGCGGCGCCTTGAGGCCGGCGAGCACCCGCGCCCATTCGCGCGACGGAATGAACCGCGTGACGTGATGGAGGCCGGCGACATAGTCGCCGAGCAACACGATGAGATCGGCGTTCAGCGCGTTGGTGCGCTCGACGATGCCTTCGATCCGCCCCAGCGACATCCAGGGATCGCAGGCATGGATGTCGGCGATGGCGGCGATCTTCAGCGGAAAATCCGCCGGCCACTGCCGCGGCTTCGGATGATAGCGGGTGACGCGAAGCCGCAGCACCGGCTCGATGCCGACGCCATAGGCGGCGGTCGAGACGCCGAGAGCGGACAGCCCGCCGATGGAACGGATGAAATGACGGCGCGTGATCATGGAAGCTCGCTTCTGATGCAGCCTCGATGCGATCCGATTGGAGCGGAATTGGGGTGCGCTGGTGCAGGCCGTCAGCATCCTCGTGCAGAGACCTGCACGAACATTACCAGCGGCTTTCGCCGATCAACGCATCCAGCCGCGCCTTCAACGCCTCGGGCGCGCGGTAGTACCAGATACCGCCGAGCAGATCGCGAAAGCGTTCGTTGACACGCGCCTCGCGCTCGATGCGGTCGATCGTGGCGGCGTTGATCACGTCTTCGAGGGGACCTGCGGCCAGCAGCGACAGCAGCACGGGGTTGGCCTCGATCTTCAGGATCTCCAGGACCAGGTCGATCAATCCGTCGGGATCCTCCTCGCGCAGGTCGCGCTCGAAATCCATGATAGCAAACAGATTGTCGTCCCGGTCGCGATCGGATTTGGAATATTGCTCGACCCAGGCGCCGGCGAGTTCGGCAATCGACATGCTGGCGCAATCGAGCGGATGGCGCGGCGTGCGCTGGGCCAAATGGTCGGCCTGCCAGGCCTCGCTATCGGCATGCTCTGCAAGGCGCAACATCAGGGGATCGTCGGGCGCGATCGGCACGCCGCCGAGGAGCCAACGCAACCGGTCATTGTGCCCGGCCTCGTGCTCGATGCGCGCGATCATCGCCTCGCCATGTGCATAGAGCAGCGACAGCAGGAACTTGTCGTTGAGCTGCATCACCGTCGGCTTGTCGGCTTCGGTCTTGAGCACCTCCAGCACGAGATCGAGCGCTGCCTGCGGCCGGCGGTGCGGCAGATGGTCGAAATACAGTTTCAGGGCCCAGACGCTGCCGGCCTGATCGCGCCGGCTGACGCGCTGAAGCGCGCACCACATGGACGCCAGCTCACTGACCGGCATCGGATCGAGGAACGCCTCGGTGTCATCGGGCGTGCGCAGCTGTGGCGCGGCCACGATGACCTCGAGCAAAGCGGTATCGTCCGTCGTCCGCATTCTTCCCACTCCAATCCGTGTGCGTCAGCGGCAATTCAGATCGCCGCGTGTTCGGATTAGTGATGGGATTGACCCGGCGGGTTCACCGGTTGCGGCAGTCAGTCGTCCTCGGCCGGGTCCGTGCCGAACAGGCCGAACTGCGCCGCCGCATCGCGCGAGGGCTCGGCAATGCCGAGATGGCGGAAGGCGTGCGAGGTGAGCAGGCGGCCGCGCGGGGTGCGCTGGAGGTAGCCGCACTGGATCAAATAGGGCTCGATGATGTCCTCGATCGCATCGCGCGGCTCGGACAGTGCTGCGGCCATGGTCTCGACGCCGACCGGGCCGCCGCCATAGTTCATCGCGATGGTCGTGAGATAGCGCCGGTCCATGGCGTCGAGCCCTGCGGCGTCGACCTCGAGCGCGCTCAGCGCGTGGTCGGCGATCTTGCGGTCGATCTTGTCGGCATCGGCCGCCGAGGCGAAATCGCGCACGCGGCGGAGCAGGCGGCCGGCAATGCGCGGCGTGCCGCGGGCACGGCGCGCGATCTCGTTGGCGCCATCGGCGCTCATGCCGACATTGAGCACGCGCGCGCCGCGACTGACGATGCTCTCCAATTCCTCGATCGTGTAGAAATTCAGCCGCACCGGAATGCCGAAGCGATCGCGCAAGGGATTGGTGAGCAGGCCAGCGCGCGTGGTGGCGCCGACGAGGGTGAATTTCGACAGCTCGATCTTCACCGAGCGCGCGGCCGGACCTTCGCCGATGATGAGGTCGAGCTGAAAATCCTCCATCGCGGGATAGAGCACCTCTTCGACCGCCGGGCTGAGGCGATGGATCTCGTCGATGAAGAGCACGTCGCGCTCTTCGAGATTGGTCAGCAGCGCAGCAAGATCGCCGGCCTTGGCGATGACAGGCCCTGACGTGGCGCGGAAACCGACGCCGAGCTCCTTGGCCACGATCTGCGCCAGCGTGGTCTTGCCGAGGCCGGGGGGACCGACGAACAGCACGTGATCCAGCGCCTCGCCGCGCTTGCGCGCCGCCTCGATGAAGATCGAGAGGTTCTTGCGCGCCTGCTGCTGGCCGACGAAATCGGACAGCGATTGCGGACGCAGCGCGGTATCGCCGACATCGTCGCTGCGGCGTTCGGGCGAGACCATGCGGTTGGCCTTGGGATCGCTCACTTCGCGAGCTCCTTCAGGCCGAGACGAATGAGCTGTGCCGTTTCGGCATTCTCACCGGCACTACGCGACGCAGACGCAATCGCCGCAGCCGCCTGCGGCTGGCCATAGCCGAGATTGACCAATGCAGAGATCGCATCCGCCACGGGGCGCGGCGCGCGCTGGTCATCGACGGCGCCGGCGAGATGCACCACGGCCGGATCGACATTGGCGAAGGCCGGCGCCTTGTCCTTCAACTCGGTGACGATGCGCTCGGCGACCTTGGGGCCGACGCCGGGCGTCCGCGCCACCGCCGCCTTGTCACGCAACGCAATGGCATTGGCGAGATCGGACGGCGCCAGCGTGCCGAGCACCGCGAGCGCGACCTTGGCGCCGACGCCCTGCACGGTCTGAAGCAGGCGAAACCATTCGCGCTCCTGATCGGTGCGAAAGCCGAACAGCTTGATCTGGTCCTCGCGGACATAGGTCTCGATCGACAGCACGGCGGCTTCGCCCGGCGAGGGCAGATGCTGCAAGGTGCGCGAGGAGCAATGCACCTGATAGCCGACGCCGCCGACGTCGAGGATGACGAAATCCTCGCCGTAGGAATCGATCAGGCCCTTGAGCTTGCCGATCATATCCCCACCACCTTCAGCCTGAGCGCGGTGCTCTGGCGGTGATGGGCGTGGGTGATGGCGATGGCGAGTGCGTCGGCGGCATCCGCGGACGGCGGCTCGGCCTTGGGCAGCAGGATCTTCAGCATCATCGCGATCTGTTGCTTGTCGGCGTGACCGGCGCCGACCACGGTTTTCTTGACCTGGTTCGGCGCGTATTCGGCGACCGGGATGCCGAACATCGCGGGCGCCAGCATGGCGACGCCGCGGGCCTGGCCGAGCTTCAGCGTCGCAACGCCATCCTTATTGACGAAAGTCTGCTCGACCGCGGCTTCCATCGGCTGATGATTCGCGAGCACGGCCGCGAGCCCTTCATGGATCGCGAGCAGCCGGCTCGCCAGCGGCAGATCGTCCGGCGGCTCCACCGAACCGCAGGCGATGTAGATCAGGCGGTTGCCCTCGGTCTCGATCACGCCCCAGCCGGTGCGGCGCAGGCCGGGGTCAATGCCGATGATGCGAACGGGGCCACGAATCGGGAGCGCAGTCATGGGCCAGTGATAGCGGCTGGCCGTCGCGGGGGAAACAGAAACAGAACGGAAGTAACAGGGGAGTGGGGGGTCCCGGCTCTGCGCGGCCGCGTTCACGCTGCAGCGCGTCCGGGACACGAGAGCGGCATCAGCCGCCCATCTTCGCCATCAGCGCGTCCGACACCTCGAAATTGGCGTAGACCTGCTGGACGTCGTCGTGCTCGTTGAGCAAATCCATCAGCTTGAGCAGCTTCTCGCCGGTCTCGTCGTCGACCGCGACCGTGTTCTGCGGCTTCCAGATCAAAGCGGCCTTGCGCGGCTCGCCGAACTTGGCTTCCAGCGCCTTGGCGACGTCGCGGTAGCCTTCGGTCGAGGCGTAGATCTCGTGGCCGCCCTCGCCGGAGACCACGTCGTCGGCGCCGGCCTCGATTGCGGCATCCAGCACGGCGTCATCGGAGGCGACGCTGCGGTCGTATTCGATGATGCCGGTACGGTCGAACATGAAGGAGACCGAGCCGGTTTCGCCGAGATTGCCGCCCGATTTGGTGAAGAAGGAGCGGATGTCGGAGGCGGCGCGGTTGCGGTTGTCGGTCAGCGCCTCGACGATGACGGCGACACCACCGGGGCCATAGCCTTCGTAGCGGATCTCGTCATAGTTCTCGCCCTCATTGCCGAGCGCCTTCTTGACGGCGCGCTCGATATTGTCCTTCGGCATGTTCTCTTGGCGCGCCGCGATGATGGCGGCTCGCAGGCGGGGGTTCATGTTGGGGTCGGGCGTGCCCAGCTTGGCGGCGACCGTGATTTCCCGCGCCAGCTTGCCGAACAGCTTCGACTTCTGCGCATCCTGCCGCCCCTTGCGGTGCATGATGTTCTTGAATTGGGAATGTCCGGCCATGCGTGGTCTCTTGAATGGTCTTTGGAGGTGTTCGCCGATGGGGTGGGAAGCGCGGCCTTATAGGCCGCCGGCCCACCGGAATCAAAGGGCTCTGGTGCCCTAAGGTAGCACTGTAGAGGTAGCCGCCGTAATGGTTCGTGCCTAGAGGTCGGGCATCGTTAACCCTGATTTCATTCCGGACTGCGAAAATAGCGTCCACCCGTTCCACGACAAGAGAGACGTGATGGCGTTCGGACTATTTCGGAAGCGTCTGCCGGAGGCGGCTGCGCCTGCACCAGCCCCGCAGGCTGCGCAGCCGGCGGCCCATTCCGATCTCGTGGCCGCGGCCCAAACTGATTCGGCCCGGGAAATCCTCGAACTGCTGGAACTCGAGCTCGGCGCCATGATCCGCCAGCTCGAGCGCGCCGCCAATTCGGTGGCCGGCGGCGCCGAGGCGACCGCGACGACGCTTGCCGCCATTCGCGACCGCACCGACGCCCTGACCGGCCGCACCAATGCCGCGCAATCGAACGCCTCCACCTTCGCCCATGCCGCCGACAAATTCACCCAGTCCGCCCTCGGCATCGGGGCCCAGGTCCGCGAAGCCGGCAAGCTTGCCGACGAGGCCAGTGCCGCGGCGCAGGAAGCCCGTGCCAATGTCGACCGCTTGCGCGAATCCTCTGCCGCCATCGGCAACGTCGTCAATCTGATCGCCCAGATCGCGCGGCAGACGACGCTGCTCGCGCTGAACTCGACCATCGAGGCCGCGCGTGCGGGTGCCGCCGGCAAGGGCTTTGCGGTCGTCGCGACCGAGGTCAAGGCCCTCGCGGTGCAGACGCAAGGCGCCACGGAAGAGATCACGAAGAAGATCGACGCGCTCCAGCGCGACGCCGCCGGCTCCGCAGATGCCGTGCACCGCATTTCGCAGGCGATCGAGGCGATCCGCCCCGTGTTCGAAACCGTCAACGGCGCGGTCGCCGAGCAGAACGCCACCACCAGCGAAGTCTCCGGCAATGCCGCCAGCGCCTCGGAGTTCATCGTCGCGGTCGGCGAGAGCGCGGCCGAAATCGACGCCGCGACCAAGGCGGCCGAGAGCCACGGCGAAAACGTCGCCAGCGCCGGCAAGGCCGTCACGACTTTTGCTCAAAAGCTGAAATCGCGCTGCGCCGTGCTGCTCCGCCAGAGCGAGCACGACGATCGCCGCAAGACGGAACGGCTGCCCTGCCACCTCAAGTTCGAGAGCGCGCGCGGCGTGATGCCGGTCTATGAAATCTCGATGGACGGCGTGTTGATCGGCGGCGCGGATGCAGGTCGGCTCACACCGCAAGCGATGATCGAAGGCACGCTCGAAAACGTCGGCGCCTGCCGTCTGCGCGTGATCGAGCAATCCAAGGCCGGTGCCCGCGCGCAATTCGCCAGCCCCGATGCCGAGCTCCGCGAAAGGATCGAGGACAGGCTCTGGTCGATCCACGAGGAGAACACCGAGTTCGTCACCCGCGCCATGGAGGCGGGCAATGCGCTGACGAAGATATTCGAACAGGCGGTTGCGCGCGGCGAGGTCAAGATCGACGACCTCTTCGATACCGACTATGTCGAAATCGCCGGAACCGACCCCCAGCAATACCGTACGAAATATCTCGACTGGGCCGACCGCGCCCTGCCGCCGTTCCAGGAAGCATTCCTGGCGAAGGACCCGCGCATGGCGTTCTGCGCCATGGTCGATCGCAACGGCTTCCTGCCGGTGCACAACAAGATCTATTCGCATCCGCAGCGGCCGGGCGACGTCGCCTGGAACACGGCCAACAGCCGCAACCGGCGGATATTCAACGATCCGGCGGGGTTGGCCGCCGCACGCAACCTGCGATCGTATCTGGTCCAGAGCTATGCGCGCGACATGGGCAACGGGAATACCGTCATGATGCGGGAGATCGACGTCGCGATCCGCGTGCAGGGCCGTCACTGGGGTGGATTCAGGACGGCCTACAAACTGTAGTGCACGCTCAGGCAAGACGCCGGGCGCGAATCATCCCTTAAGATCGAGATTGGAATGGGAATGCCGCCGCGAGCCGGCTTACGGCTCTGACTGGAGGACTCATCGAACATGTCCGTCGCACAACTTGCCGTCATGGACACCGGCTCCAACCGCACGCTGGCCGAACGGCTGATTGATCAGCTCGCCGACCGCATCGGCGGCCTCGGCGTGGAACTCGCCGACATTGCCGGCAACGTTCAGGAAGTCGCAAACCGCGTCGCGAACCAGTCGGAACGGTTCCACCACCTCCAGAAGACGGCCGAGACGATGGTCTCGGCCAACCACGACATCGCCAATGCATCGCAGGCGGTGCAAACGACCACGACCGCCGCGGTCGGCGAGATCGCGCAGTCGCGCGGCGCCGTCGACACCGCAGTCAGCCACATCTCCGAGCTGGTCGCAGCGGTGGAGCGCATCGAAACGCGCCTCAGCGCCGTCGGCTCGGCGCTGGCGCAGGTCGCGAAAGTCTCCGGCTCGATCGAGGCGATCGCGAAGCAGACCAATCTGCTCGCGCTGAATGCGACGATCGAAGCCGCGCGCGCCGGCAACGCCGGCCGCGGCTTCGCAGTGGTCGCAAGCGAGGTGAAGAACCTCGCGGAGGCCACCCGCCAGGCCACGCATCAGATCTCCGACACCGTGCGCGATCTCGACGGCCAGATCGAAGGCCTGATCGGCGAAAGCAGCGACGCATCGCAGCGCGCGAAGACCGCAGGTGAAGGCGCGCAAGCGATCTCCGGCATCATCTCGCGGGTCCAGCAGGGCTTTGCCTCCGTGGAGGCGGAGATCGGCAGCGTCACGCGCGCGGCGACCTCCAATCTCGGACATTGCGACACCGTCATCAGCGAGCTGAACGAGCTCGCCAAGGGCGTCGACCTCTCCTCTCGCGATCTCAGAAGCGCCGATCAGCGGGTGACGAAGCTGCTCGACACCTCGGAAGGCCTGATCGCGTTGATCGCGGACAGCGGCGTCGAGACATCGGACGCACCGCTGATCCGAATCGTCGTCGAGACCGCGAAGCGGATCTCGGCCGAATTCGAGGCCGCGATCGACCGCGGCGACATCACGCTCGACCGGCTCATGGACGAGACCTATCGCGAGATCCCCGGTACCGATCCGAAGCAGTACCTCACCAACTACGTCGACTTCACCGACCGCGTGCTGCCCGCGATCCAGGACCCGATCCAGAAATCCGATCCCCGCATCGTGTTCTGCGTCGCCTGGGCCAGGGGCGGCTATCTGCCGACCCACAATCCCAACTACCGCCTGCCGCAGGGCAAGGACCCGGTCTGGAATAACGCCAACTGCCGCAACCGCCGCCTGTTCACCGATCGCGCGGTGCAGAAGGTCGCAGGCAACACCAAGCCGTTCCTGCTGCAGACCTACCGCCGCGACATGGGCGGCGGACAGTTCGTGCTGATGAAGGACCTGTCCTCGCCGATCATGGTTCGCGGCAAGCACTGGGGCGCCTTCCGGATGGGTTTCCGGCAGAGCTGACGGCCGCGGGAAGGCGTCCTTGAAACCATAAAATCTCGAAAACAACCCCATGCACAGTAGCCGGGGCGTGCGGAATCAATGGCTTGCGACGGCAGGTCATGGGCGTATTTTGACACGTCGGGCAAAACAGGAGCGTGATGCTCCTGTTCTGAAAGACCATCGTCGCGTTGCCGTCGTCTCCGCCGGGATAGAGCTGCTCCGCGCTGCAGCCCGGGCTTTTCCAAGCATTGGTTCGGCACATCGTGCATCGGTGCAGGCATCTCGTCCGCCCGCACCGATGCGCTTTTCTCATGTGATCGCGATGGGGCAGCCGTTGCTTCCGGTAGCGCCCTTGATCGGGGCCGGGGTGAAACTATAGACGAACTGGTACTTCTTGTCGGCGATCAGCTCGTCGAAGATCAGGTTCTCGTGGTTGTGGATGCCGTTCTTGGTTTGCAGTTCGGCGTGAACCACGAAGGCGAGCGTCTTGTCGGGATTGGGCACCACCTCGACTGCCCAGGTGTCGGCCCCCGTCAGCGCGAGATCCTTCTCGACGATCCATTTCGCAGCGTCGAGGCCGATGCCCGGCTCTCCGCTGTTGAAGCGATCGTTGTTCTTCATCCAGAGCGAGCCCCAACCGGTGTGGAACATGATCGCGTCGCCGGGCTTGATGTCGCTCTCGGGGATATTCTGCTTCGCCAGCGCCGCCTTGATATCGGCTGAGGTGATCTCCTGCCCCGCATCCATCATGCCGCCCTTGAGCGCGACCATGTCGATCAGATGCGCGCGGGTGAAAATCGGCTTGAGCTTCTCGATGCCGAGCTTCTTCAGGCCGTAGGCGTCGCTGATCTCGGCCGCTGTGAAGCCGTTGTAGAATCGCATCTCGCTCTTGTCGCCCTCCTTGCCCATCTGGATGCCGATGTGACCAAGACCGTCGAACTGCGTGCCGGTCTGGCCGATCTCGGTCGCAAGAAACTCGTCGTGATACACGAGCTTGTTGTCGCCGAACGGTCCGCCAGTCGGGCTGCCGGGAATACGCAGTGCGAACACGCGCGCGCCGAACAGCGGCATCGCGGCCTCATAGACGCGACCGATCTTGTAGATCTTGCCGTCCTTGATCCATTTCGCCGCGTCGAGGACCTTCGCCGGGGTGATGTGGTTGGATGCGCCAGCCTCGTCATCCTTGCCCCATTTCGAGGGCCACCATGGCTTGTCGACGTTCTTGGGCATGGAGGCTGCAGTCTGTGCCTGGGCTTGGCTGATCGGCGCGAGCGAGAACTTGCCGTGCATCGAGCCGGCGAGCGCCGCGCCGGCGACGCCAGCGATGCCCGCAGTGCGGAGCAAGGTCCGGCGGTCGGTCGTGGCGCCGCTGGCATCTTGATCTACGTCGTTGATCTCATTAGACATTGCACCCTCCCAGGTTGTGGCCCAGATAAGCCTGGACTCTAAAATGATTTCTGCCACCCTCCCCCTCCGCTAGGTTGTTGTCCAGCGACAAAAATAAGACCGTTGGTGCGAGTGATTCCAATGAGCCTATTTGAAGGCGACAAATCCGCGCAGCGACTTCCTGTTTCGCTGATCACCGGCTTTCTCGGCAGCGGCAAGACGACGTTGCTCAATCGCCTGCTGCGCCACGACGGTATGAAGGACAGCGCCGTTATCATCAACGAGTATGGCGAGGTCAGTCTCGATCATCTTCTGGTCGAGCGCGTCGATGGCGAGGTCGCCGTGCTCGCAAGTGGCTGCATCTGCTGCACCATCCGCAGCGATCTCGAGGAGACGCTGCGAAGCCTTCTTGTGAAGCGCGACCGCGGCGAGATTCCGCCATTCCGGCGTATCCTGGTCGAGACCACCGGTCTTGCCGACCCCGCGCCGATCGTGCAGCTCCTGCTCAACAATCCCCTCGTCTCCCACTTCCTGCGGCTCGACACGGTCGTGACCACGGTCGATGCCATCAACGCGCCGCATCAGCTCGATCGGCAATATGAGGCGGTGAAGCAGGTGGCGCTGGCCGACCGGCTGCTGATCACCAAGAGCGATCTGGTCGAGAACATCGCGACGCTGGAGCTACGCCTGCGGCGGCTCAATCCCGGGGCCAGAATCGAAAGCGTCAGTCATGGCGAGATCGATCCCGCACGGCTATTCGGTGCCGGCCTGATCGATCCCGAGTTGAAGAGGATAGACGTAGAGCGGTGGCTCAACGAGCGGGCCTTCGCGGAACCCCATACGCATGCCGGTCAATCGCATCGCGATCATCACGCGCACCATGACCACGGCCATCATGATCACGATGCGTCGATTGCCAGCTTCATGCTAGCGTTCGACGAGCCGCTCGACTGGATGGCGGTGACGCACTGGCTTTCCTATCTGCGCAACGCGCGCGGAGAGGACCTGCTGCGAGTAAAGGGAATTCTCAATCTCCGTGGGGAGCCGACGCCGATCGTGATCCACGGCGTGCACCACGTCTTCCATCCGCCGGTCGCGCTTGGTGACTGGCCCGACAGCGATCGCCGCTCGCGCATCGTTTTCATCACGCGCGGGATCGCGCGTGATGAAGTGCTCGAGCTCTGGCAGGCCGTCCGCGCGGCGGCCTGAGACAGCCGAACTTGCCGTCAGCTCAACCAGAATTTCGGCGTTGCCGGCTCCAGCCTTCCCCCGACGCGCACCGGCGCAATCCTGAGCGCAAGCCCCGTCGCGTCGTCCGTCTCGACCGCCACGCCGCTGAGCGTTGCAGCGCCCGCGGCCGGCTCGAACCGGCCTGACGGAATTCCCGATGTGAACCGCCGCAGCGGTTCTTCCTTCTGCATGCCGATGATGGAATCGTAGTCGCCGGTCATGCCGGCATCGGTCATGTAGGCGGTGCCGCCTGAGAGGATCTGGTGATCGGCGGTGGGCACATGGGTGTGGGTGCCGACGACGAGGCTGGCGCGGCCGTCGCAGAAGAAGCCGATGCCCTGCTTCTCGCTCGACGCCTCGCAATGGAAATCGACGACGATGGCGTCGGCGGCAACGCCGAGCGGGCAGGCCCCTAACTCGCGCTCCAGCGCGGCGAAGGGATCGTCGAACGGAGTCATGAAGACGCGGCCGAGCGCGTTGACGACGAGCGCATGCTTGCCGTTCTTGGTCTCGACCAGAGCGGCACCGCGGCCGGGCGTGCCGCGCGGATAGTTCGCCGGACGCACCAGCCGCTCGGCGCGTTCGATGAACACCAGGGCTTCGCGCTGATCCCAGGAGTGATTGCCGAGCGTCACCGCATCGGCGCCGGCATCGAGAAACTCCTGATAGATCGCTTCCGTGATGCCGAAGCCTCCGGCCGAATTCTCGCCGTTGACGACGACGAAATCGAGCGACCAGTCCTTGACCAAGCCGGGCAGATATTCGGCAATGGCATTGCGGCCGCTGCGGCCGACGACATCACCCACGAAGAGAATGCGCAACTTCAGAACTCCGGAAATCGAACACGTCCGATTCCGTTAGCACATAATCCAGCGCCACGTCGTGGGCCAATGCCGGAACCGCCTTGATCTCCTGCGCTGCAAAAGCGAGCCCGATGCCGACGATGTTCTTGGTCTTGCGCAGATGCGCGAAGGTGAAATCGTAATGCCCCGCACCATAGCCGATGCGGTGGCCGAGACGGTCGAACGCCGCGAGCGGCGTCAGCATGACGTCCGGAATGACTTCAGCCGCCGCCGGCGACGGCTCAGGGATGCCGAGCGGGCCCAGCATCAGACGATCGTTCGGATGGAAGATGCGGAAGATCAGCGACTGCCCGCGCGCGGAGACGCAAGGCAGCGCCAGCCTGGCCCCCTGCTCCGCGAGCCTCGTGAGCAGCGGCATCGGATCGATCTCGCTGCGGATCGGCGAATAGCCGGAGACGATGCTGCCGAGCAGCAGGTCGAACGGCAGCCCGCGCTTGGCGAGCTTTGCGGCGGCGGCGGCGCGCTTCTTCTCGCTCAGCGCGTCACGCGCCGCGAGAGCTTTGGCGCGGAGTTCGGCTTTGGAAGCAGGCATGTGCGTTTTCCCCCGAAGACAGAGCCTTGCTCCGCCGTCATCGTCCGCCTTGTGCGCCTTTGCGCACTGGGGCGGACGATCAGTATTCCAGAGACGCCAGTGCTAGACCTCGACGCCGCGGCGTACCGGATGCCCCGCTTTCGCGGGGCATGACACCGAGATTGATTGAACCGCAGGCGTGTCGGGGACGCAATTCGACAGGCACGAACCAGAAGGAAGAAACAGTGCGAAGCCGCGTACGCCGTTGAAGCACTCGATCCCGGAGTTCCCTACGAAAGTAGGTGGGCACCATATGTCCGGGCCCACGGGCCCGGCCAGGGACAGTTCCCTAAAGGATCGATAAGGCCCCGGGGATATATGGCTCCTGACGCGCGTCGCAGCCTCGCGGAGCCAATGTAACAACGATACTGACGAATCGCCAGTGGCGTGAAGTGGGGCTGTGGCCATCCTTCGAGACGCCCGCTTTGCGGGCTCCTCAGGATGAGGACTGAGCGCTTGGCAGCAATTCTATAGGCAAAGCTGTCGGTCAGCCTCATCCTGAGGAGACCGCGGAGCGGTCGTCTCGAAGGACGAGGCGCTTGCGCAGGCCGCGCGGCAGCCCCCTAGCCGATCGCGATGCCGTTGCCGACGGTGCGGTTCAGGACCTGGGTCGACTTCTCGATGCGTTCGGCGGCGGCGTTCAGGGCGTTCACTACCGCGGTCTGCGTCATCCTGGCGCGCTCGACGGCGGCATTGCGGAAATCGCGAAGCTCGGTCAACTCCTGCTCCAGGGCGCGGACACGGTTGCCGACGTCGACAAGCTCGTCGCAGACGGTCAGCGCCGCCATCACGGTGAGGCGCGCATCGCCGATCTCGCCGAATTTTCCGCGCAGCGACTGAATCCGTGTCTCCAGGCTTTCGGCGAGCTTGAGCAGCCGCACCTCCTGGCCCTCCTCGCAGGCCATGCGGTATTGCCGGCCGTTGATGGTGACGTTGATGTGGCTCATCCGTCCTCTCCGGTATCGAGCACCGAGCGTATCGTGACGATCGCGGAATCCAGCCGGTCGGAGATCTCGCGATTGGTGCGCTCGAGCTTGCGCGCCTTCACCAGCGCGCCGTCGAGCTCGTCGGCGAGGCGCGAGCGGTCGGCGCCGAGGGCCTGGATCCGCGCCGCGAGCTCGTTCTCGTCGCGATCGGCATCGCGCCGCCGCTCCACCGCGCTTTCGAGCGCGTCGAGCGCTGCCATCAGCCTGCGGGTCGCGATCTCGATCTCGACCGCGGAGGACTCCGTCATGGCGGAACTGTTGGACACGCGATCGTTCATTGCAGTCAGCGGTGGAACCTGGCGGCCTTTGCCCAGTGGCCTTTTTCCTGGGGCTTGCCGCCCGGCAAAAGACTCGGTTCGGCAAGCGGTTAGAAGCAGAAATTTACGTGGCAAGCTAGGGAAGCGCAACGTCGCCGCGAAACTATGCACCGATAGATCGGATGGAGCTCGTCCCAATTCGACCGTTGCTCCCACGCGCGAGCCCGGTGGAAAAGCGATCTCCACAGAGGCAACTTTTGCGGCCAAATCCGCGTTTGACTGCCTTGGACTCCCGGAACCGAGGTGCTATCCCAGCCCCGACCTTCAGTGGCCGCCAGGCTCCTCCCGCGCGGGCGTGCATCGCCAAGCGCCTCATTTCAGACGGATTTCAGACATGACGCAGGTCGATCACTCCCGTATGGCCAACGCGATCCGCGGCCTTTCGATGGACGCTGTCGAGAAGGCGAAATCGGGCCATCCCGGCCTGCCGATGGGCGCCGCCGACATCGCCACGGTGCTGTTCACGCAGTTCCTGAAATTCGACGCCGCCGCGCCCGCCTGGCCGGACCGCGACCGCTTCGTGCTCTCGGCCGGTCACGGCTCGATGCTGCTCTATTCGCTGCTGTATCTGACCGGCAATGCCGAGATGACGCTGGACCAGATCAAGCAATTCCGCCAGGTAGACTCGCTCACCCCTGGCCATCCCGAGAATTTCCGTACCAAGGGCATCGAGACCACGACCGGTCCGCTCGGCCAGGGCATCTCGACCGCGGTCGGCATGGCGCTCGCCGAGAAGATGCTCGCCGCCGAGTTCGGCAAGAAGATCGTCGATCACCACACCTATGTGCTCGCCTCCGACGGCGACCTGATGGAGGGCGTGTCGCAGGAAGCGATCGCGATGGCCGGGCACTGGAAGCTCAACAAGCTGATCGTGCTCTACGACGACAACGGCATCTCGATCGACGGCCCGACCTCGATCTCCGATTCCGTCGACCAGGTGAAGCGCTTCAAGTCGGCGGGCTGGGCCGCCGAGAAGATCGACGGCCACGACCAGGCGGCGATCGCCGACGCGATCACGCGCGCCAAGAAGTCCAACAAGCCGACGCTGATCGCCTGCCGCACCACCATCGGCTTCGGCGCGCCCACCAAGGCCGGCACCTCGAAGGTGCATGGCGAGGCGCTGGGGGCCGACGAGCTCAAGGCCGCCAAGGAGAAGCTCGGTCTCTCGCTCGAGCCGTTCGCGGTCGCCGAGGACGTGCTGAAGGCGTGGCGCGCAGCCGGTAGCCGCGGCGCAGCCGCACGACAGGAATGGGAAACACGACTTGGCGAGCTCGGCAGCCGCAAGCGCGCCGAATTCGAACGCCGCCTGCGCCATGAGCGTCCGGCCTCGCTGGCAAAGGCGCTGCGCGCGTACAAGAAGGAATTGCTGGAAAAGCCGATGACCGCGGCGACCCGCAAATCCTCGGAAGCCGTGATCGAAGTCATTGCCGGCGCGATGCCGATGGAATTCCTGGCAGGCTCCGCCGATCTGACCGGCTCCAACAACAACAAGGCGAAATCGGCGACCGCGTTCTCGGCCAAGACGCCGAAGGGGCGTTTCATCCATTACGGCATTCGCGAGCACGGCATGGCCGCCGCGATGAACGGCATCTTCCTGCACGGCGGCTACGCGCCGAACGGCGCGACCTTCCTGGTGTTCACCGACTACGCACGTCCAGCGATGCGGCTTGCCGCGCTGATGGGCTCCGGCGTCGTCTATGTGATGACGCATGATTCCATCGGCCTCGGCGAAGACGGTCCGACCCATCAGCCGGTCGAGCATCTCGCCGCGCTTCGCGCCATTCCGAACATGCGCGTGTTCCGCCCGTGCGATGCGATGGAGGTCGCCGAATGCTGGGAGCTCGCGCTCAATCGCGTGGACGGACCGACCGTGCTGGCACTGACGCGCCAGAACCTGCCGCAGCTCCGCACCACCGCACCGAACGACAATCCGTGCGCGGCCGGCGCCTATGAGCTGGTCGCAGCCCAGGGCGAAGCCAAGGCGACGCTGTTCGCGTCCGGCTCCGAGGTCGAGATCGCGGTCGCCGCCCAGAAGCAGCTTGCGGAACGCGGCATCGCCTCGCGCGTTGTCTCCGTTCCCTCGCTCGAGCTGTTGTTAGCGCAACCAGAGGCCAAGCGCGCAGCCATCATCGGCAACGCGCCGGTCAGGATTGCAATCGAGGCCGCCGTGCGCTGGGGTTGGGACGCCGTGATCGGCCAGGATGGCGAATTCATCGGCATGCATTCCTTCGGCGAAAGCGGTCCTGCCAAGGAGCTATACAAGCATTTCGGCATTACCGCCGAGGCCGCGGTTAACGCCGTGCTGAAACGCGTTTCCTGAGAGTTGAGCTTGCCCCAAAAAAGGACTACGTAGTCTCTCATATGATCAAGCACCGCCCGGCCGAACCGGGCGCCCGCCCCTAAAAAACCCTCGCAGGCGCGCATAGCGCGTTGTGCGGGATGACAACGGTCATTGAAGGAGACGAAACATGGCAGTCCGCGTTGGAATTAACGGTTTTGGCCGCATTGGCCGCAACATCCTGCGGGCTATTGCCGAGTCGGGCCGCAAGGACATCGAGGTCGTCGGCATCAACGACCTCGGTCCGGTCGAAACCAACGCCCATCTGCTCCGCTTCGACAGCGTCCATGGCCGTTTTCCCGGTACCGTCACCGTCGACGGCGACTCGATCAACCTCGGCGGCGGCAAGATCAAGGTGACCGCCGAGCGCGATCCCTCGAAGCTGCCGTGGAAGGATCTCGGCGTCGACATCGCGATGGAATGCACCGGCATCTTCACCTCGAAGGACAAGGCTTCCGCGCACCTGACCGCCGGCGCCAAGCGCGTTCTGGTCTCCGCGCCCGCCGACGGCGCCGATGCCACCATCGTCTACGGCGTCAACCACGACACGCTGACCAGGGATCATCTGGTCATCTCGAACGGTTCCTGCACCACCAACTGCCTCGCGCCAGTCGCCAAGGTGCTGAACGACCTCGTCGGCATCGAGACCGGCTTCATGACCACGATCCACGCCTATACCGGCGACCAGCCGACGCTCGATACAATGCACAAGGATCTCTATCGCGGCCGTGCGGCTGCGATGTCGATGATCCCGACCTCGACCGGTGCGGCGAAGGCGATCGGCCTCGTGCTACCCGAGCTGAAGGGCAAGCTCGACGGCGTCGCGATTCGCGTGCCGACCCCGAACGTCTCGGTGGTCGATCTCAAGATCGTCGCCAAGCGCGCCACCGACGCCAAGGAAATCAACGCGGCGATGAAGCGCGCCAGCGAGCAGCAGCTCAAGGGCATCCTCGGCTACACCAGTGCGCCGAACGTCTCGATCGACTTCAACCACGACCCGCACTCCTCGACCTTCCACGAGGACCAGACCAAGGTGCAGAACGGCACGCTGGTGCGCGTGATGTCATGGTACGACAACGAGTGGGGCTTCTCGAACCGCATGGCGGACACCGCCGCTGCGATCGCGAAGGTGATCTGAGTATCCGGCGTTCCAGTTGCACCGTCATTCCGGGATGGTCCGAAGGACCAGACCCGGAATCTCGAGATTCCGGGTTCGTGCTAGCGCACCGCCCCGGAATGACCTCCTAGAGGCCCGGGACAAGAGAGCCGAGCATGACCAACAAATTCCGCACCCTCGACGACGTCGACGTGAAGGGCAAGCGCGTGCTGCTGCGCGTCGATCTCAACGTCCCCATGGACAATGGCCGCGTCAGCGACACGACCCGGCTCGAGCGCGTCGCGCCGACCATCACCGAAATCGCGGACAAGGGCGGCAAGGTCATCCTGCTCGCGCATTTCGGCCGGCCGAAGGGACGCGATGCCAAGGACTCGCTCAAGCCGGTTGCCGAGGCGCTGTCGAAGGTCGTGAAGAAGCCCGTCGCCTTCGCTGAGGACTGCATCGGCGAGCCCGCGGCCAAGGCGGTCGCCGGCCTGAAGGACGGCGATATCCTCTGTCTCGAAAACACCCGCTTCCACAAGGAAGAGGAAAAGAACGATGCCGCCTTCGTCGCGGAGCTCGCAAAGCTCGGCGACATCTGGGTCAATGATGCGTTCTCGGCGGCGCACCGCGCCCACGCATCGACCGAAGGTCTCGGCCACAAGCTGCCCGCCTATGCCGGCCGCACCATGCAGGCCGAGCTCGACGCGCTGGAGAAGGCGCTGGGCTCGCCGACCAAGCCTGTCATCGCGATCATCGGAGGCGCCAAGGTCTCGACCAAGATCGACCTGCTCGAAAACCTCGTCAGCAAGGTCGATGCGCTGGTGATCGGCGGCGGCATGGCCAACACTTTCCTGCACGCCCAGGGCGTCGGCGTCGGCAAGTCGCTGGCCGAGAAGGATCTCGCCGCCACCGCGCTACGCATCATGGAGAAGGCGGAAGCCGCCAACTGCGCCATCATTCTCCCCGTGGATGCCACCGTCGCCTATCATTTCGCCGCCAACGCGCCCTCGCATGCCTATGGGCTCGACGCGATCCCGGCCGACGGCATGATCCTCGACGTCGGTCCGCAGTCGATCGCCCGCGTCCACGCCGCGATCGACGACGCTGCGACGCTGGTCTGGAACGGACCGCTGGGCGCCTTCGAGATGCAGCCATTCGACCGCGGCACGGTCGCGGCCGCCAAGCACGCTGCCGAGCGCACCAAGGCCAAGAAGCTGATCTCGATCGCGGGCGGCGGCGACACCGTCGCGGCGCTCAACCAGGCCGGCGTCGCCGGCAGTTTCACCTATGTCTCGACCGCCGGTGGCGCGTTCCTTGAATGGATGGAAGGCAAGCCCCTGCCCGGCGTTGAGGTGCTGCGCGTCAAGTAAGCTTCGATCGGCAAACATTGAGCGGCCTTGGAAGGCCCAAACGGGAGAAAAAGACAGATGGCTCGGATCACGTTACGTCAATTGCTCGACCACGCGGCGGAGAACGATTACGGCGTACCGGCCTTCAACATCAACAACATGGAGCAGGCGCTGGCGATCATGGACGCGGCCAACCAGGTCGATGCCCCCGTCATCATCCAGGCCTCGCGCGGCGCGCGCTCCTATGCCAACGACATCATGCTCAAGCACATGATGGACGCGGTCACCGAAATCTACCCGCACATCCCGGTCTGCGTTCATCTCGACCACGGCAATGAAGCGGCGACCTGCATGACCGCGATCCAGGCCGGCTTCACCTCGGTGATGATGGACGGCTCGCTCAAGGCCGACGGCAAGACCCCCGGCGACTGGGCCTACAATGTCGGCGTCACCAAGACCGTGACCGACATGGCCCATCTCGGCGGCATCTCGGTCGAAGGCGAGCTCGGGGTGCTCGGCTCGCTCGAAACCGGCATGGGCGACAAGGAAGACGGCCACGGCGCCGAAGGCAAGCTCAGCCACGACCAGCTCCTGACCAATCCGGACGAGGCCGTGAAGTTCGTCCAGGAGACCAAGGTCGACGCGCTCGCGATCGCGATGGGGACTTCTCACGGCGCCTACAAGTTCACCCGCAAGCCCGATGGCGACATCCTCGCCATGAACGTGATCGAGGAGATCCATCGCAAGCTGCCGAACATGCATCTCGTCATGCACGGCTCCTCCTCCGTACCGCAGGACCTGCAGGAGATCATCAACGCCAATGGCGGCAAGATGAAGCCGACCTGGGGCGTGCCGGTGGCCGAGATCCAGCGCGGCATCAAGAACGGCGTGCGCAAGATTAACATCGACACCGACAACCGCATGGCGATGACCGGCCAGATCCGCAAGGTGCTCAAGGACAGCCCGGAAGAGTTCGATCCGCGCAAGTACCTGAAGCCGGCGATGGAAGCCATGACCAAGCTGTGCAAGCAGCGGCTCCAGGAGTTCAACACCGCGGGGCAAGCCTCCAAGATCAAGCGGGTCCTGACCACCGCCGAGATGGCCAAGCGCTACGCCAAGGGCGAGCTGGATCCGAAGGTGGCGTAAGCGACGTAAGGGCAGGCACCGTCATTCCGGGGCGCGCGCAGCGCGGGCCCGGAATCCACGGTGCCACCGTCGACGCGGATCAATGGATTCCGGGCTCGCGCCAAGGGGCGCGCCCCGGAATGACCGGCCTCCCCCCTTTACCCTGCGACGAACGTTAACTCGGCAATTGCCCGAGAACGGTCTATTTTCACGGGCAAGGGCAGAATCGTTTTGGGAGGACCTCTCGATGAATCTGACTGAGCTCAACAGGGTGGCGACCGCCATGGTCGCATCAGGCAAGGGTATCCTTGCCGCCGACGAATCCTCCGGCACCATCAAGAAGCGCTTTGACGCGATCGGCGTGGACTCGACCGAAGAGAACCGCCGCGACTATCGCGAGATGCTGTTCCGCTCCAAGGATGCCATGAGCCAGTACATCTCCGGCGTAATCCTCTATGATGAGACGATCTGGCAGGATGCCAAGGACGGCACACCGCTGGTCAGGTTGATCGAACAGAGCGGCGCCATTCCCGGCATCAAGGTGGACGAGGGCACGCAAGCTCTGCCGATGTGCCCGGGAGAACTCGTCACAGTCGGGCTCGACAAGCTCGCCGAGCGGCTGAAGAAATATCATGAGCGCGGTGCACGCTTCGCCAAATGGCGCGCCGTGATCGACATCGGCGGCGGGATTCCCTCGATGACCGCGATCAGCGTCAACGCCCACGCGCTGGCGCGCTATGCCGCGCTGTGCCAGGCCGCCCAGATCGTGCCGATCGTCGAGCCCGAGGTGCTGATGGACGGCGACCACGACATCGACCGCTGCTATGACGTCACGCAACGCGTGCTCAACAAGACGTTTCAGGAATTGCGGGTGCAGCGGGTCGCACTCGAAGGCATGGTGCTGAAGCCCAACATGGCGATCTCAGGCAAGAAATGCGCGAAACAGGCCTCCGTCGAGGAAGTCGCGGAGAAGACGATCCGGCTCTTGAAGGCCTGCGTGCCCGCGGCGGTGCCCGGCATCGCCTTCCTGTCCGGCGGACAGTCGGATGAAGAGGCGACCGCGCATCTCAACGCCATGCACAAGCTGGGCCCGCTCCCCTGGGGCCTGACGTTCTCCTACGGCCGCGCGCTGCAGGCCGCGCCGCAGAAGGCCTGGTCCGGCAAAGCCGAGAACGTCGCGGCCGGACAACGCGCCTTCAGCCATCGCGCGCGGATGAACGGACTAGCTTCCAAGGGCGAATGGCAAAGCAGCCTGGAAAAGAAGGCGGCCTAGATCTTGTCGAACAAACCACCTCCGCCGCGCCCGGCGCCGCGTCTCTATCTCGCGACGCCTGTCGTCGATGATCCCGCTTCGCTTCTTGCCGAGCTGCCGGGCCTGCTCGCCGCCGCCGATGTCGCGGCCGTGCTGCTGCGGTTGAAGGAGACCGACCAGCGCACCATGATCTCGCGTATCAAGGCCTTCGCACCGCCGGTGCAGAAGGCGGGCGCCGCGCTGCTGGTCGACGGCCACGCCGAGCTGGTCGCGCGGGGCGGTGCCGACGGCGCGCACCTGCCCGGCATCGCCGCGCTGAAGGAGGCGCTGCCATCGCTGAAGCCCGATCGCATCGCCGGCGTCGGCGGGCTGACGACGCGGCACCATTCCATGGATGCGGGCGAGATGGGGGCGGATTATTTGCTGTTCGGCGAGCCCGATGCGAAAGGCCAGCGTCCCCAGGCGCAAGCGATCGCGGAACGGCTGGACTGGTGGGCCGAGCTGTTCGAGCCGCCCTGCGTCGGCTTTGCGATGTCGCTGGAAGAAGCCCACGACTTCGCCGCCAGCGGCGCCGATTTTGTGCTGGTCGGCGACTTCATCTGGTTCGATCCGCGCGGGCCCAAGACCGCGCTGATCGAGGCGGATGCTGCGATCAAGAAGGCCCATGCGACCGCGAGCCAAGATCCTGCGAGCCGGGAGCACGGCTAGCGCCCGACATGAAGCTCCCGCGCATCACCATCCTGATCACGCTGCTGCTCACGACGCCCGCGGCGGCACAGCTCCAGATCACCCCGCCGGCCACGACGCCGAGCGCGGCGCCTGAGAAGCAGAAGGCCAAGCCGCCCGCGCCTGCCAAGAAGAAGGAGGCGGCGCCGAAGGCGTCACCATCCCCCAAGCCGTCGCCGTCGCCCAAGCCCGCGACCGTCATCCCTGCGCCTCCGGCCGACAATCCCAATGTCGATCTGGTGTACGGCGCCTATCAGCGCGGCCAGTACAAGACGGCGTTCGAGCTGGCCACTGCCCGCGCGCAAGCCGGCGATCCCAAGGCGATGACCATGCTCGGCGAGCTCTATTCCAACGCCATGGGGATCCGGCGCGACTACGCCAAGGCCGCCGAATGGTACAAGCGCGCTGCGGACGCCGGCGACCGCGAGGCGATGTTCGCGCTCGCCATGCTGCGCATTTCGGGCCGCGGCGGCACGGTCGACAAGGGCGAAGCGGTGAAGCTGATGGCGTCCGCCGCCAAGCTCGGCGAACCCAAGGCGGCCTACAACCTCGCTTTGCTCTATCTCGACGGCCAGACCCTGCCGCAGGACGTCAAGCGCTCCGCCGAGCTACTGCGCCAGGCCGCCGATGCCGGCCTGCCCGAGGCGCAATACGCGCTCGCGACCTTCTACAAGGAAGGCACCGGCGTCGCGAAGGACGCCGAACGCGCCGTGCGGCTGCTTCAAGCCGCCTCGCTCGCCGACAATGTCGACGCCGAGGTCGAATATGCCATCGCCATGTTCAACGGCACGGGCACGCCGAAGAACCAGCCGGCCGCCGTGGCCCTGCTCCGCAAGGCATCCCGCCAGGGCAGTGCGGTCGCGCAGAACCGGCTGGCGTGGGTGCTGATCAACGGCGTGGGCGCATCCGTGGACAAGGTCGAGGGCTTCAAATGGCACCTGGTGGCCAAGACCGCCGGCAAGGGCGACCCGGAGCTCGACAAGCAATTGTCCGACTTGCCGGCCGAAGACCGGGCCAAGGCGGAGGCCGCCGCCAAAAAATGGCTCGGAACCAAATGACTTGACCCCGAAATGACTTGACCCAATGACTTGACGCAAGCGCCCTCGCAGGGCACCCCATTGCTCAAACAGGCGCGATTTCCCGCCCTTTCCCCCGATCAAATCCGAAGGCTCATGCTGTATTCCGCCACTATCAATGTCATGGTCAAGGCCGCGCGCCGCGCCGGCCGCAGCCTCAAGCGCGATCTCGGCGAGATCGAGCATCTCCAGGTCTCGCTGAAAGGGCCGGCAAATTTCGTGTCGCTCGCCGACAAGCGCGCCGAGGAGATCGTCTATCAGGATCTCGCCAAGGCCCGTCCCGGCTACGGCTTCATCGGCGAGGAAGGCGGCACCCGCGAGGGCTCCGACAAGAGCCACACCTGGATCGTCGACCCGCTCGACGGCACCACCAACTTCCTGCACGGCATTCCGCAATTCGCGATCTCGATCGGCCTCGTGCGCGAGGGCACGATCATTGCGGGCGTGATCTACAACCCCGCCAATGACGAGCTCTACATCGCCGAGCGCGGCAAGGGCGCCTTCCTCAACGACCAGCGTCTGCGGGTGGCCGGGCGCCGCCAGCTCAACGAATGCGTGGTCGCCTGCGGCCTGCCCCATATCGGCCGCGGCGACCACGAGGAATTCCGCCGCGAGATGACCGCGATCCAGGACCGCGTCGCAGGCCTGCGCCGCTTCGGCGCCGCCTCGCTCGACCTCGCCTTCGTCGCCGCCGGCCGCCTCGACGGCTATTGGGAGCGCAACCTGCAATCCTGGGACATCGCCGCCGGCATGCTGATGGTGCGCGAGGCAGGTGGAACGGTGAGCGACATCGCGACGCCCGGCGATCCGCTGGTCACGGGCCACGTGGTATGCGGCAACGAGTTCGTCCACGGGGAATTGGTGAAGATCTTGAGGAAGCCCGCGTAAGGCGGCGCTCCGTCATCGGGGCCGCGCCTTTTGGCGCTGGCCTGGAATCCATTGGTCTGCATCGCTACTGTCGCGATGGATTCCCAGATGCGCATTTGCGCATCGGAGTTCGCGCTACGCGCGCCCCGGAATGACGGAAAAACCGTCAGTGGCCGGTCCTTGCCGGCGCGGGCGGTCCGTACGCCGCGCCCTCCTTCGCCTTCGGCTCCCGGTCTCCCGCGAGCACGCGCTGCACGGAGACGAAGAACACCGGCACCATCAAGAGCGCCAGGATCACGACCGCGATCATGCCGCCCATCACGACGCTGCCGAGCGCCTGCTGGCTGGCGCCGCCGGCGCCATGCGCAATCGCCATCGGCAGCACGCCGCAGATGAAGGCAAGACCCGTCATCAGGATCGGGCGGAAGCGCAGGCGGCAGGCTTCGATGGTCGCTTCCACCAGCGGCTTGCCCTCTTTTCGCAGATCCTTGGCGAATTCGATGATCAGGATCGCGTCCTTTGCCGCAAGGCCGATGATGGTGATCAGGCCGACGGTGAAGTAGACGTCGTTGGGCAGGCTCCGCAGCGTCGCTGCGACGACCGCGCCGACGATGCCCAGCGGCACGGTGAGCAGCACCGCGAGCGGGATGGTCCAGCTCTCGTAGAGTGCCGCGAGGCACAGGAACACCACGAACACCGACAGCGCCAGCAGGAACGGCGCCTGCGAGCCCGAGAGCTTCTCCTGCAGCGACTGCCCGGTCCATTCATAGCCGAAGCCGCGCGGCAACCTGCCGGCGAGCCGCTCCATCTCGGCGATGGCGTCGCCCGAGGTGAAACCGGGTTTCGCCTCACCGGAGATGCGCACCGCCGGATAATAATTGAAGCCGGCGATCTGCGTCGGTCCCCGCGCCCATTCCACCGTGGCAAAGGACGAGAACGGCACAAGCTGGCCGCGGCTGTTCTTGACGTTGTAGTTGAGGATGTCCTCGGTCCGCATGCGGTCGCGGGCGTCGGCCTGCACCACGACGCGCTGCATGCGGCCGCGGTTCGGGAAGTCGTTGATGTAGTTCGAGCCGAGATTGGTCGAGATCGTGTTGTTGATGTCCTCGAAGGTGACGCCGAAGGCGCCGGCCTTCTCGCGATCGATCATGAGATTGACCACGCCCGCCTCGGGCAGGCCCTCGATATAGACCTTCTGCAGCACCGGGCTCGCATTGGCCTCGGCAATCAGTTGATCGGCGGCGCGCATCAATTGCTGATAGCCCTTCTGGCCGCGGTCCTGGAGGCGGAACGAGAAGCCAGAGGAGTTGCCGAGATTGTCGATCGGCGGCGGCTGCAGCGCCGAGATTTTTGCGTCGCGGATCGACGAGCCCAGGTCGCGGTTGACGTCGTTGACGATCGCTGAAGCGGAATCCTTCGGCCCGCGCTCCGACCAGTCCTTCAAGGTGATGAAGGCCTGCGCGGTGTTCATGCCCTGGCCGGAGAAGCTGAAGCCGGTGAGGAAGGTGACGTTGTCGACGCCCGGCCGTGCGGCAAGGTATTTTTCCACCTTCTCGATCACGGCCTCGGTACGGGCATAGGACGAATCCGAGGGCGTCTGCACGTCGGTGGTGATGAAGCCCTGGTCGTCGACGGGCAGGAAGCCGCCAGGCAGATTGACGAAGGCCCAGGACAGGCCGACCAGCAGAGCGACATAGACCAGCATCAGGCGGCCGGTGCGGTTCAGCGAGAAGCCGACGGTGCGCGAATAGCGTTCCTTGATGCCTTCGAGCAGGCGGTTGAACCAGCCGAACACGCCCTTCTTCGCATGACCGTGCCCGGCCGCGACCGGCTTGAGCAGGGTCGCGCACAGCGCCGGTGTCAACGACAGCGCAAGGAAGGCGGAGAAACCGATCGCGGCGACCATGGTCACCGAGAACTGGCGATAGATGATGCCGACCGACCCCGGGAAGAATGCCATCGGCACGAACACTGCCATCAGCACCAGCGTGATGCCGATGATGGCGCCGGATATCTGCGACATCGCCTTGCGCGTCGCTTCCTTCGGCGGCAGTCCTTCCTCGGACATGATGCGCTCGACGTTCTCGACCACGACGATGGCGTCGTCGACGAGGATGCCGACCGCGAGCACCATGCCGAACATCGAGAGCATGTTGATGGAGTAGCCGGCGAGCAGAAGCGTGGTGCAGGCGCCCAGAAGCGCCACGGGCACCACGATGGTGGGGATGATGGTATAGCGGATGTTCTGGAGGAACAGGAACATCACCACGAACACCAGCACCACGGCTTCGACCAGCGTCGTCAGCACCTTCTTGATCGAGGCCTCGACCACGGGCGTGATGTTGTAGGGGATCTCGTAGGTGATGTTGGCCGGGAAGAAGCGCGACAGCTCCTTCATCTTCTCTTCGACCGCGCTCGCGGTCGCCAGCGCGTTGCCGGTCGGCGACATCAGGACGGAGAGGCCCGCGGTCGGCTTGCCGTCGAGCCGCGTGTTGAACTGATAGCTGAGACCACCGACCTCGACACGCGCGACGTCGCGCAAGCGCACGGTCGAACCGTCGGCATTGGCGCGCAGGATGATGGCGCCGAACTCGTCCGGTGACGAGAGCTGGCCTTTGACCAGCACCAGCGCGGAGGTGCGCTGGCTCGACGTCGACGGCTCGGCGCCGATGCTGCCCGAGGCGACCTGCGCGTTCTGTGCGGTGATGGCCTTGTTGACGTCGTCGGCGGTCAACCCGTAGCCGACGAGCTTGGCCGGATCGACCCAGACGCGCAAGCTGCGCTCGGTAGAGTACAGCGTGGCGCGGCCCACGCCGGGAATGCGGCGGACCTCGCCCAGCACGTTGCGGATCATGAAGTCGCCGAGGCCGACCTCGTCGAGGCTGCCATCGGTCGAATTCAGCGTGATGATCTGCAGCACCGCGCTGGATGCTTCCTCGATCAGAATGCCCTGCTGCATCACCGCGCGCGGCAGGCGCGCCTCGACGCGCTTGATGCGGTTCTGCACCTCGACCGAGGCGGCGCTGGTATCGGTGCCCGGCTGGAAGTTGGCGATGATCTCGACCTGGCCGAGCGAGTCGCTGGTCGATTCGAAGTTGAGGATGTTGGCGGCGCCGTTGAGCTCCTCCTCGATCAGCCGCGTGACGCTGTTGTAGAGGTTTTCCGGCGAGGCGCCGGGATAGCTGGTCGAGATAGAGATCGAGGGCGGCGCGATGATCGGATATTGCGCGATCGGGAGCAGCGGCACGGCGATCGCGCCGATCAAGCAGATGAACAGCGCGACCACCCAGGCGAAGATTGGCCTGTCGATGAAAAAGCTCGCCATGCCGCGTTACCGCGTGAGTTGCTGGGCGGCGTGCCGGTTGTCCGCGGTCGCGTCGGCTTCCGACCAGGATTGCGGTTTGACCTTGTCGCCGGCTGCGAACTTCTGGAAGCCTTCGACCACGACCTTGTCACCGGCTTTCAGGCCTTCAGTGACGAACCAGAGGCCGTCCTGCACCGAACCGGTGCGCACCGCCTGCACGGCGATGTGGTTGTCGTCCTTGACGACGAACACCTCGCTGCCGCCGCCGCCATTGCGCTGGATCGCCTGCTGCGGCACCGCGATCGCGTCGGAATCGAGACCCTGGTCGAGACGGACGCGGACATACATGCCGGGCAGGAGCTCACGCTTGGGATTGGGAAACTGGCCACGCAGCGTCACCTGTCCGGTATGGGCATCGACCTTGGCATCGGAGAACAACAGCTTGCCGTCGAGCGCATAGATCGTGTTGTCGTCGAGCACGAGCCGGACCTTGGCGGTGTCGGACGCAATACGCTCGAGATCGCCGGTTTCGAAGGCGCGGCGAAGCTGATTGAGTTCGTTCACCGACTGGGTGAAGTCTGCATAGATCGGATCGAGCTGCTGGATGCTGGCGAGATTGGTCTCGTTCTGCACGACGAGCGCGCCCTCGCTGACGAGGGCCGCACCGACGACGCCGTCGATCGGCGCACGCACGGTCGCATAGTCGAGATTGAGCTTGGCGCGCGCGAGGTCCGCCTTGCGTCCCTCGACGTCGGCATGGGCCTGGCGCTCGGCCGCGATCGCCTTCTCGTTTTCGGCCTCCGGCGCGGCGCGGTCCTTGGTGAGCGCAGCGACGCGGCGTGCCTGCTGATGCGCCTGCATCGCAGCGGCCTCGGCCTTGGCCAGCGCCGCCTCGTTAGCCTGCACCTCGACCTCGAACGGGCGCGTATCGATGCGGTAGAGCGGATCGCCCGCCTTCACCTCGCTGCCCTGGCGGAACAGGCGCTCCACCACGATGCCGGAGACGCGCGGCCGCACGTCGGAGACGCGGGTCGGCGCGATGCGGCCCGGCAGCTCACGCACGATGGCGCGCGACTGTGGCTTCACGATCACGATGCTGACGTCAGGAGCCGACGGAGGCGCGGCAGAAATCGCGGAGCTGGATTCATCGCAGCCCGCCAACAGCGGCGCCAAGGCCGCGAGCATCATTGCAACGCATGCCGATCGCGCACGAAGTCCTGACATGAAGTGGGGTGCCCCAAAATTGTTGAAACTGGTCATGCTCGCGCGAGGCCCGTTCTGGGCCTTTTGCACGCGGCTGATGCCGCCAAAATAGAGTGCATCTGCTGCAATGCAACGCATCGCGCGGGCGGCTCAATGTCACACGGGCTATGGTGCTGAGTTCTTGGCGTTTTTTACAGCTCACCCGATTGTGAGTCCGGTTCCATCCCCGCGTGCCGCGACAGAAGACCGCAACGAGCGGTGCTCCCGCCCACCGGCAGGCGGCGTCGATCACCAGGTGAGGCGGAAGCCGCCGGTACCCTTGTAATTGCGGTTGTCCGCACTGTTGTTGAGGCTCGCATTGTAGGAGACCTCGCCGAACACAGCGTAGCGCCCATTGGCCCAGCTATAGGTGCCGCCACCGCCGATGCTGCCCCACAGCCGGTCCTGCGCATTGGCAAAACCGGTGCCGGCGACATCGACGTTGGTGCCGTTGAGAAACTCGTAGCGCAGGTTGGCGATGCCGTAGACGTCGGAGCGCACGATGCCGGTGCCGTCGTTCCAGGTCCTCTGATGGTTGAGGGCAAGCCCGGCGCGGCCGAGCAGGCTGTCGCCATCGCGCAACGCCACCGGCGCGCCGAACCGATCGGCAAAGCCGTCGAAGGCAACCTTCGAATAGGACAGCTGCGCCTGCGGCGTCAGCAGCCAGCCGTTGCCCAAACCGATCCGCTTGCCGGCTTCGGCGCTGAAGGCGTAGCCGAAGCCTTCATTGCCGTGGATCAGGCTGCCGGCCGGCACGGAGGACAGATCGCTGCGATAGAACATCGACTGCGCCTGACCGTCGACATAGAAGCCGTTGTCGCCATACCAGGTCAGGGTGCTGCCGACGCCCGTGCCCTCGACGCGGATACGCCCGTTGCCGAAGAACGAGGCGACATCGGCGGTCGTCAGGCCGTATTGCGCCGTGAGGCCGACGAACAAGCGGCCCCGCTCGTTCTCCAGCACAAGGCCGTCGAGCCCGGTCTGCACTTTCAGATGGTCGGCCTTGTAGGTCGAGCCGGTGGTGCTGGCAGGCTGCAGGTCGGAATGCCCGCCTTCGATACGGCCCCAGAACGCCGTCGGCGGCGGTGAAGCCGCGCCCGGCATCGTCGTCGCGCCACCGGCGCGCGCAAACGCATCGCTGCCGCCCCAATAACGGTTGCCGACGCGCTGCTGCAGCGTCGGCAGATCGTTCATGCCGAGCAGCACCTGCGCATAATTCTCGTACAGCGGAACGCCGGGCTGGTAGAGCGGACCGGGGGGTGTCACCGGCGGCGGGTTGATCAGGCTCGAGCGCAGATACCAATCGCCGTCGCCGAGACTAGCGATGCCGTTCTTCTGCAACGTATAGGCATAGGCCCCGCCGACCACCGCCTGCTCGCCGTGAAAGACATAGCTGCCCAGCAGCGAAAAGCTGCCGTTGGACGCGCCTGCTACGTCGACCACCTTGATGCCCTCGACGGTCTGCGCGCCGCTGCCGCCGACATTGGTGATGCGCAGCGACGATGTGCCCGACGTGCTCCCCTGCACCCGCAACAGGTCGGTCGGCGAACTGTCGTCGCCGAGCCGGGTGTTGAGCTGCACGGTGCCGCCATTGCCGACATAATTGCCGGCCACGGTCAGCGTGGTGCCCGACGCGCCGCCGAGGCTGACCGTGCCGGCATTGTCCAGCGAAGTCAGCGTTTGATTGAAGCCGGCCAGGTCGAGCGTGCCGCCGGAGGCCACGGTGAAGGCCGAGGCGGCGCTGAATGTATTCGCGGCTCCGGCGCGGAGGATGCCGCCGTTCACAGTGGTCGCGCCGGTGTAATTGTTGCTCCCCGACAGCGTCTGGGTGCCGCCAGCGAGCGTCACGCCGCCGGTGCCGCCGATCACTCCGGCGAACTGATCGTTCGCGTTGGTGATGGTGAGATTCTTCGCGCCCAGCGCGACGGTGCCGGTTCCTGCCAGGCTTTGAATGCTGGTGCCGGCAGCAGTGATGCCCGAGATGCTGAAGGCTCCGTTTGCGACGACCCGGCTCGACGCTGCAACCGAGCCACTGCTAGCGAGGGCGAGCGTGCCGGCCTGGATCACCGTCGCACCAGCATAGGTATTGGCTGCGCGGAGATTGAAGGTGCCCGCGCCGGTCTTGGTCAATCCGCCGACGCCGGAAAAACCGGCGCCCGCGCTCACAGTGAAAGCCTGGCTGTCGACGGTCAGGCCGCCCGCCGCGATATTGAGCGTCCCTGGCGAAAATCCACTGATGAAGAAGTTGTTGTTTATCCGGGCGCGCAGGGTGGCGTTATCGAAATTGACCTGCCCGGCTCCTGAACCGCCCTTCGCGAGGTTGATCGTCTCGAGCGTGCCGCCACTATTGATATTCAGCGTGCCTGTGCCGCCTGCGAAGGTTCCGAGAAAAACCCCTGTTTGGGCGACGACTCTGGCGCCGCTCTGGATGTTGAGCGTACCGTTGCCACTGGCGCCGATTTCGATCTGATCGCCGGATGTGATCCATTGCGATCCGGCGCCGCTGACAGTCACGGTGCCGTTATTCCCGCCTGCGACTCCAATCGCGAGAGACGCGCCGTTGCTCGTCAGCGTGCTGCCGTTCTGAATCGTCAGACTGCTGGAAGATCCGCCAAGGAAGAGGCTTCCGGTCGCTCCGACCGCTGCGCCACTGGCGCCGAGCACGGTCGGGTTTGGCGAGGTCGAATTGATGTTGACGACGTTGCCTGCGATTGGGACCACTCCGCCCGACCAGTTGCTGCCGACCGTCCAGTCGTTGCTGGTCGCGCCGGTCCAGTTGGCCTGGGCCGAGGCCGATCCTATCGAGGCGACCGTCAGCGCCGCTGCCGACAGGCTGGCCAGAAGCAAGCGAAATATTCGGGTACAGAGGGAAGATGGTCTGGTTCGAAACTGATTCCGGAAGGGCCGATTTTCCTGCCGTCTACGGATCGAGGCAGCCCGGATGCATTCACGCATACACTATTCCAATTGGGTCCACAGCTTCGAGGGTGCGGATTTTCTTATCATGTGATTCACGAAGGACGTCTGCGAGGCTTAAGCGAGCGGAAACAATCAGACAACAATCGAAACGTGTTTGCTCGAAGAAATACCCGGCGTGTGCCGTCCGCACAACGCAACACACTTAACGACTTCTTTAGAAGTCAATCCGCTCCGGCCGCTTTCATCCGATACTGGCTGACGCCCCATTCGGTTCCATCGGCGTAGCCGAACAGGCCCGAGGTCGCGAGCAGGAACCAGCGCCAGCGCCGCAGCCAAAGTGCGGTCTCCTCGCCATGGGCCTTGCGCAACGACGCCTCGATCGCGTCCCGATGCGTATCGAAATTGGCGAGCCAGTCGTTCGCGGTGCGCTGATAATGCGTGCCGCTCCAGCACCATTCCTTTTCGACCGTGAAGATGTCGCCGAATTGCCTCACGAGGTGATGGCTCGGCATCAGCCCGCCGGTGAAGACGTGCTGCGCGATCCAGTCGTCGCGATCCAGCCGGTCGAACAGCTGCGAGCCGGAGCGATGGGTGACGATCTGCATGAAGAAGCGGCCGTCGGGCGCGAGCCATGTCCGCAGGCGCGTCATCAGCTTCCGCCAGTTCATCATCCGCTCGAACATCTCGACCGAGACGATGCGGTCGAACTGGCCGTCGGGCGCGAACACGTTCATGTCCGCTGTGACCACGCGAAGGTTCGGCAAACCGCGCCGCTGCGCCTGCTCCTCGACATGGGCGCGCTGCGCCTGCGAGATCGCCACCGCCGTCACCTCAGCATGCGGAAACTGCCGGGCCATCCACAGCGACAGCGAGCCCCAGCCGCAGCCGAGCTCGAGGATGGTCTGGCCGTCGGCAAGACCGGCATGCTCGACAGTCTGGCGCAGCGCCTCCTCCTCCGCCTCCTGCAGGGTGGTCGCACCGGTCTTGTAGAAACAGCAGGAGAATTTGCGGCTGGGGCCGAGCATCTCGGCGAAGAACGAAGCGGGCACCTCGCCGCCCCCGGCCTCGGCATCCCCAGCGATCGGCCGCAGCATCATCCGGCCGGCGAAAGCGGCATCGGCGGCGGCGTCATGTGCGGCGAGGCGGGTTGCGCTGCGGGAGCACAGGCGCTGGATCGCGGCACGGACCACCACGTCCGGAAGCGGCACCCGTTCGGCAGTCCCGATGATCGCGGAAACGACGCTCATGCGCCCCCCCGAATGGCGAACTTCTGCAGATACCCGGCTATCAAAGCGCCGCTTCGGCTCCGGGTTCCCCGAGCTGTCCCCGAAATCGGCGCATCCGGCGCTTTTTTTGGGCCGGCGCTGTGCCATAGTGCGCGCCGCAAGCAAGCTTTCGTAATGGATGATACCGGCCATGCCGCCTGGCACTTCCCGCTCCACCATGGATATCGAGTACACCAAACTGTCCTCACCCAGCGTCTTCCTGGTGCGGATGCTCGTCTTCCTGGTGCTGTGCACGCTGGTGGGCGTGGTGCTCTACAAGCAGATCATCCAGGCCTTCTTCGCCAATCCCGGGCTCAACGCCCTGATCGGGGCGGTGCTGTTCATCGGCATCATCCTGGCCTTCCGCCAGGTC
The DNA here is from genome assembly GCF_032918005.1 of Bradyrhizobium sp. NDS-1. Classification (NCBI taxonomy): domain Bacteria; kingdom Pseudomonadati; phylum Pseudomonadota; class Alphaproteobacteria; order Hyphomicrobiales; family Nitrobacteraceae; genus Bradyrhizobium; species Bradyrhizobium sp. NDS-1. Next base: position 6,851,038 of record NZ_CP136628.1, read on the forward strand.
ATCCGGCTCTATCCTGAGGTATCCTGGGTCAACAATTTCCGCATTGCCGATCCCGGCCTGGCACCGGCGCGGCACCCGAAACTGCTGGCGCCGATGGCGGCGATCCTCGGCGGCGAGCGCTCGGGGCGGATGTCGATCACCCAGACCACCATGCGACACCTGCTCGATTCGATCGCGACTCGCCTGGACGAAGCCCGCGACATCTCGCGCTACATGACCGGCCTTTTGGTCTTCCTCGGCCTGCTCGGCACCTTCTGGGGCCTGATCGAGACGGTCGGCTCGGTCGGCAAGGTGATCGACGGGCTCAAGGTCGGCGGCGATTCCGGCGCATTGTTCGACACGCTGAAGGAGGGCCTCGCCGCCCCGCTCGGCGGCATGGGCATCTCGTTCTCGAGCTCCCTGTTCGGCCTCGCCGGCTCGCTGATCCTCGGCTTCCTCGATCTGCAATCGAGCCAGGCGCAGAACCGCTTCTACACCGACCTCGAAGACTGGCTCGCCACCACGGTGCGGGAATATGGCAGCGGCGAAGTCGCGGTCGCTTCCGGGGGCGGCGGCGGTGTCGCCAGCGGCGAGCTCCAGGCCGCGGTCGAACGCTTGCGCTCCGTGCTCGAGGAAGGCAGCGCCAGCCGCGGCACCACGGCCGCGATGGCAAGCCTTGCCGAAGCCATCCAGGCACTGGTCTCGCACATGCGCACCGAGCAGCAGATGATCCGCGAATGGGCCGATGGCCAGGGCGAGCAGAACCGCGAGATCCGGCGGCTGCTGGAACGGCTCGCACGCCAGCCGGAGAAGAGTTAGCGATATGGCTCTAGCGCGCGGCCGCCGCAGCGACGGCGGCCTCAACTACTGGCCCGGCTTCGTCGACGCACTGTCGACGCTGGTGCTGTCGATCGTGTTCCTGCTGTCGGTATTCCTGGTGGTGCAGTTCTTCCTGTCGCAGGAGGTCACTGGCAAGGACAAGGCGCTGGAGCAACTCAACGCCAAGATCGCGCAGCTCAACGAGCTGTTGTCGCTCGAAAAGCTCGGCAAGCTCACGCTCGACGATCAGGTCTCATCGCTGAAGGCCGGCCTCGCCTCCGCCGAGAGCGAGCGCGACCGCATCAAGGGCCTCTATGACGGCCTGGCTGCCGCCGGCAACGACGCGCAAGGCAAGACCTCGGAGCTCGGCAAGGCGCTGGACTCGGAGAAGGCCGTTTCGGCGCGGGCGCTGGCGCAGATCGAGGTGCTGAACCAGCAGATCAGCGCTTTGCGCCGGCAGCTGGCGGCGCTGGAAGAAGCGCTCGACGCCAGCGAGAAGCGCGACAAGGAATCACAGAACCGGATCGCCGATCTCGGCTCTCGCCTCAACGTGGCACTGGCGCAGCGCGTGCAGGAATTGTCGCGCTACCGCTCGGAGTTCTTCGGCCGGCTGCGCGCCATCCTCGGCAACCGGCCCGACATCCGCATCGTCGGCGACCGCTTCGTGTTCCAGTCCGAAGTGTTCTTCGACACCGGACAGGCGATGCTGCTGCCCGAGGGCCGTGCGGAACTCGACACATTGGCGACCGCGCTGATCGAGCTCGACAAGAAGATCCCGAGCGAGATCCCCTGGGTGCTGCGGGTCGACGGCCATACCGACGTCCGCCCGGTGAGCGGTGCGAACTTCAAGTCGAACTGGGACCTGTCGGCTGCGCGCTCGATCTCGGTGGTGCAATATCTGGTCTCGCTCGGCGTGCCGGCCCAGCGCCTCGTCGCGGCCGGCTTCGGCGAATTCCAGCCGCTCGATGCCGGCAACACGGAAGAAGCCTACAAGCGCAACCGCCGCATCGAGCTGAAGCTGACGGAGCGGTAGTGAGCGCCCTCCACCTCCGCGCCTATCGCCCCGAGGACGAAGCAGCCTCGATCGACCTCTGGCATCGCACCTGGCAGCAGGCCTATCCGCAGATCGACTTCGCGGCCCGTCTGGAATGGTGGCGCGAGCGCTGGCGCAAGGATCTGGTGCCGAAAGCCCGGATCGTGGTGGCGGAACTGAATGGCGGGCCGATCGGTTTCGTCACGATCGATGGCGAAGGCTATCTCGACCAGCTCGTGGTCGACCCCGATCACTGGGGCTCGGATGCCGCAAAGCTGCTGGTCGAAGAGGCCAAGCGCCTGTCGCCGTCGGGCATCACGTTGCTCGTCAACAAGGACAACAGCCGCGCCATCCGCTTCTACGAACGCAACGGCTTTGCCCATGCCGGGGACGATGTGAACCCGACCTCGGGGCGACCGGTGCTGAAAATGGAATGGCGGGCGTGATGACAGTGCGGGTGAGGCGACGATCGCAGCGCTGCACGTCGCCCCGGCTCGGCGCCTCAAGCGCCCTCGAACTGCAGCCGCGCCAGCCGCGCATAAAGCCCGTTCGCAGCGACGAGCTCGGCATGCGTGCCCTGCTCGACGATCCTGCCCTGGTCCATCACTAGGATGCGGTCGCAGGACAGCACGGTGGCGAGGCGGTGCGCGATCACAAGCGTGGTGCGGTGGCGCATCAGCTCTTCGAGCGCGGTCTGCACCAGCGTCTCGCTTTCGGCATCGAGCGCGGAGGTGGCTTCATCGAGCAGCAGCAGAGGCGCATCGCGCAGGATCGCGCGGGCGATCGCGATGCGCTGGCGCTGGCCGCCCGACAGCGTCACGCCGCGCTCGCCGAGCGGGGTGTCGAAACCTTCGGGCAGGCGGCGGATGAATTCGGCGGCATGGGCGAGCTCGGCGGCGCGCTCGACCTCGGCGTCGGTCGCATCGGGCCGTCCGAAGCGGATGTTCTCGCGCGCGCTCGCGGCGAACACGTTGGATTCCTGCGGCACCAGCGCGATGCGCGCGCGGAAATCCCGAGGATCGGCGGATTTGACCGGCACGCCGTCGAGCGAGATCGCGCCGCTGCGCGGATCGTAGAAGCGCAGCAAGAGGTGAAAGATCGTGCTCTTGCCGGCGCCGGACGGACCGACGATCGCGACCTTCTCGCCGGGGCGCACCGTGAATGACACGGCATCGAGCACATTGACGTCGCGCCGCACCGGATAGGCAAAGCTGACCTGATCGAAACTGACCTCGCCGCGCGCCGGCACCGGCAGCGCTCGGGGGGACGCAGGCGCCTCGATGTCCGGCTTCACGTGCAAGATCTCGAACAGGCGCTCGGCCGCGCCTGATGCCGCCGACACCTCGCCCCAGACCTCGCTGAGCTGGCCGAGGCCGGCTGCGGCGAACACCGCATACAGCACGAACTGACCGAGCCGGCCCGGCGAGATCGCGCCTGACAGCACGTCGTGCGAGCCGATCCAGAGGATCGCGACCACGCTTGCGAACACGATGAAGATGATGATGGCCGTGAGCACCGCGCGGGCCTGCGTCGAGGTGCGCGCCGCCTCATAGGCCTGCTCGACCTCGCCGCCGAAACGCTTCTCGGCGAATTGCTCGCTGGTATAGGCTTGCACGGTGCGGATCGCGCCAACCAGCTCGCCGGCATAGGCCGAGGCGTCGGCGAGCGTGTCCTGCGCATTGCGCGACAGCCGCCGCACCCAGCGGCCGAAGGCGACGAGCGGCAGCACGATCAAGGGGATGGCCAGCAGCACGAAGCCCGACAGCTTGGGGCTCGTGATCACCATCATCGCCGCGGCGCCCAGGAACATCATCAAATTGCGCAGCGCGATCGACACCGAGGCGCCGACGGCCGATTTGAGCTGGGTGGTGTCGGCGGTGAGCCGCGAGATCAACTCGCCGCTGCGCGCGGAATCGAAGAAGGCTGGGGAGAGCGAGAGCAGATGAGCGAAGACGTCGCCTCTGAGGTCGGCAACGATGCGCTCGCCAATCGTCATCACGAGGTAGTAGCGCGCGGCGCTGGCGAGCGCGAGCACGGCGACCACCGCGAGCATCACCGAGAAGTAGCTGTTGATCAGCTCGATGCCCTCGGGCGTCAGGCCGAAATCGATCATCCGGCGCACCGCGATGGGCACCAGCAGCGTGGTCATCGCCGCGACCGTGAGTGCGACGAAGGCCAGCGCCGCCCGGCCGCGATAGCGGATGACATAGGGCGCCAGCGCGAGCAGCGGCCGCAGCTTGGCGCGACCTTTGGCCGGCTCTTCGATCAGCTCGGCTTCGATCGAGGGGGTCTCGGCCGAATTCACTTGGGGATTCATTCCAGGCCGATCGACATACTGGTCATCAAGCCGTTCCACTGCGCTCATGAGATCCGACCCATTGCATTCGTTTGCTCCCAATAGGCCGGTGCAAGAGTAGTGGCAAATCCGGGATGTCCCTTAGGGGGAAGCCCGGTTCGCGGCCTGCCACGTCTTGTTTTACCTGATATCGTGGGGTATAGAGCCGCCCAAATCCGTCATTCGTTAGCCACCAGAAGGCGCCGGGGCGCCGAGGAATTGCCATGAAAGCCGAAATTCACCCGAACTATCATACGATTAAGGTCGTGATGACCGACGGAACCGAGTACCTGACCCGCTCCACCTGGGGCAAGGAAGGCGACACGCTGAACCTCGACATCGACCCGAAATCGCACCCGGCCTGGACCGGCGGCAACGCCCAGCTGATGGATCGCGGCGGCCGCGTCTCGCGCTTCCAGAAGAAGTTTTCGGGCTTCCTCAAGAAGGACTGATCCGGCCCGCAAGGTTGGACACGAAAAACGCCCCCGGGAGAGCCGGGGGCGTTTTTGTTTGTGAGGTGCCTGAGCAAGGCCGAGATTTCGAAAGGTGGGCAAAGCGAAAGCGTGCCCACGAAACTCCAGCTGTAGTGCCAGGTGAAAGATGTGGGCACAGCGCTACGCGCCTTTGCCCACCCTACGGCAGCGTGCCCTTACGGCACGTAAGGTTTAACGCTCGAACGCCGCCTTCAGCGCGTTGAGGTGCGGCACCAGCGGATTGCCGATCGCGACGTGCTCGGCCGGCGGGGTGTGGATGGTGGTGTCGAGGCGGCGCACGCGGGTCTGCAGGCTCATCGAGCGATGGATCAGGTCCTGGAGCTGCGAGGGCAGCTTCTCGATGGTGTCGACGGGGCCGGGATCGGCCGCGCTGAGCTTGACCTTGGTCTTCTCGCGATTGGCCTGGCTCAGCGTCATCTCGCCTTCCTTCACCGCGCGGTGCAACAGCAGCCACGAAGCGAGCTGCATCAGGCGGGTGGTGAGACGCATGCTCTCGGTTGCGTAGGTGAGGCTCACGGCACGGTCGAGGGCCTTGGCCTCGGTGCGGCCGTCGCCGTCGAGATAGGCGGCAGTCTCTTCGACGAGGTCCATGCCCTCGCGGAACAGGACGCCGAACGCCGCAGAATTGGTAAACCGCTCGCTGAGTTGAACGAGAGCGCCGTCGGCCTGCAAACGTTCCATGGTTAACGCCTCTTACGCAACTGTTTGACGATCCGGCTTTGGCGCCGGCTTATGATGAACAAATCATTGCGCGCCGGGAGCGCCGAGTCCAGTGACAAGCGCGGATATGGTTTCCGCGGGTCAATCCCGGGAATTCAACCGCAACGCGATGCAAAAACGCAAAAAAAGAGCCGCCGGAGACCGGCGGCTTTGAAAGTTGATAACAGGGAGGCGTCAAACAGAGTGGACAGGAGCCACTCGGTGTCCAAACGAGGACAGCTCCAGTCATAAACCCGAAAGCTTAATCTGGAGTAAACGAGCTAAATTTTTGAGAGTTCGTTAGCCATATCGGCCAGTGGCCGAGCCAGGTCTCGTGCCCCGGACGCGGTGCGGCACGAAGTGCTGCGCTGCTGAGCCGGGGCCCAGTTCTTTGGCCGAGCGTTCGGTGAGGCATGGGTCCCGGCTCTGCGGAGCGTCACTGCGTGCCGCACCGCGTCCGGGACACGAGAGCGTGAATCCTATTTCTTGAAGAAATGATCCGCCGCATCGCGCGAGGCGCGCTTTTTGGTGGCGGCTTCCTCCAGTCTGGCGATCTCGGTCTTGAGCAGCGTGACGCGCTCGGTCAGTTCCTCCACCGACAACAGTGAGAGATCCTGTCCGATTTCATGCGTGATCTTCTTGCGCGGGCGGTCATCGTCTTCCGTCGCCATCTCGTTCCTCCTGCGTTCGCGGCACAATGCTGAGGCGGTTGCCAGCGTCGGCCGCGCTGGCTAAGCAATGGCCTCGTTCTCCCGCACCTTTGCTCAAGGACACATCATGGACAAGCTGCCCGCGCAAATGACCGTGGTCGCCATCTCCAAGCCCGGCGGACCGGAGGTGCTGGTTCCGGAACAACGCGCGCTGCCGCAGCCGGGACCGGACGAGATCCTGGTCAAGGTGATGGCTGCCGGCGTCAACCGGCCCGACGTCGCGCAGCGCTCCGGCGCCTATCCGCCGCCGCCCGGCGCCAGCGACCTGCCGGGTCTGGAGATTGCGGGCGAAGTGGTTGCGGTCGGCAGCAACGCCAAGCGGCACAAGATCGGCGACAAGGTGATGTCGCTGGTCGCAGGCGGCGGTTATGCGCAGTACTGTATCGCGCAGGACGCCCAGGCGATGAGCGTGCCGCCGGCGCTGTCGATCAAGGAAGCCGGCGCGCTGCCGGAAACGCTGATGACGGTCTGGCACAACGTGTTCGAACGCGGCGGCCTGAAGGCCGGCGAGACGCTGTTGATCCATGGCGGCTCCTCCGGCATCGGTACCATGGCAATCCAGCTCGCGAAGGCGTTCGGTGCGAAGGTGTTCGTCACCGTGGGATCGCAGGACAAGATCGATGCCTGTCTCAAGCTCGGGGCCGATCGCGCCATCAACTACAAGAACGAAGACTTCGTCGCCGTGGTCAAGGAAGAGACAGGCAAGGAAGGCGTCAATCTGATCCTCGACATGGTCGCGGGCGACTATGTCGATCGCAACTATGATGCCGCCGCGATCGACGGCCGCATCGTGCAGATCGCGACGCTGAACGGGCCCAAGGTCAGCGTCAACATCGCCAAGGTGATGGTCAAACGCCTCACCCATACCGGCTCGACCCTGCGCCCCCGTAGTAATGCGGACAAGGCGGCCATGGTGGCGGCGATCGAACAGAAAGTGATGCCGCTTTTGCGTGAAGGCCGCGTCAAGCCGCTGATGGACAGCACTTTCCCGCTGGAAAAGGCAGCCGATGCTCATCGGCGCATGGAAACCAGCGCACATATTGGCAAAATTGTGTTGGAAGTGTAGGCCGCCGGCCCACAGGGCTGGGCGGAAACCCTTTGATTTTCCTTGCTTTCGTGGCATCTATCGCGACGCACCGGACGTTTCCGTCCGGCCGAAATCGCCTTTTAGAATCGCCTTGTAGAGTTGCCTTGCACTCGAAATTTGCGTCAAACGCGGAGAACTGACCTTGCGTCTGATCAGGTGCCTCGCGCCCATCGCGCTGGGCCTCATGATGCTCGTTGCCGCGTCTCCTGCACGCGCGCTCGACGCTGTCAGCGTTCGCAGCGACGCGCCCGCGATCGACCTCACCGGCGTGCTCGAGCACCAGCGCAGTGACGCCGATCGTATCCAGGTCTCCACCGCGCCCGGCACCGACGGCATCGTCCGCCGCATCGAGGTGCGCGCCCGCGAGGGCGGCCAGAACTGGATCGTGTTCGCGCTCGCCAACAACACCGACGACCAACTCGACCGGCTGATCGTCGCTCCGCATTACCGCATCGTCTCCTCGGGGCTGCTGTGGCCCGACCTCGGCCTGTCGCGCATCGCCACCATCACGCCCTCGATCGGCGATCGGCCTGAGCGTCAGGAAAGCGCAACCGCCGACGTGTTCCGCATCACGCTCGACCCCGGCGCCGTCGTCACCTTCGTCGCCGAGCTGCGCACCGACAAGCTGCCGCAGCTCTATCTGTGGGAGCCGGAATCCTACAAGGACAAGGTCAACTCGTTCACGCTGTACCAGGGCATCGTGATCGGCATCTCCGGCTTGCTCGCGCTGGTGCTGACGATCCTGTTCGTGGTGAAGGGCAGCATCATGTTCCCGGCAGCCGCGGCGCTGGCCTGGGCGGTGCTGGTCTATATCGGCGTCGATTTCGGCTTCTGGGGCAAGGTGCTCGACATGTCGAACAACGCCGAGCGCATCTGGCGCGCGGCGGGTGAAGCGATCCTGGCGGCAACGCTGCTGGTGTTCCTGTTCGCCTATCTCAATCTCAGCCGATGGCATGTGCGCTATTCGCACATCACCGTGGGCTGGCTGGCCTTCCTGGGCTCCCTGGTCGCGCTCGCGCTGTTCGATCCCGCCGTCGCCTCCGGCATCGCGCGCATATCGCTGGTGCTGATCGCCTTCGCGGGCTTCGCGCTGATCGTCTATCTCTCCACCCACGGCTTCGACCGTGCCGTGCTCTTGATCCCGACCTGGTTCCTCCTGGTGGTCTGGGTGGTCGCGGCCGGCATGACGGTCGCGGGTTCCGTGACCAACGACATCGTGGGCCCTGCCCTGCTCGGCGGCCTCGTGCTGATCGTGATGCTGATCGGCTTCACGGTGATGCAGCACGCCTTCGCCGGCGGCGGCGCCAGCACCGGCGTCGTCTCCGACATCGAGCGGCGGGCGCTCGCCCTGGCCGGCTCCGGCGATCTGATCTGGGACTGGGACGTTTCCGCCGACAAGGTCTTCACCAGCCCCGAGACCGAAGCCCTGCTCGGACTGAAGCGCGGCACGCTCGAGGGACCGGCGGCCTCGTGGCTCGAGGTGCTGCATCCGCTCGACCAGGATCGCTTCCGCGCCGCGCTCGACAGCGTGCTCGACCAGCGCCGCGGCCGCCTGGTGCAGGATTTCCGCCTGCGCACGCCGGACGGCCATTTCATGTGGTTCGCGCTGAAGGCGCGCCCGGTGGTCGGCTCCGACGGCGAGGTCTCGCGCGTGGTCGGAACGCTCACCGACGTCACCGATCTGCGCAACGCGGAAGAGCGCCTGCTGCACGATTCCGTGCATGACAACCTCACCGGCCTGCCGAACCGCAAGCTGTTCATGGACCGGCTGGGTGCGGTCGCGCATTTCGCCAAGACCATGCCGACGCTGCGGCCGACGCTGATGGTGATCGATCTCGACCGCTTCAAGCAGGTCAACGATTCCGTCGGCATCGCGGTCGGCGATTCCATCCTGCTGACACTGGCCCGGCGTCTCACCCGCATCCTGAAGCCGCAGGACACGCTGGCCCGCATGGCCGGCGATCAGTTCGGCCTGATCCTGCTGTCGGAGCAGGACCCGGCCCGCATCACGGCCTTCGCCGAGACCATCCGCAAGACCATCCGCGCGCCGATCGCCTTCAACGACCGCGAGATCTTCCTCACGGCGTCGATCGGTCTGGCTCTGTCCGATCCGCAAGTTCAGCTCACGGACGAGATCATCAAGGACGCCGAGCTGGCGATGTATCACTCCAAGCGCATCGGCGGCGACCGTATCGACGTCTACAAGCCCGCGATGCGGGCGCGGAAGACGGACCGCCTGACGCTGGAGAGCGAGCTGCGCCGCGCCATCGAGCGGCAGGAGCTCACCATCCTGTACCAGCCGATCGTGCGGCTGGAGGATCGCTCCGTCGCCGGCTTCGAAGCGCTGGTGCGCTGGGATCACCCCAAGCTCGGACGCATGGCGCCGTCGGAGTTCATCACCATCGCGGAAGAGACCGGCCTGATCGTCGACCTTGGCATGTTCGTGCTCGACCAGACCGCCAAGCAGCTGTCGATCTGGCAGCGCGCGATGCGCTCCCGCGAGCCGATCTTCGCCTCCGTCAACGTCTCGTCACGGCAATTGCTGCGCCACGACCTGATCCATGACATCCGCACCGTGCTGTCGCGCTCCTCGGTGGCGCGCGGCACGCTCAAGCTCGAATTGACGGAATCGCTGGTGATGGAGAACCCGGAGCACGCGGCACAGATGCTGACGCGAATTCGCGAGCTCGGCACCGGGCTCTCGCTCGACGATTTCGGCACCGGCCATTCTTCGCTGGCCTATCTGCAGCGCTTCCCGTTCGACACCATCAAGATCGACCAGTCCTTCGTCCGCACCACCAACCGTGGCACGCGGCCGGTGATCCTGAAGTCGATCATCGCGCTCGCGCACGACCTCGGCATGGACGTGGTGGCCGAGGGCGCCGAGACCGATTCGGATGCGGTCGAGCTCTACCAGATGGGCTGCGAATACGCCCAAGGCTTCGCCTTCGGCGAGCCGATGGACGCCGATGCCGCGATGCGCCTGCTGACGGAAGTGCGGCTGGAAGCGGCGAGCTAGGTTGCAGCGCCCGCCGCCTTCCCTTCTCCCCTTGTGGGAAAAGGTGGCGAGAAGCGCCCACAAGGGAAACAACGGCGCTCTATCCCGGCCTGCGCCCGTCCTTCTTCAGCTTCGTGAACCGCACGCTCGCCCCGTCGGGCATCCGCACGGCCTTGAACCCCGCGGCGAGGCAGGCTTCGCGCTGCGGCATCTGGATGTCGGGGCTGCGCAGGCTGTCCCACCATGAGGCACGATTGGCCGCGCGCGGCAGCGCCGCGCCGATGATCTCCTCGATCTGCTCGAAGCTCAGGACGAATTCGGCTTGCTTCTGCCGCATCAGATAGTCGCGCAACGCGTCGTAGTCGTTCACAATCGCCCTCTCGCCCGGACCGTCCCATTGAGATCTGCCCAAAACCGTGGGCCGTGTAAACCGATCCTTAACTCATTGCGGCAGCGAAATCCCGCCTTAAACACTGCTCAAGCTTTCGGGCGCATCCACTGATGTCGGGAGCAAGCGATGTTGTCTGGATGGCGCGAGTTCACGGTCCGCCGGCCGTGGCGGATTTCGGCGAAGCTGCTGATCATCTCGTCCGTGGTGACGGTGATCGGCTTTTCCGCCGTTTGCGTCAACGTGATGCTCGACATGCGCAAAGGCGAGGAGGCGCTCGCCCGCCAGACGCTGGAGAACCTCGCGACGAGCATCGAGTCCGACGTCAGCCGCAACGTCGAGATCTACGATTTGTCGCTGAAGGCGGTGGCCGGCAACATGCTGCTGCCCGAGCTCGCAACCGTCTCCAAGACGATCCGTCACCTGATCCTGTTCGACCATGCAACCACCGCCAAGCATTTCGGCGCCATCCAGGTGTTCGATGCCGAGGGCCGGCTGACCATCGACGCCTCCACGCTCGATCCCCTGCCGGAGAGCCGGGGCGAGGAGGACTACTTCAAGGTTCATCGCGACAATCCCAATGCCGGGCTCTTCATCAGCCGCCCGATGCTGTTCCGCGGGGCCTATTCCATCGTGCTGAGTCGGCGCATCAGCGACACCGCCGGCGGGTTCCTCGGCGTCGTCGCCGGCTCGATCCGCTTCAGCTATTTCCACGAATTGTTCGAAAGGCTGAACCTCGATCCCGAAGACACCATCACCGTGCTCAAGCGTGACCGCACCATCATGATGCGGCGGCCTTTCGACCTCGACGTGATCGGCACGAACCTGAACGACCGCAAGGCCTGGAAGCCCGAGAATCTCCCGATTGGCGCCTCCTATTCGGGACAGGGCCCGGTCGATCCGACGCCGCGGCTCTATGTCCGCAGCTCGGACAGCGGACCGCTGTTCGTGGTGGCGGGCAAGCCTCTGGCTGCAGTATTTGCGCTCTGGCAGAGGGAAGCGTTTCGCATTGGCGCGGTGGTGCTGGTCCTTGCCCTGTTCGTGCTGGGATCGACGCTGGTGCTGGCGCGCGAGATCGGCCGGCGCGCCGAGGCCGAGCGCAAGCTCGAGGAGATGGCGACGACCGATGCGCTCACCGGCCTGAAGAACCGCCGCAAGTTCGATTCCGTCATCGACGTCGAATGGCGGCGCGCCATGCGCCAGAAGACCCCGCTCGCGCTGCTGATGATCGATGCCGATCACTTCAAGGCCTACAACGACACGTTCGGCCATCAGGCGGGCGACCAGGTGCTGGTCGGCATCGCCATTTGCATTTCCGATTCGGTGAGCCGGGCCGGCGACTGCGCCGCCCGCTATGGCGGCGAGGAGTTCGCCGTGCTGCTGCCGAACGTTTCGGCCAGCGATGCCTTCAAGGTCGCCGAGGCGATCCGCCTCAAGGTGCAGGGCTGGTCCGACGAGCCGGTGATTTCAACGGTCTCCTGCGGCGTCGCCAGCCTCATTCCCACTGCCGGCATGGACTGGCCGGTCCTGGTCGCCGCCGCCGACAAGGCGCTCTACGCCGCGAAGGCTGGCGGGCGAAACCAGTCGGTGGTTGCGAGCCTGCCGAAGCTGTCGCTGGTGGCGTGAAGCGCTCCCTCCACGTCATTGCGAGCGAAGCGAAGTAATCCAGACTTTCTCCTCGGAAGCAGTTTGGATTGCTTCGTCGCTTCGCTCCTCGCAATGACGAGGGGCGCTACTGCCCCAGATACTTCTTCATCTCTGCGATCAGCCCGTCGTGCAGCTCCGGCCGCTTCAGGCCGTAGGCGATGTTGGCGCGGAGGAAGCCGGGCTTTGAGCCGCAATCGTGGCGCTCGCCCTCGAACTCGACGCCGTAGAATTTCTGCGACTTTGCGAGCCCGATCATGGCGTCGGTGAGCTGGATCTCGCCGCCGGCGCCGCGCTCCTGCGTCTCCAGGATCTTGAAGATCTCGGGCTGGAGGATGTAGCGGCCGGTGATCGAGAGGTTGGAGGGCGCGGTGCCCTTGGCCGGCTTCTCGACCATGCCCTCGACCTCGAACATCTTGCCGCTGCGCTTGCCGACGCCGCAGATGCCGTATTGATGTGTGAGATGGTCGGGCACCGCCTCGACCGCGACCAGATTGGATTTCTCGCCAAGCGAGGATGCCATCTCGATCATCTGCTTGAGGCAGCCCGGGGTGTTGAGCACGAGCTCGTCGGGCAGCACGACCGCGAACGGCTCGTCGCCGACGATGTCGCGCGCGCACCAGACCGCGTGACCGAGGCCGAGCGGCGCCTGCTGCCGGGTGAAGCTGACGGCGCCAGCTTCGGGCTGGTTCTGCGCCAGGATGTCCTGCTCGGCCTTCTTGCCGCGCGCCGCGAGCGTGGCGTCGAGCTCGAACATCCGGTCGAAATGATCTTCAATGACATTCTTGTTGCGGCCGGTCACGAAGACGAAGTGCTCGATGCCGGCCTCGCTCGCCTCGTCATAGACGTATTGGATCAGCGGCTTGTCGACGATGGTCAGCATTTCCTTCGGCATCGCCTTGGTGGCGGGCAGGACGCGGGTGCCGAGGCCGGCGACGGGGAATACGGCTTTGCGAATTTTCATGTGATTGTTCGAATACCTGGGGGCACATGGGGACGGAGCAATCGGATCTTGCTAACCTGTTTGCAACCGCCAACAAAGGCGGTTGTGGGGCCTCATCCGCGCAGAGTTAAGAAAAAGGCCGCCACCAAAATTTCACCTTTGTTAAGCTATTGGCAACCGTAACCAGGCCTCCTGATGGCGGATTCCAGAGGCCGACGGGTGGGACATGATGCAATCGGTGGCAGGGCAGGCAGGACGGGTGGTATCCGCGACCGGCGCAATGATGATTGCCGCCGCTTTGCTGCTGCCCACCAGCGCGCACGCCCAGGCACAGAACGGCCTTTCCAACCTGTTCGGCGGCATCTTCTCCGGTGCAAGCCCCGCACCTTCGCAAGCGGCGCCCAGCCCGGGCGGCGCGCCAACGGGGGCGATCCCCTGGAGCGGCGAGGACGGCGGTTCGGGCCATCCGCTGATGACGGCCGCGGCGATCCGCGAGGCCGCCGGCAATTTTGGCAATTGCGTCGCCGGGATGTGGCCCGATGCCGCACGGCGCAACATCACCCAGGAGAATTTCCAGCGCTTCACGGCCGGGCTCTCGCCTGACCTGCGCATCATGGACCTGATGGATTCGCAGCCGGAGTTCACCAAGTCGATCTGGGCCTATCTCGACATCCTCGTGAACGACAACCGCCTCGCCAGGGGCCGCGAGATCCTCACCCAATACAAGGCGCAGTTCGACGCCACGGAAAAGGCCACCGGCGTCGACCGCTACATCATCGCCTCGATCTGGGGCATCGAGTCCAATTACTCGACGCAGATGGGCGACCGCAGCGTGTTGCAATCGACCGCGACGCTCGCCTGCATTGGCCGCCGCCAGGCCTATTTCAAGGACGAATTCCTCTCCGCACTGGAAATCCTGAACCGCGGTGATCTCAGGCCCGAGCAGCTGCGCGGCTCCTGGGCCGGCGCGTTCGGCCCGACCCAATTCATGCCGACCGCGTTCAAGCGCTTTGCCGTCGATGGCGACGGCGACGGACGGCGCGACGTCGTCGACAATCCGACCGACCTGATCGCCTCGACCGCCAACAATCTGAAGAAGGACGGCTGGCAGGCCGGCCAGACCTGGGGCTTTGAAGTCGTGGTGCCGCAAGGCTTCAACTACATGCTGGCCGACCGCGCCAAGGCGATGACCATCGCGCAATGGGAGAAGCTCGGGCTGAAGCGGGCGACGGGGCAGCCATTCCCGCATCCGGCGGAGAAAGCCTATTTGCTGGCCCCGGCGGGCGCGCAAGGGCCCGGCTTCCTGATGCTGCAGAATTACCGCGTCATCATGAAGTACAATCCGGCCGAGGCCTATGCGCTGGCGATCGGCCATTTCGCCGACCGCCTGCGCGGCGGGCAGCCTTTCGTGCAGCCCTGGCCGCGGCAGGAGCGCGAACTGTCGCGCACCGAGCGGCTGGAACTGCAGCAGCTGCTGGCCCAGCGCGGCTTCTACAAGGGCACTCCGGACGGCCAGTTCGGGGGCCAGACCAGGGAAGCGCTGCGCAACTTCCAGGCCTCGATCGGGGTCCCCGCGGACGGCTTTGCCTCCTCGAATGCACTGGATCGACTGCGCGGACGGTAAAATCGCCCCGAAAGTAACCCTGAACAGGGATTTTGGCACGCAGCCTTGACGGAGGCGGCTGTTCCCCGGTGTATGGGGCAAGAATCTGCAACGGAATTTGCCTGTTTGGCGCCCGATTCCGTTATTATGTTAAGCCGCTTCCGATCCCCGTTGCGCGTGCCCGAGATCGCATGTCGAAAAAGTCCCTGTTCAAGGCGCTGACCGAGACCGGCCCATTGATCGCGCTGGGGACGGCGCTTGCGATTCTGGTGGCGGTCGCAGGGCCCGCCTCTGCGCAGTTCTTCAACTTCCCCGGCTTCGGCGGCCCGCCGCAGCGCGCGGCCCCACCGCCACAACGCGGCGGCGGTGGCGGCGGCTGGTTCGGCGGCGACTTCTTCGCGCCGTTCCAACAGCAGCAGCAGCAGGCACCGCGCCAGGATTTTTCACGCGCGCCGGCGCCTGCGAAACGCGACACCATCCCCGAGAAGAACGTGCTGGTGATCGGCGACGCCATGGCCGACTGGCTCGCCTACGGACTGGAGGACGCCTACAGCGAGCAGCCCGACATGGGCGTGATCCGCAAGCACAGGACCACCTCCGGCCTGATCAAGTACCAGCCGAAGGGTGAGCCCTCGGATTGGGCGGCAGCGGCCAGGGGTATCCTCGAGACCGAGAAGCCCGACGTCATCGTCGTCATGCTCGGACTCAACGACCGCGCCGCAATCCGCGAGCCTGTCGCCGACAAGTCGGACAAGGCCACGGAGAAGGACAAGAAGAACGACAAGGGCGCCCGCGCCAAACCACCGGCAAAACCCGGCGAGACCAAGCCCGGCACCGACAGCGCCGCCAAACCGGACGACAAGCCGGCCGATGCCGACTTGCCGCAGGACGACGCCGACAATGCCGACACACCTGCGGCCACGCCGGAAAAGACCGCACGCAATCCGAGCGGCCTCTACGAATTCCGTGACGAGCGCTGGATCGAACTCTACGGCAAGAAGATTGAGGAACTGGCCAATATCCTCAAGGCCAAGGGCGTGCCCGTGCTCTGGGTCGGCCTTCCCGCCATCCGCGGCCAGAAGGGCACGGCCGACATGCTGTTCCTCGATTCGCTCTATCGCGAAGGCGCGGCCAAGGCCGGCATCACTTATGTCGACGTCTGGGACGGTTTTGTCGACGAGGCCGGCCGCTTCCTTCAGAAGGGCCCCGATTTCGAAGGCCAGATCCGTCAGCTCCGCAGCTCCGACGGCGTCTTTTTCACCAAGCCCGGCGCGCGCAAGCTCGCCCACTACGTCGAGCGCGAGATCACACGCCTGCTCGCAGGACGCTCCGGCCCGATCGCGCTGCCGAGCGAGCCGGCGACACCCGACACCAGCGTCGAGCCCGGCAAGCCCGCGCCACGGCCGCTGGCGGGCCCGATCGTGCCACTGGTTGCGGCCTCGATCTCGGCCGATCAATTGCTGGGCGGACCGGGCTCGCGTCCCGCCGCCGTCGATGCGCTCGCTGCGAAAACGATGGTGAAGGGCGAGCCGCTGACGGCTCCGGCCGGCCGTGCCGACGACTACGCCTGGCCGCGCCGCGAAGTCGGCCGCGAGCAGGCCAAGGGCGATACGCCTGTTGCGGCGACGACGCCTGACGGCAATACGGCTGCGGGCGCAGCGGCCGTGATCGCGCCGCCAAAGCTCGCACCGAAAAGGCCGCCGATGCAGCAGCCGGCCCAGGCCCAGCCGTTATTCCGGGATTTCTTTGGCTTCGGTTCGCCGCAGCCACCGCCGCCGCGTCAACTGGCGCCGCCGCCCGGGCCACGCAATCCGAATCTCAATCCCGGGGCTCCACGTCCGCCCGGGAACGTCGGGCGCTCAGCCGAGATGTTCCGGTAATTGCCGCCATGTCTGCCGCCGTGTCCTGGACGCGGCGCAGCACTTCTTGGTGATGCGCCGCAGCCGGGACCCAGCTCTCTCACGCCAACTCTCTTGCAAAAGAATGGGCCCCGGCTCTGCGCAGCAGCGCTCTGGCGCTGCGGCGCGTCCGGGGCACGAGTGCGTGCTTGTCGCCCAGCTGTTAGTAGCGCCAGCGCGGCGGCGGACGGCGGGCAGGCCGCGACATCAGGAGCGCGAGCGCAAACCCGATGCCGCCGGCCACCAGCAGCGAGCCGAGCGGATTGTCCTGCACCTTCTTCGTCAGTGCCTGTGTTCCGTCGCGGAAAGTCTCGCCGCTGTTCTCATAGGCATCCTTGGCGTAGCCGGCCGCAGTTTCGCCGGCGTCGCGCACGGCATCCTTGGCTTGGCCGTACAGATTCTGCACCGTACCCGCGGCTTCCCGAGCCTTGCCCGATGCCTGCGTCTTCGCATCGCCTGCCATGTCTCCGATCGCGCCTTCCGCGCGTCCGGCATATTCCTTGGCCGATCCAACAATCCGATCCGTGTCCATGATGATCCTCCTCGGGGGTCAGCCGAAGTAACCGATCAGGCGCGGCACAGTTCCAAGTCGCGACGAAAGTGTAGCTCGCTCGACTACAAGATCAGCCCGCCGTCGACGACCAGCGTCTGGCCGATGATGTAGGACGACAGCGGCGAGGCCAGGAACAGCGCGGCGCCCGCCATGTCGGCCGGCGTGCCTAATCGCCGCAGCGGAATACGCGCAAGCGCGCCTTCGAGCCGCTTCGGATTGTCAGTCGTCACCTTCGTCATCTTGGTGTCGACGAGCCCGGGCGCGATGCCGTTGACGCGGATGCCGTCCTCGGCCCAGGCCTCGCCCAGCGTCCGCGTCAATCCGACAGCGCCGGTCTTCGAGGCGTTATAGGCGGGATTGCCCATGGTGGAATGATAGGCCGCGGTCGAGGACACCATGATCAGCGAGCCCTTCGCATCCCGCAACATGGAATGAAACCGCGTCGCGCAGGCCATCAGACTCATGAGATTGACCTCGACCACCTTGCGGAAGCCGCTCATCTCGAACTCGCCGCGGCGATAGAGCACCGCGCCTTGCGCGAGCACGAGCACGTCGAGCCTGTCGAAGGACGGCTTGAACGCCTCGATCGCACTGGGGTTACCGACATCGAGCTGCGCATAAGAGAGGCCCGTGAGATCAGAGCCTTCCTCGATCGAATAGTCCTTCGGTTGTGCCCGCGTGCCGCAAACCGCGACAAGCGCGCCCCTCGTGCGAAAAGCCTGCGCGATGCCGTTGCCGATCCCGCTCGAACCGCCGACGACCAGCACCTGCCTGCCTGAGAAATCCAGCTCGTTCGCCATCGCGGCCTCCCTTTATGTCTTGTTTGTTTGACCTGTCTGCGGATCGATGCCAGCCTTGTCAATCATAACAAGAACAAGCAGGCCGCGAGGAAACAGCATGCCCGATTTCAAGCAGCTCAGCCGGTCCGTCAAGGGCTTGACCGTTCTCGTCACCGGCGCGGCCAGCGGCATGGGGCGCGCTACCGCGCGCGTGTTCGCCGCGGAAGGCGCCAACGTCGCCGTCACCGACTTCGATGCGCATGGCGCGCAGGCTGTGGCCGGGGAGATTGCCGCGAGCGGCGGCGCAGGAAGGGCGTGGAAGCTCGATGTTGCCGCTGGTGACGAGATCAAGCGCGTGGTCGGCGAGGCCGCCGCGCATTTCGGCGGGCTCGACATCGTCGTCAACAATGCCGGCATCTCCGTGCGGGTTGCGATCGACGACGAAGGCTATGAGGACGCCTGGGCCAAGGGGATCGCGGTGATGCTGACGGCGCATCCGCGCATCATCCGCGCTGCGCTGCCCTATTTACGCAAATCGAACAGTCCGCGGATCGTCAACATTGCCTCGACCGAGGCGCTCGGCGCGACCGCATTGCACAGCCCTTATTCGGCAGCGAAGGGCGGCGTTGCGAGCCTCACCCGCTCGCTCGCCGTCGAGCTCGGTCGCGAGGGCATCACCGTCAACTGCATCTGTCCGGGCCCGATCCGCACGGCGATCACCGACCGCATCTCGGAGGAGCACAAGACCATCTACGCCAAGCGCCGCACCGCACTCGGCCGCTACGGCGATCCCGAGGAGGTCGCGCATATGACGCTGAGCCTGTGCCTGCCGGCCGCGTCCTTCCTCACCGGCGCGGTGATCCCGGTCGACGGCGGGCTGATGGCGCGGAACGCGTGAGTGCCATGCGTGCTGCGCGTTGACATCGCCGGACGCGCGAGTCATTTTTTCCGTAAACAGAGCGGAGAAACCGCTCGCAGATGCGGGAGAGAACGCCATGACGATCGCCATCCGGCAGCTTCAGAAGCATTTCGTCGGCGAGGTGTCCGGCCTCGATTTGCGCAAGCCGCTCACGGCAGATGAGGCGCGCGAGATCGAGGCCGCCATGGACAAATACGCGGTTCTCGTCTTCCACGACCAGGATATCACCGACGAGCAGCAAATGGCGTTCGCGCTGAATTTCGGCCAGCGCGAGGAAGCGCGCGGCGGCAACATCACCAAGGCGGATGAATACCGCCTCACCTCGGGCCTGAACGACGTCTCCAACCTTGGCAAGGACGGAAAGCCGCTGCCGAAAGACAGTCGCGCCAATCTGTTCAACCTCGGCAATTGCCTGTGGCACTCCGACAGCTCGTTCCGTCCCATCCCTGCAAAATTCTCGCTGCTGTCGGCGCGCGTGGTGAACCCGAAGGGCGGCAACACCGAATTCGCCGACATGCGCGCGGCCTACGACGCGCTCGACGACGACATCAAGGCGGAGATCGAGGATCTCGTCTGCGAACACTCGCTGATGTATTCGCGCGGATCGCTCGGCTTCACCGAATATACCGACGAAGAGAAGGAGATGTTCAAGCCCGTGCTGCAACGGCTGGTGCGCACGCACCCCGTGCATCGGCGCAAGTCGCTGTACCTCTCATCGCATGCCGGCAAGATCGTCGGCATGAGCGTGCCGGAAGGCCGGCTGCTGCTGCGCGATCTCAACGAGCACGCGACGCAAGGAGAGTTCGTCTATGTGCACAAATGGAAGCTGCACGACCTCGTGATGTGGGACAACCGCCAGACCATGCACCGCGTCCGCCGCTACGACCAGTCGCAACCCCGCGACATGCGCCGCGCGACGGTGGCGGGCACGGAGCCGACGGTGCAGCAGCAGGCGGCGGAGTAGGCGCGGCACAGCCCCGCTCGGCAAATGGTGTCGTCGCCAGGTCAAGCCGGGCGACGACAGCGGTGGGCGGGGCAGATACAGCGGAGCCTAACGCTACGCGTGCCCGGCCTCGTTCGAGAGCATGCCGGGATCGATACCGATCTTGCGGAGCGCGCGGGAATATTTGTCGTCGACGTCGTCGCCGAAAATCAAATCCGCGTCTGCATCGCAATGCAGCCAGCCGTTGCTCTGGATCTCGGTCTCGAGCTGGCCCGGCGCCCAGCCGGCATAGCCGAGCGCGAGAATGGCGTGCTTGGGGCCGGAGCCGTTGGCGATGGCGCGCAGGATGTCGACGGTCGCCGTGAGGCAGACGCCGTCATCGATCCGCAACGTCGCGTTTTCGATGTAGAAATCGCTGGAATGCAGCACGAAGCCGCGGCCGGTATCGACCGGGCCGCCACGCAGCACCTTCATGCTTTCGGCATTCTCCGGCAGCTTGATGTGCTCGCCCTTCCTGATGATGCCAAGCTGCTGCAAGAGCTCGGGGAAGTCGATGCTGCCGGCCGGGTGGTTCACGATGATGCCCATCGCTCCCTCCGCCGAATGGGCGCAGAGATAGATCACCGAACGCTCGAAGCGGGAATCGCCCATCACGGGCATCGCGATCAGCAGCCGGCCGTCCAGATAACCGGCCGAATTGGGAAGAGCGGGGCTTGCGCTGCGGGTGCTTTCGCCCGTCCTCTTGCCTGTGGGAGCCATCGGTGAAGCACTCCGGTTTCAATTCCTATCCTGATGTCGGACCTGGCCGCTGTCAAATCAAGGCTTGCAGAGGCTCGATTCAAGTGCACCATCACAAGCAATTCAATGGTTTGCCTAGGTTCGACCCTGTAAAGACGTGCCATGCTCACAAGAGTTCCCCTGCGTGCGGCGATTGGCGTCGCGACCGCCCTGCTTGCGTCGTCGCTGGCCATCGTAGCCCGCGCCGATGACGCTTCGCCGTGGCAGCGCGACGGACATTCCGCGGTGCGGCTATTGGCGGGATCGCGCAGCGGCGCTGTCCTGCTCGGCGGTATCGCCTTCCAGCTTCAGCAGGGGTGGAAGACCTATTGGCGCACCCCCGGGGATTCCGGTGTGCCGCCACGATTCGACTTCTCGAAGTCGGACAATGTCGAGGCGGTGACGGTGATGTGGCCGGCGCCGCTGAAATTCGCCGATGGCGCGGGCGGCCATTCGATCGGCTATCACAACCAGATCGTGCTACCCTTGCGGATCGTCCCCAAGGCGGCCGACAAGCCGGTGACATTGCGTGCCGAGATCAACTACGCGGTATGCGAGAAGCTATGCATTCCGGTCGAGGCAAGCGTCGAACTCGGCTTCAACAGCGTCGCCTCGACCGAGGATGCCAATTTGCGTGCCGCGCTCGACACAGTGCCCAAGCCCGCCAATATCGGCGATCCCAATCCGCTCACCATCCGCGACGTCAAGCGCGATGGACCCAAGAACGTGGTGGTCGACGTGGTGACGCCGGACAGCCGCAACGTCAATTTGTTCGTGGAAGGGCCGACGCCCGATTGGGCGTTGCCGATCCCGGCCCCGGTGCAGCATAGCCCGCCCGGGGTGATGCGATTTTCCTTCGAGCTCGACGGCCTGCCGCCGGGCGCCAAGCCCGAGGGAGCAGCGCTGAAATTCACGCTGGTCGGGCCGGAGAAGTCTTACGAGTTCAATACGAATTTGGAGTGAGCAATAGTCGCGGCCTGGTTGCGCGGGCGCGACCGGATCACGATCGGACTGCACCGCCAATCCAATCACCGTGCCGGGATGGGACGCCCACCCAACCCAATCTTAACGAATGGTTGCTAATCCCTCACCTGCCACAGCATGCCTAGCGACCTGAGGGACCGTTCGAATTGGCCGTGATGGATGCAGAACCCGCAACGACTGGACCGGCCGGGCCGATCGCACGGCTGCGGGCCAAGCTGACGGGCGGCCCGAGCGAAGCATCGCTGACGCGGCGGCTTGCCGGCACCATCTTCATCATCCGCGTGATCAGCGCCGGGCTCGCCTATGTCTCGCAGGTGCTGCTCGCCCGCTGGATGGGCACCTCCGATTACGGCGTCTATGTCTATGTCTGGACCTGGGTGCTGCTGCTCGGCAGCATGATGGATTTCGGCATCTCCGCCTCGGCGCAGAAAATCATTCCCGAGTATCGCAGCAGCGGCGAGCAGGCGTTGCTGCGCGGCTTTCTCTCCGGCAGCCGCTGGCTGACCTTTGCCGTCTCCACGCTGGTCTCGCTCGCCCTTGCCGGCACCGTCAGGCTGCTGTCGCCCTGGATCGACCCGGCCGAAATACTGCCGCTCTATATCGGCTGCATGACGCTGCCGGCCTTCGTCGTTGCCAACACCCAGGACGGCATCGCGCGCTCGCATGACTGGATGCAGCTCGGCCTGATGCCGCAATTCATCATCCGCCAGGCGCTGATCATCGGCATCACGGGCGCCGCCTTCCTGCTCGGCTACCATCTCGGCGCAGTCGCCGCGATGGCCGCGAGCGCCGGCGCGGTGTGGATCGCGATGACGGGGCAGATGGTGGTGCTGAACCGCAAGCTCGCCGACCACATCGAGCCCGGCCCCAAGACCTACGACATCGGCGGCTGGCTCGCCGTCTCGCTGCCGATCCTGCTGGTCGAGAGCTTCTACCTGCTGCTGTCCTACACCGACGTGCTGGTGCTGCAGCAATTTCGCCCCTCCGAAGAGGTCGGCGTCTATTTCGCTGTCGTGAAGACGCTGGCGCTGGTCTCCTTCATCCACTACGCGATGTCCGCGACGACGGCGCATCGCTTCGCCGAATACAACGCAAGCGGCGACAAGACACGGCTATCGGCCTATGTCGCGCATGCGATCAGCTGGACGTTCTGGCCGTCGCTGGCGGCGACGATCGTGCTGCTCGCGCTCGGCAAGCCGTTGCTCTGGCTGTTCGGGCCGCAATTCACGATCGGCTACGACATCATGTTCGTCGCCGCGATTGGCCTGGTGGTGCGCTCTGCGATCGGGCCGGTCGAGCGGCTGCTCAACATGCTCGGTCAGCAGAAGATCTGCGCGCTCGCTTATGCGCTGGCCTTCGTGATGAACCTCGTGCTCTGCATCGCGCTGGTGCCGCGCTACGGCGGCCACGGAGCCGCGGCCGCAACCTCGATCTCCCTCACATTCGAGACCGTCCTCTTGTTCTGGATCGTACGGCAACGGCTCGGACTGCACGTGCTGGCGTTCGGCAAATAGGCGCCGCGCGCTCGCCGTGCCCGCTGCTTTCCAGGGGAACGGCTTTGTCAGAGCGCCCAAGCAAACGAGGCAAACCGCCTCCCCTTATTGAACCTAAAGCAAAATATTTCTTATTCCGCCCAAGCAGTTGCGCATTGGGGGAACTTTATTCTACGCCATATTGCCCAGCCAACGAGATCAACCTAAGATTCCCCTGACATGTTCGATCCACTTTACGTCGCCTCCGGCTTCGGCGTCGGCCTGCTTGTCGGGATGACCGGCGTGGGCGGCGGCTCGTTGATGACGCCGCTCTTGATCCTGCTGTTCGGCGTCCACCCCTCCACAGCGGTCGGAACCGACCTGCTCTATGCCGCAGCCACCAAGACCGGCGGCAGCGTGGTGCACGGCTGGTCGCGCAGCGTGCACTGGCCGGCGGTGCTGCGGCTTGCCTGCGGCAGCATTCCGGCGAGCGCGCTGACGCTGCTGGTGCTGTGGAAGCTCGACCTCAGAAGCGATTCCGAACGGAGCCTGGTCAATCTGGTGCTGTGCTTCGCGCTGCTGCTGACCGCGACCTCACTGATCTTCCGCAAGTCCATCATGGAGCGTTATCGCGGTCGGCTCGAACGGGTCGACGAGCGCACCACCGCGATTGCGACCGTCGTCACCGGCATTCTGCTCGGCGTGCTGGTATCGATCTCGTCGGTCGGCGCCGGTGCGGTCGGCGTGACCGTGCTGCTGCTGCTCTACCCTCGCCTGCCCATGGTGACCATCGTCGGCTCCGATATCGCCCATGCGGTGCCCCTGACGCTGGTCGCCGGCATCGGACACTGGGCGCTCGGTGACGTGGATTGGGCCCTGATGGGCGTGCTGCTGCTGGGTTCGCTGCCCGGCATCATCGTCGGCAGCTTCAGCGCCACACGCGTGCCCGAGACGGTGCTGCGCCTGACGCTTGCCAGCGTGCTGTTCGTGGTCGCAGGCAAGATGTTGTTTGCCGAGCTGAACTTGTCGTCCGCCTTTGTGACGGCGCTGGCCTGGGGACATTGAGCGGGAAACGAACGCCGGAATCGCAGGGTAGGCAAAGCGCAAGCGTGCCCACCCTTTTCCCAATCACGGACAGGTGGTGGGCACGGCGCAAGTGCGCCTTTGCCCACCTATGGCACCGCGCCCTACGCCGCGGTCCAGCCGCCGTCGATCGAGAGGTTGGTGCCGGTGATCTGCGCGGCATCGTCGCCGCACAGGAACAGCGCCAGCGCGGCGACCTGCTCGGAGGTGACGAACTCCTTGGTCGGCTGCGCATCGAGCAGCACGTCGTTGATGACCTGCTCGCGCGTCAGGTTGCGTGCCTTCATCGTATCGGGGATCTGTTTCTCGACCAGCGGCGTCCAGACGTAGCCGGGGCTGATGCAGTTGCAGGTGATCTTGTGGGTCGCGACCTCCAGAGCCACGGTCTTGGTGAGACCGGCAATGCCGTGCTTGGCCGAGACATAGGCCGACTTGAAGGGCGAGGCGACCAGCGAGTGCGCCGATGCCGTGTTGATGATGCGGCCCCAGCCCTTCTTCTTCATGCCGGGGACGGCTGCGCGGATGGCATGGAAGGCCGAGGACAGGTTGATCGCGATGATCTGGTCCCACTTCTCGAGCGGAAACTCCTCGATCGGCGAGACGAACTGGATGCCGGCATTGTTGACGAGGATATCGACCGAGCCGAAGGTCTTCTCGCCGAGCGCGATCATCCCGGCAATTTCGGCCGGCTTGGTCATGTCGGCAGGCGAATAGATCGCCTTGACGCCGAATTCGGACTCGATCTTCGCGCGTTCCTTTTCGATGTCCTCCGCCGAGCCGAAGCCGTTGATGACGACGTTGGCGCCGGCTGCGGCGAAGGCACGCGCATAAGCGAGCCCGATGCCGCTGGTGGACCCGGTCACGACGGCGTTCTTGCCTGACAGACTAACCATTTGATTCGCTCCTTTTTGCCGGGGATGCGGAGACGTCCCCCGTGAGATCGTAGGTCACCATGGTCTCGCCGGACTGCGGCCGCTCGAGCCAATCCCTGTGGCGCATCGACAGATGCACGTCGTTCACGCCGGCGTCCCAATGCTCGACCATGGCGACGTGCGAGAAGTCGTAATCCTTGGACGAGGATTCGTAGTTCTTGCTGCGGTAGATCAGATGCACCACGGTGACGGTGCTTTCGCGCGACACCTTAGCGAGGAATTCGACGGAAGGATCGTTCTTGAGATAATCAGGCAATTTGCCGATCAGGTCGCGCACAGCCCTGCGGGCGTTGTGCAGCTGCTTGTTCTTGTCGGTGTTCATCCGCGTGCGGCTGGAATAGCGGATGTCCTTCTCGCGCTCGGCGGCTTCCAGCAGCGACGTGGGCAGATCGCCGCGCGCGGAAAACAGGTCGACCTGGAAGATCAGCATATCGCGATCGACCTCGGCATCGAGCACATAGTCGAGCGGGGTGTTGGAGGCGATGCCGCCGTCCCAATAATGCTCGCCGTCGATCATGACGGACGGAAAGCCGGGCGGCAGTGCGCCGGAGGCCATGATGTGCTCGGGGCCGATGGTCTTGCCGAGCTTCTTGAACTCATAACTGTCGAAATACCTGAAATTGCCGGAGGTGACGCCGACCGCCCCAACCGACAGGCGCGTCTTCAGGTCGTTGATGCGGTCGAAATCGACCAGACGCTCCAGCGTCTTCTTCAGCGGTCCGGTATCGTAATAGCTCTCAGCTTCGGCATGCCCCGGCGGCCAGAACGGCGCGGGCGGCACGCGCGGAACGAAGAAGCCGGGCACCCCGAAAGTGGCGATCAGCGCGGCGCTGGTCGAGTTGAACAGCTCGCGGCTGTGATCGCTCTTGCCGAGCGGCTTCCACGGCACCGGCGCGGAGACCATTTCCCAGAATTCCTTGAGCCGCCTGACGCGCGTCGGGCCCTCATTGCCGGCGATGATGGCGGCATTGACCGCGCCGATCGAGATGCCGGCGACCCATTCCGGCTCGAAGCCGTGGCCGCACAGCGCCTGATAGGCGCCGGCCTGGTAGGAGCCAAGCGCGCCGCCGCCCTGCAGGACCAGGACGCGTTGCGCATTCGCGGGGATGCTGGGGGATTCCGGGCTATGATCGGTCATGGAGGATTAATAGCAAATGGCGCGCCACCGTGGCGACACACCGCCGCGGCGTCAATGCATGCCGGGATCAAGTCTGGCTTATCGAGGCTCGGTGGAGGCCAGGATCATGGTCCAGAACACCTTGTATTTGGTGCCGGGAGCATAGCTCGCCGCGATGCCCAATTTTGTGACACCGCCCTTGAGCATGTTGGCGCGGTGCGGAGGCGAGTCACGCCAGCCGGAAAACGCTTCCGCCAGCGTATGATAGCCGGCCGAGATGTTCTCGACCGCCACGGTTGCGGGATAGCCGCCGGCGGCCAGGCGCTTGGCCAGCGGCGCGCGGACGTCATGGTCCATCTTGTTGGCAGCGGCCATGGCATTGGACTGGGATTCGGCAAGCCGCATCAGGTCGGGGTCGATGACCACGGTGCCGAGGGCGTTGTTCTGGCGGTATTGCGAGATCATGATCGCGGCCGCCTGCGCATCGAGCTTGGAGCCCGGGACCGCCATATCGGTATACATGGACGGCTGCTGGACCGGTGCCTCGTTGCCGGCACAGCCGGCGAGCAGCAAAGTGATGAGAATTGCGGCCGCAGCGCGCATGGAGGTGCCCCCGAATGAGCGGCCGTTGTTGCATACCAACCGTGGCTGAAAGGTGAATTTTGAAGAAAATCTGACCGGTGTCATTCCGGGGCAGCGCGAAGCGCTTAACTATGGTGCGCAATCGCGCCCCTGAGAGTCTCGCGCCACAATCCCGGGATTCCGGGTTCGATGCTCCGCATCGCCCCGACATGACGGTCGCTTACCCCGCAAAAATCCGGTAGTGGCGGGGCTCGAGCCCGATGGTGTCGCCGGCGCGCAGTTCCTTGCCGCGGGGCGCGTCGATCTCGATCGTCTGGCCGCCCGACAATGCGACCTCAGCCCGCTGCACCGGACCGAAATTGCGGACATGCTGCACGGCGCCCTCGAAGGCGCCGCTGCCGGGCGGGCCGACCAACATGTCATGTCGCCGCACGAACAGTTTCGACGCGCCAGACGCAAGCCCGTCCGCCGCCAGCCGCAGCGGCCGGTCGCCGAGCCTGACGACGCCGCCTTCGACCTGAACCGGCAGCTCGATGGATTCGCCGATGAACCCGTGGACGAACGCGCTTGCCGGCCTTTCATAGACGTCGTCGGGCGAGCCGATCTGCTCGATCCGGCCCTTGTCCATCACTACGACGCGGTTGGCGACTTCCAGCGCTTCCTCCTGATCGTGGGTGACGAAGATCGAGGTGACGTGGATCTCGTGATGCAGCGAGCGTAGCCACCTTCGCAACTCTTTCCGCACCTTGGCATCGAGCGCACCGAACGGCTCGTCGAGCAGCAGGATGCGCGGCTCGATCGCCAGCGCGCGGGCGAGTGCGATGCGCTGGCGCTGGCCGCCGGACAGCTGGCTCGGATAACGATCGGCGAGCCAGTCGAGCTGCACGAGATCGAGCAGCTCTTTCACCCGCGCACGGATCGTGGCCTCGTCTTTCCGTATCGCGCGAGGCTGCACGCGCAGCCCGAAGGCGACGTTCTCGAACACCGTCATGTGGCGGAACAGCGCGTAATGCTGGAACACAAAGCCGACATGCCGCTCGCGCGCGCCCTGTGCCAGCGCGTCCTCGCCGTTGAAGAAGACCTCGCCGGCATCGGGCCAGTCGAGGCCTGCGATGATCCGCAGCAGCGTGGTCTTGCCGGAGCCGGAGGGGCCGAGCAGCGCGAGCAGCTCGCCGTCATTGACCTTGAGGTCCACGCCGTCGAGGGCCGCAAAGCCTCCGAATTTCTTGACGAGATTTCTGACTTCAATGGTCACTTGCGTCGTATCCTTCGTCGAGGTGACGTTCGAGAATGGTTTTCGCGATCAGCGTGATCAGCGCCAGCATCGCCAGCAGCGAGGCGATCGCGAAGGCGGCGACGAACTGGTATTCGTTGTACAGGATCTCGACCAGCAGCGGCATCGTATTTGTCTCGCCGCGGATGTGGCCCGAGACGACGGAGACCGCGCCGAACTCACCCATCGCGCGCGCGTTGCAGAGCAGGACGCCGTAGAGCACGCCCCACTTGATGTTGGGCAGCGTGACGCGGAAGAACGTTTGCAGGCCCGAGGCGCCGAGCGAGATCGCGGCCTCCTCCTCCTGCGTGCCCTGCTCCTGCATCAGGGGGATCAGAGCGCGCGCCACGAAGGGGAAGGTCACGAAGGTGGTGGCAAGCGCGATGCCGGGCACCGCGAACAGGATCTGGATGTCATGACCGCTGAGCCAGCTGCCGAAATAGCCCTGCGCGCCGAACAGCAGCACGAAGACGAGGCCCGAGATCACCGGGCTCACCGAGAACGGCAGGTCGATCAGCGTGATCAGGAAAGACTTGCCCGGGAATTCGAATTTGGCAATCGCCCAGGCGGCGACGAGGCCGAAAACGAGATTGAGGCCGACCGAAATCGCCGCAACCAGCAGCGTCAGCTTGATCGCCGCCAGCGCTTCGGGCTCGGCGAGCGCGGCAAAATAGGCGAGGATCCCCTTCGAAAACGCCTGCGCGAACACCAGGACAAGCGGCAGCACGACGAAGACGGAGAGAAACAGGACCGCCAGTGTGATGATGACGATGCGCACCGCAGGCGACTCGGTACGAAGACTGTCGCGCGCCGCGGCGGCGCGCGCACGCGCATCGGGCGAAGGTAGCGAAACTGAATCTGCGATTTGCATCGTCATGGTCCGCCCCTCAATGCGCCGGCATCCGGCTCTGCGCCCAGCGCTGGAGCCGGTTGACCGCGAAGATGATCACGAAGGAAACGACGAGCATGACCACCGCGATCGCGGTCGCGTCGGCGTAGCGGAATTCGGACAGGCGGATCACGATCAACAGCGGGGCGATCTCGGACACGTTGGGCAGATTTCCTGCGATGAAGATCACCGAGCCGTATTCACCGACCGCGCGCGCGAAGGCGAGCGCGAGCCCGGTCAGCAGCGCCGGTGCCAGCGAGGGCAGGATCACGCGGATGATGGTCTGCCAACGGCTGGCCCCCAGGCTGCCCGCGGCCTCCTCGATCTCGGGATCGAGATCCTGCAGCACCGGCTGCACCGTGCGCACCACGAAGGGAATACCGATGAAGATCATGGCGACGAAGATACCGACCGGCGTAAACGCCACCTTGATGCCGGCCGCGGCCAGCGGCGCGCCCAGCCAGCCCTTCTCGGCGAACAGCGCGGTCAGCGCCACGCCGGCGACCGCCGTCGGCAGCGCGAACGGCACATCGACGATGGCATCGAACAGCCGCCGGCCGGGGAAGCGGTACCGCACGAGCGCCCAGACGATGATGCTGCCCATCACGAGATTGACGCAGGCCGCCGCGAAGGCAAGGCCAAAGGACACGCGCAAGGCATTCAGGGTGCGGCGGCTGGTGAGGATATTCCAGAACTGCTCGGGGCTGAGCTCGAGCGATTTCAGGAACAGCCCGGCGAGCGGAATCAGGATGATGACGGACAGCCATGACAGCGTCAGTCCCATGGTGAGACCGAAGCCCGGCAATGTCCGACGTCTTGCTGCGAGTGCGCTCACCAGGCCCCCCTGCTAAAGCCCTTAAGACGGCGCTCGATCAGTTCTTGTAGATCCGGTCAAAGACGCCTCCGTCGGCAAAATGTTCCTTCTGCGCCTTGGTCCAACCCCCGAAAACGTCGTCGATCGTGAATAGTTCGACCTTGGCGAAGGCGTTTTCGTATTTTTTTGCGATATCGGCATCGCGCGGGCGGTAAAAATTGCGCGCAGCAATCTCCTGCCCCTCTTTGGTGTACCAGTACCGCAGGTAGGCGTCAGCCGCGTTGCGGGTGCCCTTTTTGTCGGCAACCTTGTCCACGATGGTGACCGGCGGCTCGGCGAGGATCGACTGCGGCGGCGCCACGATCTCGAACTTGTTCGCGCCGAACTCCTTCAGCGCGAGGAACGCCTCGTTCTCCCAGGCCAGCAGCACGTCGCCGACACCGCGCTCGACGAAGGTGACGGTGGCGCCGCGCGCGCCGGTGTCGAGCACCGGCACCTGCTGGTAGAGTTTTCCGATGAAATCCTTGGCCTTGTCGGCCGAGCCGTACTTCTTCTGCGCAAAGCCCCAGGCCGCCAGATAATTCCAGCGCGCCCCGCCCGACGTCTTCGGGTTCGGCGTGATCACGGCGACACCAGGCTTGACCAGATCGTCCCAGTCCTTGATGGCCTTGGGATTGCCCTTGCGCACCAGGAAGACGATGGTCGAGGTGTAGGGTGACGAATTCTGCGGCAGCCGCTTCTGCCAATCGGCCGTGGTGAGGCCCTTGGCAGCGATGGCGTCGACGTCATAGGCGAGCGCGAGGGTCACCACATCGGCCTGCAAGCCGTCGATCACCGCGCGCGCCTGCGAGCCGCTGCCGCCATGCGACTGCTTGATCTCGACGCTCTTGCCGGTCTCCTTCTGATAGGCGTTTGCAAACGCCTTGTTGAACTCGGCATAGAGCTCACGCGTCGGATCGTACGACACGTTCAACAGGTTGATTTCAGCAGCGAGAGCCGAGCTTGCCCAGAACAGTCCTGCGGCGAGCAGGACGATGCGGCGCATCATGTCCATCTCCATTCACCTCGACGACATCGGCGTCGTCGATGGCACGCGGGCATAACTCAGGGCGAAAGGCGCTCAAGTCAACGGAACCAGATTTTCTTGTTCGCAGCGTGGCAGCGCAAGCGTGCTACGAAGCCTTCATCGTGTGAATGCCGCATTCTGTCTTGGCCCGTCCGCGCCAGCGTCCGGCTCGAGAATCCTCACCTTCGGCCGTTCTGCTCGTGCAAGGCATGCAACCGACCGACAAGAATCCTGACACAACCAGAGGATGCCGCGGCAATTCAGCGCGGACAAAGATCGCCTCGAGTTCCTCGCGCGAGACGTTGGCGAAGGGGTTGAACTTCAACCGGGCGCCATCCTCTTCGACGACCGGAATGTCGGCGCGTGCATTACCCTGAAAGCGCTTGCGGCCGTTGATCCAGGCCGAGAACGGCTTCAGCGCACGCGCCAGCGGTTCCACCTTGCGGATGCGGCAGCAGGCGTCGGGATCGGAGAACCAGAGGTCGCGATCGGGATCCTCGCGCGACAGCGCTTCGTCGGCCGGCTTGATCGAACGGACGTCCTTCAGGCCCATGGTGGCGATCAGCGTGTCGCGATAGGCGAGCGTCTCCTCGAACAACCAGCCGGTGTCGAGGAAGATCACCGGGATCGCCGGATCGACATCCGCCATGACCTTGAGCAGCGTCGCCGATTCCGTGCCGAAGGATGACACCAGCGCGAGCTTGTCGCGCCCGACCGTCTTCAGGGCCGCGGCGATGATCTCCGCGGGCGAGGCATCGCGCAGAGCGCGATCGAGTTCGTCCGCCGAAGGTAGCGCGGACACGGAGGATACCCGAGGAGCGATCGCGTTCACGTGCCGACTCCTTCGGAGTGGCGCAGCTGCATGCGCCGGTGCAGCGCCGTGATGCGGCCGTCACCGGTCGGCTGATAGAACACGGAATAGCGCTTGGCAGTCTGCATGAAGGCTTCCGCATCAGCCTGCTTCTTGACCTCGAAGGCATCGAAGCCGGCGCGCAGCATGAACACGAACTGGTCGCGCAGCACCTGACCGGTGGCGCGCAATTCGCTGCGGTAGTTATAGCGCTCGCGCAGCAGGCGGGCCTGGCTGTAGGCACGGCCGTCGCGGAAAGTCGGAAACACCAGCGCGACGACCGCGATCTTGCCGAGAAACGGCACGAGCTCGGCGATATCGCGACTGTTCGGCCAGATCACGCCGACCTTGCCGGCGCGCTTGACCAACGCATCCGCCTCGCCGAGGAACCGCTCGGCCGGCACCAGGATGTCGCCGCCCTCGGGCAGCGGCGTATCGACGGCCAGCTTCACGAAGCTGTCGTCGGCGATCTTTCCGCCGTTAACGAGTGGCATAGACGCGCTCCTTGAAGGGTTCGACGCCGAGACGCTTCACCGTGTCCATGAACAGCTCTTCGGGCCGCTCGCGCAGCGCCAGATAGGCTTCCACGACGTCCTCGATGACATCGGCGACTTCGTCGAATTTGACGCCGGGCCCAATCAGGGTTCCGAGCGCAGCGTTCTCGTCGGCACGGCCGCCGATGGTGATCTGGTAGACTTCCTCGCCGTTCTTCTCGACGCCGAGAATGCCGATATGGCCGACATGGTGATGGCCGCATGCGTTGATGCAGCCGGAGATGTTGATGTGGAGCCGGCCGATCAGGTTCGCAAGCTCGTGATTGGCAAAGCGCCGCGTCAGCTCCTGCGCGATCGGGATCGAGCGCGCATTCGCCAGCGAACAGTAGTCGAGCCCGGGGCAGGCGATGATGTCGGTGATCAGATTGACGTTCGGCGTCGCGAGCCCGAGCTTGTCGAGCGCCTTCCACAGCGCCGGCAGGTCGCGCTTGGCGACATGCGGCAGCGCCAGGTTCTGCTCATGGCCGACGCGGATCTCACCGAAGGAATATTTGTCGGCGAGATCGGCCAGCGCATCCATCTGCTCGGCGGTGGCATCGCCCGGAGGGGCTCCGATCGGCTTCAGCGAGATCGTGACGATGGAATAGCCCTGCACCTTGTGCGGAGCCACCGAGTTCTTGCGCCACGCCTCGAAATCCGGATCGGCCGCGGCCTGCCGCAGCTCATCCGGCATGTGCGGCAGTTTCTCATAAGAAGGATAGGTGAAGCGCGAACGGATGTCCTCGATCACCTCGTCGTCGATCTGGAGCGAGGAATTGCGGATATGCTGCCACTCCTCCTCGACCTCGCGGGAGAACTTCTCGATGCCGAGCTCGTGCACCAGAATCTTGATGCGCGCCTTGTAGATGTTGTCGCGCCGGCCGTACTGATTGTAGACGCGCAGGATCGCCTCGATATAGCTGAGGATATCGCGGCCGTGCACGAAGTGCTTGATGGTCTTGGCGATGAACGGCGTACGGCCGAGACCGCCGCCGACCAGCACTTCGAAGCCGGTCTCGCCCTTCTCGTTCTTGATCAGCCTCAGGCCGATGTCGTGGATCTTGATCGCGGCGCGATCATGGTCCGATGCGGTGATCGCGATCTTGAACTTGCGCGGCAGGAACGAGAATTCCGGATGCAGCGTGGTGTGCTGGCGGATCAGCTCCGACCAGATGCGAGGATCCTCGATCTCGCCCGGCGCAACGCCGGCCCACTGGTCCGAGGTGACATTGCGCATGTTGTTGCCGGAGGTCTGCATCGCATGGATGCCGACCTTGGCGAGATCCTCCAGCGCGTCCGGCAGCTCGGCGAGCTTGATCCAGTTGAACTGGATGTTCTGCCGCGTGGTGAAGTGGCCGTAGCCGCGGTCGTATTTGCGCGCGACATGGGCAAGCGCCCGCAACTGGTCCGTCGCCAGCGTCCCGTAGGGGATCGCGACGCGGAACATATACGCGTGCAGTTGCAGATAGACGCCGTTCTGCAGGCGCAGGATCTTGAACTCGTCCTCGGTGAGCTCGCCGGAGAGGCGCCGCTTCACCTGGTCGCGGAACTCCGAGACGCGCTCGTTGACGAGCGTGCGGTCGATTTCGTCGTAAGCGTACATAGGAAGGTGCCTTAAGCCTGGGCCGACTGTCCGATGGTCACGCCGGTGCGGCGGATCTGTTCGCGCAGATTGCCGGGTTCGATCTTGCCGTCCGCGCCGACCTGCACCGGGGCGATATAGGGCCCGATCGCGCCGACGTCGTCGGCGACGGACTCAGCAAGCAACGCCTTGGCCTCGTCGGAGTTGCGCACGATCGCAGCTTCCGACAGGTCCGCAGACCAGCTCTTGGCGGCGGTGCGATACACCACGATGCCGTCCCAGGTCCGGTTGGCGGTTACGATCGAGGGGCCGGCGATCTTGATCTTCTTCTGTTCAAGCGGGGAGGTCATTCGGCTGCATCCAGGAGGTCAGAGATGATTTGCTTTGGGGTGTGGCGGCTAAGCGGGCCGGCATGCCGGACCACCTCGCCGATGATGAGGATGGCGGGGCCGCCTTGGATCCGCCGCACCAGTTCGGGCAGATCGCGCAGCGTGCCGATCGCGCCCTGCGCATCGGGACGCGTGACGCGGGCGAACACGCCGACCGGCGTCTCCGGCGAGCGGCCGGCGGCGAAAAGGCCGGCGCGTATCGCGGGCGCCGCGGTCATGCCCATGTAGACCACGACGGTCATCTTGGTGTCGGTCAGCGTCGACCAGTCCACGACTTCCGCATCGCGCGCCTTGTGCGCGGTGAGGAAGGTGATGCGCGTCGCTTCGTGACGATAGGTGAGCGGCACCTCGAAATCGGCGGCGCCGCCGAGCCCTGCGGTGATGCCGGGAATGATCGAATAGGCGATGCCGGCGGCGCGCAGCGCTTCCACCTCTTCGCCGCCACGGCCGAACACGAAGGGATCGCCGCCCTTCAGCCGTACCACGCGCTGGCCGGATTGCGCGGCCTCGATCATGCGCTTGTTGATGGCGTCCTGGCCGATGCCGGGCTTGCCGACGCGGCGTCCGACGGCAACGCGCGTGGTGTCGCGGCGGATGCGGTCCAGAATCTCGGGCGAGACCAGCTCGTCGTGGAAGACGATGTCCGCGTCCTGCAACGCACGCAGCGCCTTGATGGTGAGAAGGTCGGGATCGCCAGGTCCGGCGCCGACCAGCGCAACCGAGCCTTCCGGCTTGTCTGCGCGCGCGAATTCGGAGGGATCGGGGATAGCTTTGAGCGAGGCCTCCGCCTCGGACCTGCGGCCTGAGAGCACGGCGGCGCCGATCGAGCCGTCGATGACGCGCTCCCAGAACCGGCGGCGCAGCGGAAACTCGGCGATGCGCTCGTTGATGGACTTGCGAAAGCCGCCGATGAACTCGGCGAGCTCGCCGATGCGCGCGGGAAGCAGCGCCTCGATCTTCTCGCGCACGCGCCGCGCGACCACCGGAGACGTGCCGCCGGTGCCGACAGCGACCACGACATCGCCGCGATCGACGATCGCAGGAAAGATGAAGCTGGAATGCTCGAGATCGTCCATGACGTTGACGGGGAGGCCGAGCGCCTTGGCGCGAACGGACATCGCAATGCCGACATCGCCTGCTCCCGCGCAGACGATCGCGATGACGCCCGAGAGATCAGCGGTCAGCGGGTCACCTGCTGCGATTTCGATGCGCGCGTCGTCAGAGCCGAGGCCAAGATCCCGATTGCCGTCGATCGCATGCACGCGCACGCGTGCGCCTGCGGCGGCGAGCACGCGCAGCTTGGCGCGCAAAAGCTCGCCCGCGCCGATGAGGACCACCGGACCGGCCTTGAGATCAAGAAACACCGGCAAGAACCGCATACGATACTCGCTCCCCCCACAAACGGGGTTGACTGGAATTATTTTCTATATATGTCTCATTTCGAAGGCGCAAAGAGAAAATTTTTTCTTCTCTTCCGCGCTGCAACTATAGAATTTTCGCCTTCAAACGCAAAGTGGCAGAGATGCATCTTCTCAAGAACGATTCCGCTGCTGATCGAATGACCAACCCGGCGCTGGCCGAGCGCGTGCGCGCGCAAGAATTTTCTGCCGAACTTGCCCCGGGCATGGACCATCTCGACCAGCTCGAGGCGCAGAGCATCTACATCTTCCGCGAGGCCTTCGCCCGCCTCAAGAAGATTGCCCTGCTGTGGTCGCTCGGCAAGGACTCCAACGTCATGATCTGGCTGGCGCGGAAGGCCTTCTTCGGCAAGATGCCGTTCCCCGCCCTTCATGTCGATACCGGCAAGAAGTTTCCGGAGATGTATCGGTTCCGCGATCATTACGGCAAGGAGTGGGATCTCGATTTGCGCGTCGAGCCCTGCCCGCCGATCGATGCCGTCGACCCAACGCTGCCGCCGGCCGCGCGTTCCGCCGCGCGCAAGACCGAAGGCCTCAAGATGGCGCTCGCCAAGTACGGCTTTGACGGCCTGATCGCCGGCATTCGCCGCGACGAGGAGGCGACGCGGGCCAAGGAGCGCGTGTTCTCGCCGCGAGGCCTCGAAGGCAATTGGGACGTGCGCGACCAGCCGCCCGAGTTCTGGGACCATTTCAACGCCTCGCCGCCGCAGGGCGCACACTTGCGCATCCACCCGATCCTGCATTGGACCGAGGCCGACATCTGGGCCTACACCAAGCGCGAGAACATCCCGATCATCCCGCTCTATCTGTCGCAGAACGGCAAGCGCTACCGCTCGCTGGGCGATCAGGACATCACCAACCCGGTCGTCTCGACTGCGTCGAGCATCGACGAGATCCTGATCGAGCTCGAACAGACCAAGGTGCCGGAGCGCGCCGGACGCGCGCTGGACCATGAGACCGAGGACGCCTTCGAGCGCCTTCGCGTCGCCGGCTATCTCTGATTCCTGAGGACGCGAGCGCGTTATGAATATGATCGTCACCCCCGCTTCGCCCGCCACCCCGACTGGCACCACGTCGATGCCAAATGGCACGACGCGTCCGCAAGTGCGCATCGTCATCGTCGGCCATGTCGATCACGGCAAGTCGACGCTGGTCGGCCGCCTGCTGCACGAGACCGGCAGCCTGCCCGACGGCAAGCTGGAAATGCTGAAAGCGGTCAGCGCGCGGCGCGGCATGCCGTTCGAATGGTCGTTCCTGCTCGATGCGCTCCAGACCGAGCGCGATCAGGGCATCACCATCGACACCACCCAGATCCGCTTCCGCACCAATTCGCGCGACATCGTGCTGATCGACGCGCCCGGCCATGCCGAATTCCTGCGCAACATGATCACCGGCGCCTCACAGGCCGACGGCGCGGTGCTGATCATCGACGCGCTCGAAGGCGTGCGCGACCAGACCAGGCGGCACGGCTATCTCCTGCATCTGCTCGGCGTGAAGCAGGTCGCGATCGTCGTCAACAAGATGGACCGCGTCGACTTCTCCGCCGATCGCTTCAGGGAAATCAGCGATGAGATCACGGCTCATCTCAATGGTCTCGGCGTGAAGCCCACGGCCGTGATTCCGATTTCCGCCCGTGACGGCGACGGCGTCGCCGAGCGTACCGACCGGATCGGTTGGTACAAGGGACCGACGGTGGTCGAGGCGCTGGACCAGCTCGAGCCGGCACGCCCGCTGGAAGCGCTGGCGCTGCGCCTGCCGGTGCAGGCGATCTACAAGTTCGACGATCGCCGCATCGTGGCGGGCCGCATCGAATCCGGCAGCCTCATTGCCGGTGACGAGATCGTGATCATGCCGGCCGGCAAGATCGCCAAGATCAAGTCGGTCGAGAGCTGGCCGGCGACGCCGGTCGCGGGACGGCAGGGCGCGGGCCGCTCCGTCGGGATCACACTCGACCGTGAATTGTTCATCGAGCGCGGCGACATCGTCGCGCATGCCGGCACTGCCCCGCGCGAGACGCGCCGGCTGCGCGCGCGCATCTTCTGGCTGCACGACAAGCCGCTCGCCAAGGGCGACCAGCTCCTGGTGCGCTGCGGGCCGAAGGAAAGCCGTGCCACGGTGGTCGCCATCGAGAAGGCGGTCGATCCCGGCGAATTGTCGAGCAGCGAGAACAAGGCGATCGGCCGCAATCATGTCGGCGAGATCGATATTTCTCTTTCGAATCCGATTGCCACCGATCCCTATACCGAGAACCCGCGCACCGGCCGCCTCGTGATCGAAGTGTCCGGACGCATTGCCGGCGGCGGCCTGGTGTTGTCGGTCGATGCCGGCCAGCGCGCCGTGCCCGTCGACATCGTGCCGGTGGAATCGGCGCTGCGTCCCGACGAACGCTCCGCGCGCTACCGCCACAATGGTGCCGTGGTCTGGCTGACCGGCCTGCCCGCTTCCGGCAAGTCGACGCTGGCCAAGGCACTGGAGCGGCGGCTGTTCACCAATGGCGGCTCGCCGATCCTGCTCGACGGCGACACGCTGCGCGCGGGGCTCAACAGCGATCTCGGTTTCTCCGCGGCCGATCGCAGCGAGAACATCCGCCGCCTCGCAGAAGTTGCGACGCATCTGGCGCGTAACGGCCACATCGCCATCGTCGCCGCGGTCTCGCCGGCCCGCGAGGATCGCGCGACCGCGCGCCGCATCGCCGACACCGCGTTCCGCGAGATCCACGTCGCGACACCGGCCGAGGTGTGCGAAGAGCGCGACCCCAAGGGTCATTATAAAAAGGCGAGAGCCGGCGCGCTGGCTTCCTTCACCGGCATCGGCAACGACTACGAGCAACCTGAGTCCGCCGAGCTCGTGATCGACACATCGAAGCGGACGGTCGCCGAGGCCGCCGACGAGATCGAGCTGATGCTGAAGACCACGGGCGTGCTGTTCGACGAAGTCGTCGACCTCGCCGCGAATATTTGAGGCGCGCCTCTCACGTCACATCATCGGTGTCGTCCCGGCGAACGCCGGGACCCATACCGCGTGATCTTTCGGTGGGGCTCGATCGCCGTCCCGGACGACGTATCTTCGCCAAACTGCTCCCTGGGGTGATGGGTCCCGGCGTTCGCCGGGACGACACCTGCGCTTGTCGCTCGATCTCCTTGACATTTTGACAGACCTTTGAGGTCTTCTCACCGCCCCTTTTTTGGGGCTAATAAGGCCCCGAAAGTCGCTCTCTATGGGCGCATTTTGCTGCTGACGGGTCAAAAGCAGCCAAAAACAGCCATTTCCAACAAGAAAGCCCATCATGAAACGCGTCGACGCCCACGGATTGAAGATCGCTCCCGTCCTGTTCGATTTCATCGCCAAGGAAGCTGCCCCGAAAACGGGGATCGCGCCGGATGCGTTCTGGGCCGGGCTTGCCGCCATCATCAAGGAGCTGGGGCCGAAGAACCGTTCGCTGCTGGCATTCCGCGACACGCTGCAGGCCAAGATCGACGACTGGCACCGTGCCAACAAAGGCAAGGCATTCGACCTCGACGCCTATACCGCCTTCCTGAAGGAGATCGGCTATCTCGTCCCGGAGCCTGCGACGCAGAAGGTCGAGACCGCCAATGTCGACGAGGAGATCGGCAAGATCTGCGGCCCGCAGCTCGTCGTGCCCCTCACCAACGCGCGTTACGCGCTCAACGCGGCAAATGCGCGCTGGGGCTCGCTCTATGACGCCTTCTACGGCACCGACGCGATCCCGCACGACGCCGCCGAGAGCGGCAAGGGCTACAACAAGGCGCGCGGCGACAAGGTGATCGCCAAGGCCAAGGCGTTCCTCGATACCGCCGTGCCGCTCGCGACCGGCAGCCACACCGACGTCACCGCCTACAGCGTCGTCGCGGGCCAGCTCGCGGTGAAGCTGAAGAGCGGCAACGCCACCGCATTGAAGAACGCCGCGCAATTCGCCGGCTTCCAGGGCGATGCGGCGGCGCCGAGCGCCGTGCTGCTCGCCAACAACGGCCTGCATGTCGAGGTCAAGATCGACCGCAGCAGCGCGATCGGCAAGGACGATCCGGCCGGCGTCGCCGACATGATCATGGAGTCTGCGGTCTCCACCATCCTCGACATGGAGGACTCGGTCGCCGCGGTCGATGCCGAGGACAAGGTGCTTGTCTACCGCAACACGCTGGGCCTCATGAACGGCACGCTGTCGGCCGATTTCGAGAAGGGCGGCAAGACGCTGACGCGCTCGCTCAATGCCGACCGCAGCTACAAGACGCCAGACGGCAAGGGCGAGCTCAAGCTGCATGGCCGCAGCCTGCTGCTGATGCGCAATTGCGGTCACCACATGTTCACCGACGCCGTGCTGGACGAGAACGGCGAGGAGATTCCGGAGGGCCTGCTCGACGCCGCCGTGTCCGGCCTGCTCGCCATTCACGATCTCAAGGGAAATTCAAAGGTCAAGAACAGCCGCACCGGCTCTGCCTATATCGTCAAGCCGAAGATGCACGGCCCCGACGAGGTGTCCCTGACCTGCGAGATCTTCGACCGGGTCGAGAAGATGCTGTCGCTGCCCGAGAACACGCTCAAGGTCGGCATCATGGACGAGGAGCGGCGTACCACCGTGAACCTCAAGGCGTGCATCCAGCGCGCCTCCAAGCGCATCATGTTCATCAACACCGGCTTCCTCGATCGCACCGGCGACGAGATCCACACCTCGATGGAAGCCGGCCCCATGATCCGCAAGAACGAGATGAAGGCGCAGGCCTGGATCAAGGCCTATGAGGACTGGAACGTCGACATGGGCCTGACCTGTGGCCTGCCCGGCCATGCCCAGATCGGCAAGGGCATGTGGGCCGCGCCCGACAAGATGGCGGACATGCTGGCGCAGAAGCTTGGCCATCCGCAGGCCGGCGCCACCACCGCCTGGGTGCCCTCGCCGACCGCCGCAACGCTGCACGCGCTGCACTACCACCAGATCAACGTCATCGCGCGCCAGGAGGAACTGACCAAGGACGGCCCCCGCGCCAAGCTGTCCGACATCCTCACCATTCCGGTGTCGAAGTCGAACTGGGCCCCCGACGACGTCAAGCAGGAGATCGACAACAACTGCCAGGGCATCCTCGGCTATGTCGTGCGCTGGATCGACCAGGGTGTCGGCTGCTCCAAGGTGCCCGACATCCACGACGTCGGCCTGATGGAAGACCGCGCGACGTTGCGCATCTCCAGCCAGCATCTCGCCAACTGGCTGCACCAGGGCGTGATCACCGAAGCTCAGGTGATGGAATCGCTCAAGCGCATGGCGGTCGTCGTCGACAAGCAGAACGCCGGCGATGCGATCTACAAGCCGATGGCGCCCGCCTTCGACGGCGTCGCCTTCAAGGCCGCTTGCGACCTCATCTTCAAGGGGCGAGAGCAGCCGAACGGCTACACCGAATACATCCTCACCGCGCGCCGCCGCGAAGCCAAGGCGGCCGGTTAGGTTCAGTCACGCGAATGGCAAAAGCCCCGGCATCGCCGGGGCTTTTTTGTTGGACGAAACGTCGCGCTGCGCATCGGAACGGCCGTGCGCGCCTCGCGTTGTTCGGCCATCAACCAACGGGAGATGGTCATGGACTGGAATCGGATCGAAGGAAATTGGAAGCAGTTCAAGGGCTCGGCCAAGGAGAAATGGGGCAAGCTCACCGACGACGACCTCAGCTTGATCGAGGGACGCCGCGAGCAGCTCGAGGGCCGGCTCCAGGAACGCTACGGCAAAGCCAAGGACCAGGTTCGACAGGACGTCGACGACTGGCTGAAATCGCTGCATTGAAGCAGGTACAAACCAAGCCCCGGCTCACGCCGGGGCTTTTTGGTTCGGCACAGCGGCAAGCGCCTCCGCTAGAACACCGCGAGATATTTCAGCAACGAGACGATACCGATGATGATGACGATCACGCGCGCGATCTGTTTGGCGCGGCCGTCCATCGGCAACATGTTGATGAGATAAAGGACGAGAATGACGACAAGAAAAGTGACGAGTACACCCACCAGCATCGCGAGACCCCCTTCAGGCAAATTGCGACCGCTGCTCTAACGCGCGTCTCGGGTCCTGGTTCCATCACTGCAACCCGCTGCAATGTCTCGCGAATATGCACTTGTCCGACTGGCTGCATGCGACATCGGCCGGAATTCAGGCTCCGGGGCGCCGCGAACGCGGGCTAGCGCGGCAATGCAGCTAACGCCCCCCTACTCCTTCGCTACCACCGGCACCTGGCGGAATTTGGCGCGCACCGAGTCCGGCAGCGGCGAGAAGTTCATCGCGACACCACCGCGGTCGTTGGCATTGCGGCTGGCGACCACGAGGCCGTCGGCGCCGGCGACGATATCACCCTTGCGTAAGGTCGGATCGTCCTCGACCTTGACCGATGCCAGCCCGGCCGGATCCTTGCCGTTGCAGGTGCAGCCCGCGACGATCTCGTTGCGATAGCGGAAGGCGTTCGGCAGGCTGGAATAGGATTTTCCGCTGTCCGTGGTGGCGTCGTCGATATTGCTGCCATAGACCAGCGAGGTTTCGGAAGCCGGACAGAAGCTCTTGCAGGATTGCACCTTGCTCTCGGCGTCGTTGCCTTGCGCCGGGAAGTAGCGGCCATCGCAGCTACGCACGCAGTAGGCTGTGCCCCCGCCATAGGCGGCCCGTTGGCGCGGCACATCGTAACGCGGCATGTCGTCATGGGGAAACGGCGCCCGGATTTGCGGAGGTCGGCCCCCGAACGCGCCGAACAGCGCCGAGAAGAAATCTTGCGCTTGTGCCGACGACGTCAGCGCAAGTCCGGAGAGAGCAACGGCGAGCATTGCCGCCGTACCCGGGGCCAGTTTGCGGATCGAGCGTTTACTCATGTGACCTCACTGAAGCCTAGTTCACGGACGACGCCGATATATTCAGGGCCTGCCGCCCCGGGGGCATCGCCGTCACCACCGGGCGCTTGCGCATGGTGTCGCCGCCCTTGGCCATCAATGGCGCGTTCTTCGGCAGCACCACGACCTTGGCACCGACATTGACGCGGCCGAACAGGTCGATGACGTCCTCATTGGTCATGCGGATACAGCCGGAGGATACGAACTTGCCGATGGTAGAGGGATCGTTGGTGCCGTGGATGCGGTACGCGCTGGAGCCGAGATACATCGCACGAGCGCCGAGCGGGTTG
Source organism: Bradyrhizobium sp. NDS-1 (assembly GCF_032918005.1). Taxonomy (NCBI): domain Bacteria; kingdom Pseudomonadati; phylum Pseudomonadota; class Alphaproteobacteria; order Hyphomicrobiales; family Nitrobacteraceae; genus Bradyrhizobium; species Bradyrhizobium sp. NDS-1. Next base: position 6,893,780 of record NZ_CP136628.1, read on the forward strand.
CCGGGTCCGCCGGCGACGAACCGCGGCAGATAGGGCTGACGCGCGATCATCTCGACCGGCGGATGCCAGTCCGGCCACTCCGCCTTGCGGCTGACGCTCTGCACGCCGGACCAGGTAAAGCCTTCGCGGCCGACGCCGACGCCATAACGGATCGCACGGCCGTTGCCGAGCACGTAGTAGAGATAGGTATTGTTGGTGTCGATCACGATGGTGCCGGCCGGCTCGCTGCGGTCGAAGCCGACGGTCTGCCTGCGCAGGCGATCGGGCAGCTGGGCATCCTCGTCCGCCGCCTGCGGCGCCTCGTTCACGTAGCCGTGCGAGTAATCCTGGTCCTGAGGGTACGCTTGCGGCTGCATCGGCACGTAGCCGAAGGTCTGCCCGCTCGCGCCGCCGAAGGGCACCGCGGTCAGAGCGGCTGCGAAGGCAAATGCGGCGACGGCGCGCGGCGAAAGGCTGCGACGGACTGCAGAGAATTTTGTCATGTGCTGCCCCGTTGGATGTGTGCATCAGGGTGATGCGCGTCCCAGTGAACTCCGCAGATGCGATCCAAGTTCCGGCGCGGTGCGCGGCAGCCTTGTCACAGTCAAGCGAGCGCGTGTTCACGAAGCCGCGATGGAACCGCCGCGATGCTCGCGCATTGTCAATCAGTCAATGGGCGCGCGGATCGAGGCTTCCGTGCGGGAGAGAGATTGTGCGCGTCCTTCCCAGTGAACGTCTGATTCCGGGCAACGGCGAAGGCGAGCCGCTCCCCGAGAGACATAGCGAGCTACCGCCGGTCATCCGCCGCACCGAATTTGTCGCCTTCGCGCTCGCTGGCTTGCTCTTGATTGCCGTCGTCGCCGTGCTCTATCTCGGGAGGGCGTTCTTCCTGCCCGTGGTGATGGCCTTCGTCACCGGCACGATGCTGTCGCCGGCTGCGAATTTCCTTGAGCGATGCAAGGTGCCGCGCGGGCTCGGCGCCGCCCTGATCGTGATCGCGGTGACCGCCGTCGTTGCCTTCATTGTCGCACTGATCGCTGCTCCCGCCATGGAATGGAGCACGCGCCTGCCGGAGCTCGGCGCGCAGTTGAAAGACAAGCTGCACGTGTTCGATCGGCCGCTGGCGCTTTGGCGTGAGCTGCAAGGCATGGTCGGCGGCTCGGAGGGGTTTCCCAGCATTCACATGCCGAAGGTGGAGTGGGTGCAGCCCACGCTGGAATACCTGTCGCCGACCTTTACCGAATTCCTGCTGTTCTTCGTCACCCTCATCCTGTTCATCGCAAGCTGGCGCGACCTGCGGCGGGCGGTGATCATGACTTTCAGCGATCATGAGGCGCGGCTGCGTACGCTCCGGATCCTCAACGAGATCGAGGTCCATCTCGGCAATTACCTGTTGACCGTCACCATCATCAATGTCGGCGTCGGCGTCGCCACCGGGATCATCTGCGCGCTCACCGGCATGCCCAATCCGGCGGGGCTCGGCGCGCTGGCGGCAACGCTCAATTTCATCCCGATCATCGGGCCCATCGCAATGTTCGTGGTGCTGGTCGTGGTGGGGCTGGTCGCCTTCCCGACCATCAGCGGCGGCCTCATGGCGGCGCTCGCCTTCGGCGGCCTCACCTTCCTGGAAGGACACTTCATCACCCCGACCATCATCGGCCGGCGGCTGGCGCTGAACGCACTTGCGGTCCTGCTTGCGCTGGCATTCTGGACCTGGATGTGGGGCCCGATGGGCGCCTTCCTGTCGTCGCCGCTGCTGATCGTCGCGCTGATCCTCAAGGAGCATCTGTTGCCGGCGGATGCGCCGCAGCTGCCGCAGGACTGACCGGTTTCCGCGATCGGAACTTCCCCGACGACGAAACGTTCTCCGGCTATCTCAGCCGTCAACAGTGCGGAGCTCCTGATGTCCATGCCCAACGCCGAAGCCGGGATGAGAGACTGGACCGACAAAGCCACCAGAGAACGCCTCGAGAAGGATGTAGCAGCCGTGAAAAGCGATATCGCCGCCCTCACCGACCAGATTACCGACGCGCTCAATACCTTCGCCAATTCCACCAGCAAACAGGCCCGCCGAGGCTATCGCCAGGCCCGCGAGAACGTGGACTCCGCGATGGACGACATGTCGGAGCGCGGCAGCGCAATGATGGGCGCGGCCCAGGAGGCCTACGGATCGATCGAAGAGACGCTCGAAGACGCGATCACGCAGCGCCCGCTCGCGACCGTCGGGCTCGCGCTCGGCATCGGCTTCCTGATCGGCGCGGCCTGGCGCCGGTAGGCAGCGCAAACGGATATTGAGACGGCGGCGCTACCGCGCCGCCGATGACGGCCTGTGGACGATTCGGCTTGTGGGGATTTGAGGAGCAAGGCCATGTTTCAGCGCATCATCGACGGGATCAGTGCGTCCACCGGCACGACTGTGCGGCTGACCTCCCTGGCCGCGGGCGCGGCGTTCGCGCTGTTCATCACCACCTGCTTCCTGTGCGCGGCGGCGTTCATCTCGGTGCTCAACAAGTATGGTCCGGTGCAAGCCTGCCTCGCGGGTGCCGGCGTTTTCTTTCTCCTGACCGTGGCCGCAGCGGTGAGCTACTGGGTCTACAAGCGGGAGCTGCGCAAGCAAGCCCAGATCGCGGCCGAGCGGGCCGCCAAGTCGGCGGCGCAAAGCATGCTCGCGGATCCCATGCTGCTCGCCACCGGGCTCCAGATCGTTCGTGCCATCGGCGTCAAGCGGCTGCTGCCGATCCTGGCGATCGGCGGCGTCGCCCTCGGCATCATGGCGAGCCGCGCCGGCGTGTCCGACGAGGTATCGGCCGAACCGGCCGAGTAACGGTCTGATCGGGTTAGAAATTTCGTTACAATTATTGCATGCAGACGGCGCCGCTCAATTTGTCGCCATGCGGCGGGAATGCCCCCGCTCACGCAAACGCTACTCGGATGGGCAGGCGGTTGCCGGTAAAAGCATCACCCTGATTCCCAAAGCTATTTTACTCAATGAAACCTTCCGTCAAGGCGAACCTCTCCGCATTCCAGCACGACGCCAGGCTGTACTTGACGCTCGGCATCGCCAATTGGTCGATTTTCGTCGACCATATCCCGAACAACGTCGTCAACCTGCTGACGCTGCGCAACTTCGGCTTCAGCGGCGCCGCCGATTTGTTCGTATTCGTGGTCGGCTATGGCGTTGCCATCATCCACGGCCGGATGGCGCTGGAGCGCGGCTACATGGTCGCGGCGACGCGCATCTTCCGCCGCGTCTGGCGGCTCTATGCCGCCTATGTCGTGCTGTTCGTGATCTATATCGACACCATCGCCTATGTCGCCTCGCAGTCGATGGCGCCGGAAATCATCCACCAATACAACATCTCGGGAATTCTCGAGCACCCACTGCGCATCCTTGTCCGCGGCCTGGTGCTCCAGGAGGAGCCGCTGAACCTCGACCTGCTGCAACTGATGATCCCGTTGATGGCCTTCTTTCCATTTGCACTGTGGGGCCTGTTGCGGCGGCCGAACGTGACGCTGGCGGCATCGGTCGCGCTGTATCTCGCCGCACGCTGGTTCGACTGGAATTTCCGGGTCTATCCGGACCAGGAGTGGACCTTCAATCCGCTCTGCTGGCAGATGCTGATGGTGCTCGGGGGCTGGTTCGCCGTGACAGGCGCGCCCGGACGCGCGTTACGCGACATGCCCTGGCTGCGGATACTGGCCGGGACCTATCTCGTGTTCGCGATGGCCGTCACCTTGCTGCGCCGTTCGCCGGAACTGTCCGCTTATTTGCCGGACCTTGTGCTCGACAGCATCGCGCCGACGGACAAGGAAAACCTTGCACCCTATCGCGTGGTTCACTTCCTCGCGCTCGCCTTCCTGGCGACCCATCTCATTCCAGCCGATCACTCCGGATTGCGGCTGAAGCCGCTCCAGGCGGTCATCAGATGCGGCGAGGAATGGCTCGCCGTGTTCTGCGTCGGAGTGTTCCTGTCCTTCGCCGGCCATCTCATCCTGATCACCAGTGCCAATCTGATGGTGATGCAGGTCGTGGTGAGCCTCGCCGGATTCGCCGCCATGACCGCAGTGGCCTACTACGTCGCCTGGTCGAAATGGCAGGATCTGCCCGCCGCTTTGCGGCAGCAAGCCTAGCCGGTCGCGATTCCGCTAGGTTGACCGTCGCGGCTGCGCTATCCCGGAGCGAGAGCGGATTGCGCGAGGAGACCGGGCGTGGTGACGGCGAATGGCGGGGGTGACGGGACCGACAGCGCTCCTCGACGCGGCCGGCCGCGGTCGATCGAGACCAGCAACGCCATTCTCGAAAGCGCCTACACACTGATGGCGTCCACCGGACTTGCCGCCACCACCATCGACGCGGTCGCCCGCCACTCCAGCGTCTCCAAGATGACGATCTACAAATGGTGGCCGTCGCGCGAGGCGCTTTTGATCGACGCCTTTCTCCAGCATGCCGCGCAGATGCTGCCGCTGCCCCCGGCGAGTTACGGCAGCCCCGCGGCGCGCACTCGCCGCCATGCGGCGGCCTACGCCGAAGCGCTCCAGGGCGAGTTCGGCAGGGTTCAACTCGCCGTCATCTCCGAATGCATTTCCAAGACGGGCTCGGCCGAGTTGTTCTACGCCCGCTATCTGCAATTCCGTCGCGACGCGCTGGTGGAGATGATTGCGGCGGGCCAGGACGACGGCAGCATACTGGCCGAAGGCCCGGCTGAGGATCTCTACGACGCGATCTACGGCGGCCTCTTCTATCGCTACGTCTTCGGCATCGCGCCGATCACGCCTGGCTACGCCCGCCATCTGGTCGACGTCGTGTTGCGGCCGAAACCTTAGCCGCACGACGTTTATCGCGCAGGCCTCACCGGGGCCGAGATCCTGTCCGTGCGATCGCGTTCGGTCATGTCGACCACCGTCTCCATCGGTGCGGTCAGCTCATAGACGTACGAGGCATCGGTGAAATAGCGCTTGGCCGTACCGCCGAGCGCCTCGGGGGCGACACGGTCGAGCAGGATCAGCCCGAAATCGGAATCGGGACGGCGCGTCGCCTCGCTGGTGTTGAGCTCCTCCCAGCGGAAATGGAAGACCTCGTCGGTCCCCTCGCCTGTCACCGTCCAGCTGGCGGTGATGTGCGGATGCTTTCCGACCAGCGACAGTCCCTCGTCGGAATGCGAGGCCAGTTCGAAGAACAGCAGTGAGAGGCTCTGCGCCGCGCGCGCACTGACGGCGATGTCGGGACCGGTCACGGCGATGCGGTCGGCATGCGGAATGGCGCGGGCCTCGAACAGGCCCTTCAGCTTGACTCCCTGCCATTGGCTCTCGCTGAGCAGAGAAACCACGTTCGACATGGCGTGGATGCGACCGATCAGGAGCTCTCGGGCGACGTCGATGTCCGAGCCGTGACGCAAGGTTCGCGTCACGATCGACTGGATGACCGCAAGGATGTTCTTGACCCGGTGGTTGAGCTCGTCGATCACTGCGGTCAGTCGGCGCTCGAAGCCGATTCTTACCTGGATTTCCCGGCTGAGCCTCAGATTGTTGTAGGCAACATAGCCGAACAGCCCGCAGACCATCGCAGTGATCGCAAAGCCGATCGCCGCCACGATGATTGCGGTCTGCTCAGCACGACGCAGCGAGTTGGTCTTCGCGTAGTAGCCGAGCTGCCAATCGCGGCCACCGAAGCTCACGGTGCGCGTTGCCGACGGCGCCGGTCCGTCCACCAACGCCCTGCGCGTCGAAACCACGCCTTGGTCGTTGGCGATCAGCTCGCCGCCTTCCTTGCGCGGATCCCTGAGCGCGACCGAAAACAACGACATGTCGTCATTGGTCAGCATCAGCGAGGCGAGCTCGTAGGAGAACGTAACGAACCCGGCCGGCTCGGTTGCCCCCTCGGGAACGACGGGGGCGGCCACGATGACGCCAACCGGCCCGTTGGCGTGCAACAGCGGAACCGGATCCGAAGCCACCGACCTCTTCTCGATCCGGGCGCGTGTCAACATGGCGCTGCGAACCGGGTCCTGATCGTAACTACGGCCCGGCAGGGCCTTGGTCTCGTCGCTGCGCGGCTCGAGATCCAACAGCACGTCGATCGGCTGCGTGATCTCGGCGGGATTGATCGGCTTGTCGTCATAGGTGCGGATCTTCGGATTGGGGAAGCCGGCGCCGCCTATGGCAGCCTGCGCCGCCGTAAGCTCGTTCGGCTTCAGCCGGGCGATCCAGCCGGCCACCACGAAATCCGTCTTGAAGGCGTAGATGGCCGAGCGCAGCGGCTCCAGCATGTTCGGCTTGATCACGGATGGCGTGCGGAACAGGCCTGAAGCGACGCGTGCGAGCAACTCGCGCTCGGTGAGTCGATCCTGGACCAAACTGGCGTGAACGTCGATCGCACGCGCGAGCGCGATCCGATCCAGCGCCAGCTCCTGATCGTGGACGCGATAAGCCGCAAGCCCCGAGAGCAAGACTCCGAGCAGAGCAATGAAACCAATGATGAAACCCAGCCGGACCACGCGACTACTCAGGCGAACGCTGGAGGTCGGCAATAAACAACAAGCATATGAACGCCGTTCGAACGGCCACGTGCCGAAACAGGGTGGACCCCAGTGGCAGAGATAATGGAGGAGGAGACATCGGTACGCAACTTAGGTCGCCTGAAAAGCTTAATCGGCCCGGCCGAGGGTCTGGCCGGGATGGACTGCCCAGCGCCGGAGGTAATCAATCGCCGTGTCCGAAATTTGTTCCGCAGGTGCGGCTTGCCCCCCAACGTTAACGACGAAAAGCGCGTGCGCCAAGTCGTCGCGCCGTCAGCCGGCCCGTTTCAAACCGCCTTTGGCCTCGATGAAGCCGACGATGCGGTCAAGCCCCTCGCTCTTCTTCAGGTTGGTCATGACGAAAGGGCGCTCGCCGCGCATGCGCCTGGCATCCGTGTCCATCTTCTCCAGGGAGGCGCCGACATGAGGGGCGAGGTCGATCTTGTTGATGACCAGAAGGTCAGACCTGGTGATGCCGGGGCCGCCCTTGGACGGGATCTTGTCGCCGGCGGCGACGTCGATGACGTAAATAGTCAGGTCGGCCAGCTCCGGGGAAAAAGTGGCAGCGAGATTGTCGCCGCCGGACTCGATCAGCACGAGATCGAGCCCGGGAAACTTGGCGCGCATGTCCGCGACCGCGGCGAGATTCATCGAGGCATCCTCGCGGATCGCGGTGTGCGGGCAGCCGCCGGTCTCGACGCCGGCAATGCGGTCCGGCGTCAGCGAGCCCGAGCGCACGAGGAACTCCGCATCCCATTTGGTGTAGATGTCGTTGGTGATTGCGGCGATGTCATAGCGTTCGCGCATGGTCTTGCAGAGCAGGTCCATCAGCGCCGTCTTGCCCGATCCGACCGGGCCGCCGACGCCAACACGCAAGGGACCGTGAGATTTCGACATGGAATTTGCTCGCTCTCGATGGGTTGAAGGCCGCCTCGCTCTCACGATCGAAACAGCCTGGTATATTGCGTCTCGTGCCGCAGGCTGGCGAGATCGGCGCGAAAGGTCGCGCTGCCGAGATCATCCAATATCGCATTCAATGCACGATTGGCGGTCGCGGCCACAATGGCTTCCAGCCTCACCAGCACGCGCTGGCTGTCGGTCTGGCCGAGCGGGATGAGCCGGCTGGCCGCGGAAATCCAGTTCGAGACCAGCGCATGCAGAAAGGCGTGAAGCGTCGGCGCCAGCGGCACACCGTGCTTGGCCGCGACCACGCCGACCGCGACCGGATAGACCAATGGCGTGCGGCATGCCGCAACCATGGCATCCAGGCCGTCGGCATCCCACGCGGCGCGGGTGATGGCGATGAAGGCGCGGCCCTGCGAGCTCGTCTCCAGCTGCCGCTCGCGCGACGGCACGAAAGCAGCAGCGAGCTCTGCGATATCGTTCAAAGTGACCTCATCGCCCGCCTCCGTGGCGCGATAGGAATGGACCAGAAACGTCGCATCGCAGAAGCCGGAGCCGTCGCAGAGCATCGCGTCGAGCCAATCCGCCAGCGTCGCAATATCCGTGATGTCGCCGGCCTCGACCGCCCATTCGATGCCGCTGGAGTAGGAGAATCCGCCGACCGGGAATGCGGGCGACAACCAGGTCATCAACCGGTACAGCGCCGCCGCCTCGCGCGCGGCGAGGTCACCGGCGCCGACCGGCTCATTTGTGGTCATGAGCATGCGTGTGGCCGTGGTGATGATCGGGATGGTCGCAATGCTCGTCGTGGTGATGGTGGTGATCGTGCCCATGGTCATGTGCGGCGTGATCATGGACATGATGATCGTGGCCGTGATGATCATGGTGATCGTGATCATGATGATGGCCGTGGTCGTGATGCGCATGGTCGTCGTGCCCATGCGCGTGGCCGGCATCGGCATAGGCGCCGCCTTCGGGATCGAACGGCGCCTCGATCTCGATCACGCGCGCGCCGAGCCCCTTCACCATGGCTTCGATGACGTGGTCACGGCGGATGCGCAAGGCTTTGGCCATGATCTGCGTCGGCAGATGACGATTGCCGAGATGCCAGCCGACGCGAATCAGATGGTGCGGATCGTGGCCGCGGATCTCGAGCAGCGGCTCGGGCGCCGCGACCACCTCGACCAGCCTTCCGTCCTCCAGTACCAGCGCATCACCGCCGCGCAGCGCGACGGCGTGCTCCAGGTCGAGCAGGAATTCGAGCCCCCGCGTCCCCGTCATCGCCATGCGGCGGCGGTGCCGATCGTCGAAATCGAGCACGACCGTATCCGCCGGCGCTTCCGTAAAGCGGTGCTGTCCCTTAACCTGCGTCGCCCGGATCATGCGCTTTTACCTTGTTACCGTGTCTCGACCTTCTCGGGCGTGATCACCTCGATCTTCGGCGGCGCGGTGAAGCACTTCACCGCGACCCGACCGAAGGTCTTCATGTGCTCCATGGCACGATGCGGCACCAGCGCCTCGGCATTCTCCCACTGCTCGACGAACACCATCTTGCTGGGGTCGGTGACGCTCTCATGCATGTCATAGGCGATATTGCCGGGCTCTTTGCGCGTCTCCTTGATGCAGGCGGTGGCGGCTGCAATGAATTCGGCGCGCGTTTCAGGCCTGATGGTCAAGGTAGCAACGACGTAGATCACGAGAAATCCTCCCGGCTTTTCTTCTGGGTTACGATACCGGGCGGGACATTAGACCAGGCGGGATCGAACGCAACACCGGAAAGGCCATCCTGGACACGTACCAGGACATACGTTGAGGTGCTATTTCAGTACATGAAATATCGCTGCGCCATCGGCAGCACTTCGGCGGGGGCGCAGGTCAGCAGCTCGCCATCGGCCCGCACCTCGTAGGTCTCGGGATCGACCTCGATATTGGGCGTGGCGTCGTTGTGGATCATGCTTTTCTTGGAGATCCTGCCGCGGGTGTTCTGGACAGCATAGAGCTTCTTGTCGATGCCAAGCTTTCGCGCGAGGCCGCCGGTGACGGCAGCCTTCGAGGTGAACACCACGGAGGATGCCGTGCGCGCCTTGCCGTAGGCGCCGAACATCGGCTGATAGTGCACCGGCTGCGGTGTCGGGATCGAGGCATTCGGATCGCCCATGGGAGCGGCCACGATGCTGCCGCCCTTAACGATGCAATCCGGCTTGACGCCGAAGAAGGCGGGCGACCACAGCACGAGATCGGCGAGCTTGCCCTTCTCCACGGAGCCGATCAGTTTCGAAACGCCATGCGCGATCGCCGGATTGATGGTGTATTTGGCGATGTAGCGCTTGACGCGAAAGTTGTCGTTGTCCTTGCCCTTGTCCTGCGGCAACGCCCCACGCTGCTTCTTCATCTTGTCGGCGGTCTGCCAGGTCCGGATGATGACCTCGCCGAGCCGGCCCATGGCCTGCGAGTCCGAGGACATCATCGATAGCGCGCCGAGATCGTGCAGGATGTCCTCGGCGGCGATGGTTTCCTTGCGGATACGGCTCTCGGCGAAGGCGAGATCTTCGGCGATCGAGGGATCTAGGTGGTGGCACACCATCAGCATGTCCAGATGCTCGTCGATGGTGTTGCGCGTAAAGGGCCGCGTCGGGTTGGTCGAGGACGGCAGCACGTTTTTGAGCCCGGCGACCTTGATGATATCGGGGGCGTGACCGCCGCCGGCGCCCTCGGTGTGGAAGGCGTGGATGGTGCGGCCCTTGAAGGCCTTGATGGTGTCCTCGACGAAGCCGGACTCGTTCAGCGTGTCGGTGTGGATCATCACCTGGATGTCGTGAGCATCGGCCACCGACAGGCAGTTGTCGATCGCCGCCGGCGTCGTGCCCCAATCCTCGTGCAGCTTCAGCGCGCAGGCGCCTGCCTTGATCATCTCGACCAGTGCGGCCGGGCGTGATGCGTTGCCCTTGCCGGAAATGCCGAGATTGACCGGGAAGGCGTCGAACGACTGGATCATCCGCGCGATGTGCCACGGGCCCGGTGTACAGGTGGTGGCGAAGGTGCCATGCGAGGGGCCGGTGCCGCCGCCAAGCATCGAGGTGACGCCAGACATGAGCGCGTGCTCGATCTGCTGCGGGCAGATGAAATGGATGTGGCTGTCGAACCCGCCGGCGGTAAGGATCTTGCCTTCGCCCGCGATCACATCGGTGCCGGGGCCGATGATGATGGTCACGCCCGGCTGGATGTCAGGATTGCCGGCCTTGCCGATGCCGGCGATCATGCCGTCCTTGATGGCGACGTCCGCCTTCACGATGCCCCAGTGATCGACGATCAGCGCATTGGTGATGACGGTATCGGCGGCGCCCTGCTTGTTGGTGACCTGCGACTGGCCCATGCCGTCGCGGATCACCTTGCCGCCGCCGAACTTAACCTCCTCGCCATAGGTGGTGAAATCCTTCTCGACCTCGATGATGAGATCGGTGTCGGCGAGCCGCACCTTGTCGCCGGTGGTCGGGCCGAACATGTCGGCGTAGACAGAACGCTTCATCTTGACGGACATCACAAGCCCCGTTTGCGTTTGAATGTTTGGTGGGTCACAGCAAGGCCCTCGCTGCTTTCACGGCATCATCGAATTTCTCGTCGAGCCAGACATTGCCGCCGCGGCAGCCCGCAACGACCTGCGTGGCCCAGCCGATGTAATCGGCGAGATCATCACGCTCCTCGGCGCTCAGGTCGGTGTGCATGCGCGCCCCTGTATTGCTGATCTTGTCGGCGATCTTGATCAGCTTGGCTCCCGGCGATTTGTTGGGCGCGTCCTCGATCTGCTTCTGCCGCCGCTGCGCTTTCGGCAAGCTCATGTCGTCGGTGCACTCGGCGACGAGCGAGGCGACACGCTCCGAAAATCTGTGCGCAAGCTCCTCGCGCGTGGTGTCGGTATCCTCGATGGTGTCGTGCAGCCAGCCGGCCGCGACCAGCTCGGCATCAGCACCGTCGGTCGCAGTCGCGAGCAGGTTCGCGACCTCGGCGAGATGATTGGTATAGGGCTCATTGCCGCGGCCCTTGCGCGCCATGCCGTTATGACGATGCGCGGCGAGCTCGGCAGCTTCTGAGACGAGGCGGATGGGGGACAGCATGATCATGCCTCCTCGACGCCGGGAGACGCGCCACTCTTGTCATCAGTCAGGGACGCATCGCTGGACGGGTTCCCTCCCCCCTTGCGGGGGAGGGTTAGGGAGAGGGGTACCGCTTGCTCCGCTGCTTCGATAATGGAAAGAACAACCCCCTCGAGATTTTTCATCACGTCGTCGTTGGTGAAACGCAGCACACGGTATCCGCGGGATACGAACCATTGGTCGCGTCGCTCATCGTGGCGTATGCGGTCTTCGAGATCGTGGCTCTCACCATCGAGCTCAACGATGAGCTTGGCGCGGGTTCTTTGCAACTGAGGGACCTCGTCGTGTGGCATACCCCTCTCCCCAACCCTCCCCCGCAAGGGGGGAGGGAGCCCGACCGGCGTGCTAACCTCACTGTGGACCACGGCACTCGCCTCGGCTTACGTCACAGCTTCCCCATGACCTCGCCACGGAAGCCGTAAATCGTCTTCTTCCCCGCCACCGCGACGAGTTGCACGTCGCGGGTCTGGCCGGGCTCGAAGCGGACTGCCGTGCCGGCGGCGATGTCGAGGCGCATGCCACGAGCTTTCTTGCGGTCGAACTTCAGGGCCGGGTTGGTTTCGAAGAAATGATAGTGCGAGCCGACCTGGATCGGGCGATCGCCGGTGTTGGCCACCGTCAGCGTCACGGTCTTGCGGCCGGCATTGAGCTCGATCTCGCCGTTCTGGATGAAGAGTTCGCCGGGGATCATGTCGCGCTCCTACCTGATTGGCTCATGCACGGTCACGAGCTTCGTCCCATCCGGAAAGGTCGCCTCGACCTGGATGTCGTGGATCATCTCGGGAATGCCCGGCATCACCTGGTCGCGGGTGAGCACCTGCGCGCCGGATTGCATCAGCTCGGCGACGGTGCGGCCGTCGCGCGCGCCTTCCAGGATGAAATCGGAGATGATCGCAATCGCCTCGGGATGATTGAGCTTGACGCCGCGATCCAGCCTGCGGCGCGCCACGATCGCCGCCATCGAGATCAGAAGCTTGTCCTTTTCGCGGGGAGACAGGTTCATGCAGAATCTCTTCCGTTCAACTCGTCAATTCAGCCAGTCAGTTCAGCCAGAGCCGCGGCAGGGCCGCACCGGTGCGCGCCAGCACGGCCATCATGTCGGCGCGCAAACGCGCCGCATCTTGGGCACAGAACCGCGCCATTGCAAAGCCATTCCACGCGGAGATTCCGACCTCGCCGGAGAACGACTCCGAGGCCTCCCGAATGCGCTCGACAAGTGTCTCGTCACCGGGCACGATCAGGGCGGTCCCGATCGCGGCGCCGGCTTTGGCCACGGCAGATCGCCCAAGTCTTGCGCCGATATCGCCGTCGAGCCTGACCGTCTCGGCGAATACCAGCCCGCCGCCGCGACGCAGCCGCCAGCGATCGACGAACTCGCCCTGCTCCATCCGCTCGCCCATAGCGGTCCGGCCGAATACGACAATTTCACAAAGGAGCAGCGAGGCCGCCTCGTCGAGTTCGATGTCGAAGCAGCGATGGACGCGCGCGCGGTCGAACAGGATGGTTTCCTGCGGCAGCCAAGACAAATGCGCGCCTGTGCCGACCTTCAGTGCGATGCCGAGCTGCGCCGCCGCGCCCGGCGCGCGATAGACCTTTTCGGCCGCCGCCGTCGTCAAGGTCAGCCGCGAGCGATCCGTCGCCGAGATCTCGATGTCGAAGCGATCGCCGCCGGCAACGCCGCCGGCCGTGTTGACGAACACGCCGGAGAGTCCGTCGTCTTCCGGCGAAGGAAAGCGCACGCGCAACGAGCCGGATTCATGCAAAGTCCCGCGCCGTGTCACACCATCGCGCGCATGCACGTCGAAGCGCACCGCGCCGCGGGCCCGGTTCGCCTCGAAAACCCCTGACGTGACCAAAACGTCGCTGCGCATCCGCCTCCCCAGCCGATCGCGGCAGAATGGCTTACAGCGCCATCTGGCGGCTGATCTCGCCCGGATCGAGATTGGAGCGGTCGCAGCTGAACTTCACCGCGCCGCGATCCATCACGGCGAAACTGTCGCCGAGTTCGCAGGCAAAGTCGAGATATTGTTCGACCAGCACGATGGCGATGTTGCCGAGATTGCGCAGGTACGAGATCGCACGGCCGATGTCCTTGATGATCGAGGGCTGGATGCCCTCGGTCGGCTCGTCGAGCAGCAGCAATTTCGGTCGCATCACCAGTGCGCGGCCTATCGCGAGCTGCTGCTGCTGACCACCGGAGAGATCGCCGCCGCGCCGGCCCAACATGGACTGCAGCACGGGAAACAGCGAGAATACGTCGTCCGGAATGTGCCTGTCCTCGCGCTTGAGCGGACCGAAGCCGGTCTTGAGGTTTTCCTCGACCGTCAGCAGCGGAAAGATCTCGCGGCCCTGCGGCACGAAGCCGATGCCCTTACGCGCCCGCTCGTAGGGCTTCAGGGCCGTGATGTCGCTGCCGTCGAGCATGATCGCACCCGACGAGATCGGATATTGCCCGACCATGGCGCGCAACAGCGAGGTCTTGCCGACGCCGTTGCGTCCGAGCACGCAAGTGACCTTGCCCGGCTCGGCCGCGATGGAGACGCCGCGCAGCGCCTGCGCCGCGCCGTAGAACAGGTTGATGTCCTTGACCTCAAGCATCACTCAGCGCCCCAGATAAACTTCAATGACCCGCTCGTTGGACGAGACCTGGTCGATGGTTCCTTCCGCCAGCACCGTGCCTTCGTGCAGGCAGGTAACCTTGACGCCGAGCTCGCGCACGAACGTCATGTCGTGCTCGACCACCATCACGGTATGTGTCTTGTTGATCTCCTTGAGCAGCTCGGCGGTGAGATGGGTCTCGACGTCGGTCATCCCGGCGACCGGTTCGTCGACGAGAAGCAGCTTCGGATCCTGCGCCAGCAGCATTCCGATCTCGAGCCACTGCTTCTGGCCGTGGCTGAGGCTGCCTGCGAGACGGTTGCGGGCGTCGGTGAGACGGATCGTCTCCAGCACCTTGTCGATGCGCTCGGACTCGGCCTTGCTGCCGCGCCAGAACAGCGTGCCGCGGACCGAGTGGTCGACATTGAGCGCAAGCAGGAGATTGTCCTGCACCGTCTGGCTCTCGAACACGGTCGGCTTCTGGAACTTGCGGCCGATGCCGAGCTCGGCGATGCGGGTCTCGTCCAGGCGCGTCAGATCGGTGACGCCGTCGAGCAGCACGGTGCCCTCATCCGGCTTGGTCTTGCCGGTGATGATGTCCATCATCGTGGTCTTGCCGGCCCCGTTGGGGCCGATGATGGCGCGCATCTCGCCGGGCTCGAGCGTCAGCGAAAGATTGTTGATGGCGTGGAAGCCGTCGAACGAGACGTGCACGCCGTCGAGATACAGCATCGCGGAAGTCGTGCGAGTATCCATGACGTTCATCGCGCTACTCCGCCATCTTGGGTTCGGTGACGCCCTCTTCGGCCGCAGCGCTCGCCAGGTTCGCGGCGTTGCGCTTTTCCTTCGACTGGTCCCACCATGCATTGAAAGTGCCGACGATCCCCTTCGGCAGCAGCAGCGTCACCAGGATGAACAGCGCGCCCAGCATGAACAGCCAGTACGGCGCCAGCATGCCGGAGGTGAAGAACGTCTTGGCATAGTTGACGACGACGGCACCGAGCGCGGCGCCGACCAGCGTGCCGCGGCCGCCGACCGCGACCCAGATCACCGCCTCGATCGAATTGCCCGGCGCGAATTCGGATGGATTGATGATGCCGACCTGCGGCACGTAGAGCGCGCCGGCGACGCCGGCCATGCAGGCCGACACCGTGAACACGAACAGCTTGTAGGATTCGACGCGGTAGCCGAGGAAGCGCGTGCGCGATTCCGCGTCCCGCACCGCAATCAGCACCTTGCCGAGCTTGGACGAGACGATGGCGCGGCAGATCAGGAAGCCGATGATCAGCGCCAGGCAGCTCAACGCGAACAATGCGGCGCGCGTGCCTTCGGCCTGGACGTTGAAACCGAGGATGTCCTTGAAGTCGGTCAGGCCGTTGTTGCCGCCGAAGCCGAAATCGTTGCGGAAGAAGGCGAGCAGCAGCGCATAGGTCATCGCCTGCGTGATGATCGACAGATAGACTCCCGTGACGCGGGAGCGGAAGGCGAGCCAGCCGAAGCAGAAGGCGAGCAGGCCGGGCACGACCAGCACCATCAGCGCGGCGAAGCAGAACATGTCGAAGCCGTACCAGTACCAGGGCAGATTCGAATAGTTCAGGAACACCATGAAATCGGGCAGAACAGGGTTGCCGTAGACGCCGCGGGTGCCGATCTGCCGCATCAGATACATACCCATGGCGTAGCCGCCGAGCGCGAAGAAGGCGCCGTGGCCGAGCGAGAGGATGCCGCAATAGCCCCAGATCAGGTCGATCGCGAGCGCGAGGAGGGCATAGCAGACATATTTGCCCCAGAGCGCGACGAGATAGGTCGGCACCTGCAGGAACGAGCCTGCGGGCAGCAGCAGGTTGGAGAGCGGGATGAGAATGCCGCAAGCCGCAACGACGGCAAGGAAGATCGTCGCGCTGCGGTCCAGCGATCGCGTCAGCATGTGAGGGGTCATGCTTCCACCGCACGGCCCTTGAGCGCGAACAGGCCGCGCGGCCGCTTTTGAATGAACAGGATGATCAGAACCAGGATGGCGATCTTGCCGAGGACGGCGCCGGCGACCGGCTCCAGGAATTTATTGGCGATGCCGAGCGTGAAGGCACCGACCAGCGTGCCCCAGAGATTGCCGACGCCGCCGAACACCACGACCATGAAACTGTCGATGATGTAGCTCTGGCCGAGATTGGGGCTGACATTGTCGATCTGCGACAGCGCCACCCCGGCGATGCCTGCAATGCCCGAACCCAGGCCGAAGGTCAGCGCGTCGACGCGCGAGGTGGCGATGCCCATCGAGGCCGCCATGCGGCGGTTCTGCGTCACCGCGCGCATCTCGAGGCCCAGCGCGGTGTAGCGCAGCATCGCGAGCAGGATGGCGAACACGGCAAGCGTGAACACCAGGATCCAGAGCCGGTTATAGGTGATGGTGATCTGCCCGAGCTCGAATGCGCCGCTCATCCAGGAGGGGTTGCCGACCTCGCGGTTGGTCGGGCCGAACATGGTGCGCACCGCCTGCTGCAGCACCAGCGACAGGCCCCAGGTCGCCAGCAGCGTCTCCAGCGGACGGCCATAGAGGAAGCGGATGATGCTGCGCTCGATCAATACGCCGATCGCGCCGGCGACGACAAAGGCGAGCGGCACGGCGATCAGCAGCGAATAGTCGAACAGGCCGGGATAGCGGGTGCGGATCACCTCCTGCACCACGAAAGTGGTGTAGGCCCCGATCATCACCATCTCGCCATGCGCCATGTTGATCACGCCCATCACGCCGAAGGTGATGGCGAGTCCGATCGCGGCGAGCAGCAGCACCGAGCCGAGCGAGAGGCCGTACCAGGCATTCTGAACCGTGGACCAGATGGCGAGCGAAGACTGGATTGATCCGATCGCGCTCGCGGCGGCCTTGGTCACCGAAGCCGGCTGGTCGCCCATGCCGGTGAGCAGCGCCATCGCCTCCTGGTCGCCGCGGGCCTTGAGCGTGGCAACCGCGTCGAGCTTCTCGACCTCGGAGGCATCCGCCTTGAACAGCAGGATGGCCGCGCGGGCCTCGCCCAGCACCGTCTTGACGGATCTGTTGGTTTCCTTGGCAAGCGCGGCGTCGACGGCCTCGAGCGCGGTCTCCTCATGCGACTTGAAGACGGATTGCGCCGCCTGAAGCCGCGTCCCGACGTCCGGCGACTGGAGCGTCAGGCCGCCGAGCGCGGCATCGACGCTGCGGCGCAGGCGGTTGTTGAGGCGTACCGCGCTCGCGCTGTCGGGAACGCTGGCCACCGCCTGACCCGTCGCGGCATCGATCGACTTGCCGTCGGTGCCGGTGACGTAAACCTTCTTGCTGTCGGGGTCGGCCATGAGGCGGCCGTCCTGGAGCGCGCTGATGATGGGGAAAGCCAGGGGATTGCCGCTGCCCGCGACCACGCCGATTGCCTCTTCCGTGTCCGAAAAATCGTCATTGGCGAATTTGGCGACCCCGTCCTCGAACGGACCGGCGAAGGCCGGCAGTGCGAACGCGATCAGCAACATCGAGAGCGCAAGCGAGCAGAGGCGCGCGGACAAATAGGCTGGCACTGTGAATGACCCCGGCGGAAATGAGTGGAGAAGGCGGCGGGATCGCCGCCTTCTCCTATCGTGCAATGCGTGTCAGATCCGGATCAGGAGCCCGAACCGAGGCACTTGTTGGTCTTGGTGTTGAAGTTGCCGCACTTCTTGCCGACCCAGTCGCCGATCAGGTCCTTGGAACCGTCGAGCTCCTTCGACCAGGCATCGCCCGCCACGAGACCGGGGGTCTTCCAGACCACGTCGAACTGGCCGTTGGCCTTGATCTCGCCGATGAACACCGGCTTGGTGATGTGGTGGTTCGGCAGCATCTTCGACACGCCACCGGTCAGGTTCGGCGCCTCGATGCCGGGAAGCGCATCGATCACCTTGTCCGCATCGGTCGACTTCACCTTCTCGACGGCCTTCACCCACATGTTGAAGCCGATCACATGCGCTTCCATCGGATCGTTGGTCACGCGCTTCGGGTTCTTGGTGTAGGTCTGCCAGTCCTTGATGAACTTCTCGTTCGATCCGTCCTTGGTCTTGATCGATTCGAAGTAGTTCCAGGCGGCGAGATGGCCGACCAGCGGCTTGGTGTCGATACCGGCGAGTTCTTCCTCACCCACCGAGAACGCCACGACCGGGATGTCCTTGGCCTTGATGCCCTGGTTGCCGAGCTCCTTGTAGAAGGGAACGTTGGCGTCGCCATTGATGGTCGAGACCACCGCGGTCTTCTTGCCGGCCGAGCCGAACTTCTTGATGTCGGCCACGATCGTCTGCCAGTCGGAGTGACCGAACGGCGTATAGTTGATCATGATGTCTTCCTGGGCGACACCCTTGGACTTCAGATAGGCTTCCAGGATCTTGTTGGTGGTGCGCGGATAGACGTAATCGGTGCCCGCGAGCACCCAGCGCTTCACCTTCTCTTCCTTCATCAGGTAGTCGACGGCGGGGATCGCCTGCTGGTTCGGCGCCGCACCCGTGTAGAACACGTTGCGCTCGCTTTCCTCACCCTCGTACTGCACGGGATAGAACAGGACGCTGTTCAGCTCCTTGAACACCGGGAGCACCGACTTGCGCGACACCGAGGTCCAGCAGCCGAACACCACCGAGACCTTCTCCTTGGTGATCAGCTCGCGCGCCTTCTCGGCGAACAGCGGCCAGTTGGAGGCCGGATCGACGACGACGGCCTCGAGCTTCTTGCCGTTCACGCCGCCTTTCTTGTTCTGCTGGTCGATCAGGAAGAGGATGGTGTCCTTCAGCGTGGTTTCGCTGATGGCCATGGTGCCGGAAAGGGAGTGCAGCACGCCGACCTTGATGGTGTCGTCGGCGGCTTTCGCGCCGGTCAATGGAGCCAGGCCGAGCATCAGGCCGGCGGTGGCAGCGAGAACGCCGCGGCGGCTAAATGACGCCGCTATATCGTGAATGGATTTGCTAAGCATGAGTGTCTGTTCTCCCTGACGCAGACGTGAAAAACGCTGCGAAACGGCCCCACGGCCGCCTGCGATTAACGGATTCGCAAGAACCGTGCCATGGACGAAACACCCATCAACATCTTGATTTCGCTGGAATAACTGGCAGAAATCAAAGTTTGGCCACTATCAATCAGCTCAAATATTGAGCACTTCAAATGTATGCCAAAGCGGCATTGAGGTTATCTTTTAGGCAGATCGCCAGCTCTGGCTAAATTTCCGGCAAAACTATTTCTGCACCGCAATCGCTATTTCGGGCGCCCCTGCCTTGAAACCGCCCCCTCGATGTTCCATATGAACAACCGAGATCTCTTGCGAATCAAGGGGTCGTTGCGAGCCGCGTGTTCTTAAGCCCCTACGGGCCTCTGGCTTGCCCCATATCTCCCAAGCCATCCGACACCCTAAACACGCAGGTGTCTTCTCGACACCCTCTTGCGCGCGCCGCGCTGAATGCGCCGGGCGCCCGCTTTTGACATGGAAAGAACCCATCTTTTGACTTCGTTTCAGGATTTCGGCCTCGCCGAACCGATCGCGCGTGCTCTCACCGAAGAGAACTACGTCACTCCCACCCCCATCCAGGCCCAGACCGTTCCGATCGCACTGACCGGCCGCGACGTCGTCGGCATCGCCCAGACGGGCACCGGCAAGACGGCGTCCTTCGCGCTGCCGATTCTGCATCGCCTGCTGGAGAACCGCATCAAGCCGCAGCCCAAGACCTGCCGGGTCCTGGTGCTGTCACCCACCCGCGAGCTGTCGGGCCAGATCCTCGACAGCTTCAACGCCTATGGCCGCCACATCCGCCTGTCCTCGACGCTTGCCATCGGCGGCGTGCCGATGGGCCGTCAGGTCCGCGCTCTGATGCCGGGTGTCGATGTGCTGGTGGCCACCCCCGGCCGCCTGCTCGACCTCGTGCAGAGCAACGGGCTGAAGCTCGGAAGCGTCGAGTTCCTCGTGCTCGACGAAGCCGATCGCATGCTCGACATGGGCTTCATCAACGACATCCGCAAAATCGTCGCCAAGCTGCCGATCAAGCGGCAGACGCTGTTCTTCTCGGCCACCATGCCGAAGGACATCGCCGAGCTCGCCGACGCCATGCTGCGTGACCCCGCCCGCGTCGCGGTGACCCCGGTCTCCTCGACCGCCGAGCGGATCAACCAGCGCATCGTCCAGGTCGACTTCTCCGCCAAGCCCGCCTTCCTGACCAAGCTTCTGAAAGACGAGCCGGTCAACCGCGCACTGGTCTTCACCCGCACCAAGCACGGCGCCGACAAGGTGGTGAAGTCGCTCGAGAAGGCCGGCATCCCGGCCAGCGCCATCCACGGCAACAAGTCGCAGAACCATCGCGAGCGCACGCTCGCCCAGTTCCGCTCGGGCGAGATCCGGACCCTGGTCGCCACCGACATTGCCGCCCGCGGCATCGACGTCGACGGCATCAGCCACGTCATCAATTTCGACCTGCCCAACGTGCCGGAAACCTACGTCCATCGCATCGGCCGCACCGCGCGCGCCGGGGCCGACGGCACCGCGATCTCGCTGGTCGCAGGCGGCGAGGAGCTCAGCTATCTCCGCGACATCGAACGGCTGATCCGCGTGGCGCTGCCGCGCGAAGACCACCGCACCGACGCCGGCCGCCGCGATGCCGGCCCTCCCCCGGCGCAGCAGCGACAGGGCCGGTCAGGCCGCCCCGGCCAGCGCCCACAGGGTGCCCGGCACGGCGACGGACGGCGTAGCGACGACAGGCATGCCGACGGACGCCATCATAGCGCCAGCAGGCAGGGCGACGGACGACCCGGCGAAGGACGCCATGGCGAGGGCAGGCCTGTTGATGGCAGGCCCGGTGAGGGCCACAAGGCCTCCAAGGGGTCTCGCCGCCGCCACGGTTCCGGTGGTAAGATGAACTCCTCACCCGCCGATCGGTCGGAACAGCGTCCCGCGCATAGCGCCGGCAAGCCTGATGGAATACAAGGCGTTGCCTTTTTGCGTCGCGAGAGTCGCCCCAACGGCCGGCCGAATCGCAATCCTCATTCGAACTAACAGTCCACGACTGGAGACCCCCCACATGGCTAAGGAAGAGCTGATCCAGTTCGAAGGACTGGTCACCGAAATCCTCCCCGACGCCCGCTACCGCGTGCAGCTCGACGCCGGACATGAGATCGTTGCCTATACCGCCGGCAAGATGAAGAAGAACCGCATCAAGACGCTGGCGGGCGACCGCGTGACGGTGGAGATGTCGCCTTATGATCTCGAGAAGGGCCGGCTGATTTTCCGCCACAAGGACGAGCGTCCCAGCGGGGTGGGTGGACCGCCTCGTCCGGGCCAGCGCGGCGGCCAGTTCCGCCGCCGCTAGGCGGTTGCCGGCGCGCGCGCCGCCAGCCAGATTCCGGCCTGCCTGTCGATCCGCCGTGGCCCCCGCGGCGGATCAAAAAATCGTGCATGGCCGGATTGTTTTGAGGCCTCAATTCCGATAAAATGAATTAATCGATTTTCGGCCGGACGACATTAGCATCCACCGGTACAGCCGGTTCAGACACGCTGACGACCCTTCCAAAAATTCGATCTAACCGGCCTGCGCGAGCGGGCTCCAACATTGTGTTATCTGAGAAGGGACTACCCCCGTGAGCATGGGAACCGTGAAGTGGTTTAACGCGACCAAAGGCTTCGGCTTCATTCAGCCCGACGACGGCGGCCAGGACGTGTTCGTTCACATCAGCGCTGTTGAGCGTGCAGGCCTCGGCACGCTGCGTGAAGGTCAGAAGATCTCCTACGAGATCGTGGCCGACCGCCGTTCCGGCAAGTCGGCAGCGGACAACCTGCGCTCCGCAGGCTGAACCGCAGGGCGCCTGGCCGATCGGCTTGCGTCACCAAAGAAAGCAGGAAGGCCGTGCGCGACGCACGGCCTTTTTCATTCCGGAAGCCCGCTCGTGGAAGTCAGCACGAGGACGGCACGCCGTTGTAGGGAACGCAGGTGACCTGGCGCGGCCGCGTGTAGGACAGATCGCTCAGCGGTATGCTCGACTTCAGCACGTAGCCCACGGAAGGTATGTAAGTGTAGCTCGCCTCGCTGAGTATGAGGTAGGTCGACGGAATCAACAGGGTCGAGGGAAGCTCGCTGGTGACCTTGTCGCCGGCCTTCCGAGCCGAGGTCGCCAGCGTCGCCTGCGTCGCCCCGCTCGCAATGGTACCGGCCTTGCTCCACTGGACCGTGGCAATGCTGTTGGCGTCGATATAGATCTGGGAGATCGAGCCTTTCACGAGCGTCGCGTCGTAAGGCATGATGATCGAGATGCTTGCCGTGAACGCGTTCTGCATGTCGGAATCGGTCAGCGTCGTCGACTGCGATGTCAGGTCGGACAGCGTCCGTGCAATCAATGTGACCTTGCGATCGATCGCCACGGCCGACGAGAATTCGACGGTACCGAAGAACATCACCAGCATCAGCGGCACGATGACCGCGAACTCGGTCGCCGCGAGCGCGCGGCTGTCGTCGACGAAGTCGCGCATCGAACTGCGCACGTTCCTCGAGAAATTCGCAATCGTCTGCATCGGTGCGCTCGGATCCATCTGCCTCAGAAGGGTTCGTTCTTGAAGGCTGCGGTCGCCACCAGCAGCCGCTTGCTGCTGCAACCGATGTTGTAGCCGAGACCGGTGACGATGAGCGGCCACTGATAGAACAGCCGCACGACGACGACCTGGCTGGAGCTGCCGGGATTGTATTGCACACCGGTCGGATTGAAGTTGCAGGAATCGCCGTAGCTGGTGAGACTGAGCGCCGAGAAGGAGCTGGTGCTCACCACGTCGACGTAAAGCTTGCTGCAATCGAAGAGCGCCGGGATCTGGCTGCAGACATAGGTCTTGAACGTGTTTTGATCACACGCCGAGACCACGTTGGGCGTGGTCTGACAGGCTGCCACGGAGCCGCCCTGCGCTTGCGCCTGGCCGGTCAGAATGGCACGCGCGGAGTTCTGGGTGACGGTCTCGAGCACCTGGCCTGCGAAGAACACCAGCGCCGTCTCGATGATGGCGAACAGCAGCGCGAAGAAGATCGGAGCAACCAGCGCGAACTCGACCGCCGCGGAGCCGCGGCGGCTGCCATGAAACCGGGATAGCGCTTTCCGGAGCGTGAACCTCGTAGGTGGAAGCGATGGCATCGCGTCAAATTCTCCAGCAGAGGCGATCCTCTGCTTCGATCAATAGCTAAAACTGATTGTTTAAGTGTTGCAGGCGATTCACGTCCGGCGAACCGCATCGTCAAGGATGCGTTAACCGTGCGCGCCGCGAGACAGTGGAAAGACGGCGCGCGCGAAGCGAGCTCGCCCTGACATCCGGAAAATGCCCCGGCGGGATCATGCGACCCAGCCCGGCGAACCCGCCAGTCGGCGGGCTAGTTGGGCTTGGTGCCGGTACCGGCATTGCCGCTGGCACTGCTGCTCAGCGAACCGGCCTGGCTCATCGTGTTGTTGAAGTAGTTGTCACTGTCGCCGAGCGTCACGCGACGCTGGCAAAGCGGCACGCAGCTGTAGGACTCGCGCTCGATCCCGCGATAGACGGTGACGAGCCGGTCACTCGGACCCTCGACCTGGATCTGGCGGTCGACCAGAATCTCGCCGCTCCGGTCGAGCGCAATGAAATTGGTGGCACCATACCCCTTGCCGGTCACGACGATCATGCCGCCGGGCTGGAGGGTGACGTCCGCGATCAGGGGATTGCCGACCACGATGGTCGCTACCTTGCCGGGCAGCCGCACCAGCTTGGCCTGATCGACATTGACGGCGATGGTGTCGGCGGTGGGCTCGGCGAGGCCGGCAGCCGGCGATACCAGCATGGCGGCAGCAACCAGCAGACAGACGCGCCCATGACGGCGCAGCAATTCTTTACGCATACTCTTACCCCCGGGACGTCACAAACCGGCAGAAGCGACCAGATATTGGCGGAGCCAGTGCCCGACCCCGGTAACCTGCCTTTAATTCGTGAACGTTCCGCAAACTCGCCGACGATTGTTTGAACGGACTGCCTTTACGCGCCAATATTCCAATCCTATTGGCGGAACGGATAGGCCAGTTGGCCCCCGAACTCCTTCGGCATGGTCGCTTCATCCTTGCCGTAGTCCTGCGGCAACTGCCCCTCCGGCATGCGGAAGGTGCCGAACAGCACGTCCCAGATCGGGAACGTCCCGGCGAAATTGGTGTTGCCACCCTCTTCGAGTGATGTGTGGTGCCAACGATGGAATACCGGCGTTGCCAGCAAATATTTGAACGGTCCGAAGGTCCAGTTCAGGTTGGCGTGCACAAAGGCCGAATGAAAGGTGGTGAACGGGCCGACCCATATCATGACGTTCGGGGAGATGCCGGCCATCAACAACACGACGTCGACGCTGATCGTCCCGAGCATGAGATTGACGGGATGGAATCGGGCCGCGGAAATCCACCCGATTTCCTCCGACGAATGATGGACGGCGTGGTACTTCCAGAAGCCGCCGTCATGGAAGAGCCGGTGCAGCCAATACAACATGAAATCGGACAGCACCAGGAACAGCACGGCCTGCACCCACAGGGGCAGCTGCGCCAGCGGGCCATGGCCGTTGTCGTAGAAGGCGATGAGCCCGTCGGCATCGTGGATGTTGAAGATGGCGCTGGCGCCGACGATGAGAAGCCCGATCCGCATGGTGCGGGCGAACACCGGAACGAAGAACCAGTAACAGATGTCGGTGACGATCTCCCGCTTGCGCCACCACGGCGCACCGGGATTGCAGGCCCAGAAATGCTCGAGCACGGTAAACACGGCCGCGAGCGCGAAGGTGACGGGGATCACCTTCACGATGGTCTCGCCGAGCATCAGGGCGACTTGCATGGGCAGGCTCGACATCATCGCCTCTCTCCGCGGAATCCAGTTCTCCTACGCCTACTCCGCTAGATTTAAGGGACGGTGAAGCCGCCGTCGTGCTCCCGCTGCATCTGGAACCGGAGCGGATTGCACTCGCGGCTTTAAGGGGAAATTCACTCTGGGCGAAAGCATCGCGCCGGAATCGGGTTTGCTCGATCGAATTAACTCTACCGAAAGAGCTCGGCTCTCATGGTCAAGGGGTCAAAGACGGCGCCGAACGAGGCGATCTTCACCCCAGATGGAGTTTTGTTCATGAAGAACTTGATTGCGCGTTTCGCGAAGGATGAATCCGGCGCCACCGCCATCGAATACGGTCTGATCGCCGCCGGCATCGCGCTGGCCATCATCACCGTCGTCAACAATCTCGGCACCACGCTGAACACCAAGTTCACCTCGATCAGCACGTCGCTGAAGTAAGCGACCGACGAACGACGGCAAGAGCCCCGGATCTCCGGGGCCTTTGTTTTTGAAGACGGCGAGTTCCAGTGGCGTTGCGCGAGTACAGAACCGATGCCGCGGTCGCGGCGAACCAGGCAGGGGCTGCGCAGGCCGGCTCGCCGGTCTATTGGGTCTGCCTTGCGCTGCTGCTTGCGACAGTCGCGCTCGCCGCGCGCATTGCCGGCTCCTGGTGAGCCCGCGTTCCGCGGCTTCGGCGCCCGCACTCATACTGCCGTTGTCGGTTTATTTAGCACTCCCGACTAGCATCGCCCGACGCCAGTTCCCGCGGCAAAACCCTCGGCTACAAGACGCAGCCCATGATCCTCGACCTTGCGCGCCTTCTGCTTTTCCCGGCCCTGATGGCGTTCGCCGCCGCGAGCGATCTCTTCACGATGACGATCTCGAATCGCGTGTCGCTGGCGCTGGTCGCGGGCTTCTTCGCACTTGCCCTCGCCGGTGGCATGGCACCTTACGAGATGCTGACTCATGTCGGTGCCGGCGCGCTTGTCCTGGTCGTGGCCTTCACCTGCTTTGCGATGGGCTGGGTCGGCGGCGGCGACGCAAAGGTCGCGGCCTCGGTCGCGCTCTGGTTCGGATTCGCGCAGTTGATGAACTTCCTGCTCTACGCATCGCTGTTCGGCGGCGCGCTGACGCTGCTCCTGCTCCAGTTCCGGCAATGGCCGCTGCCCTATGGGCTGGCGGGGCAGGCCTGGCTTGCGCGGCTGCACGCCAAGGAGAGCGGCATCCCCTATGGCATCGCGCTCGCCCTGAGCGCGCTGATGGTCTACCCGGAGACCGAATGGGTGAAGGCGATCGACCTCGCCCACCTCGCGCTGCGCTGAACGCACTGGGTAAACCCAGCGTTAAGGCGATTTAGATACGCCTCATTAACCATGCTTTGACGAATAGCTGGTCAACTGCCGATTACGGCGGCGGCAGCGTCGCGGCGTTTTGTTGGAAAGTGAAGCGTATGAATAGGGCACGCATTGTCGTCCTGGCGGTCGCCATCTGCGCCGGCGGCGTCGCCGCGTACCTGGCGAGCGGCACGGACAATTCTGCGCCGCCTCCGGCCCCGGTCGCGCAGCTTCCGACCGTCGACGTTCTCGTGGCCAAGAACGACATCGGCCTCGGTCAGACCGTGAAGCTGGAAGACGTGCAATGGCAGACCTGGCCGGCCGCGACCGCCAGCGCCACCTTCATCCGCCGCAACGAGCGTCCCGAGGGCGCGACCCAGGTCAGCGGATCGATTGCGCGTGCCCCCTTCATCCAGGGTGAGCCGATTCGCGACCAGAAGCTGGTCAAGGCCGAGGGTTCCGGCTTCATGGCGGCAATCCTGCCCACCGGCATGCGGGCGATCTCGACCGAGATCTCGCCGGAGACCGGCGCAGGCGGCTTCATCCTGCCCAACGATCGCGTCGACGTCCTTCTCACACGCCGGCTGAAGAACCCGGACCAGAGCAGCGGCGCTCCCGACGTCGTCACCTCCGAGATCATCCTGGCCAATATCCGAGTCCTCGCCATCGATCAGGCGCCGAAGGAGAAGGACGGCCAGAACGCGGTGGTCGGCAAGACCGTCACCCTCGAGCTCAATCCCGCGCAGACCGCGACGCTCTCTGCAGCCCGCCAGAGCGGCACGCTGTCGCTGGCGTTGCGCAGCATCGTCGACGTCAAGATGAGCGAAATCACGCTCGATGATTCCGCGCAGAAGCGGGACGGTATTTCGATCATTCGCTACGGCATTCCAAGTCAGACGGCGAAAGCACGATGAAGACAGTCGATATGAAATGCAGGGTGGATCTGGCGACGATGCGGACCTCCGTGGTCCGCGCCCTGTCGTTTTCGGCCGCTATCGCGCTGGCGCTCAACCCGGTGCTGAGCCCCGTGGTCGCCGCCGATTACCGACCCGCGGCATCGGCTGCGGCGGACGGCCAGATGAACGCGCGCTTCCTCTCGCTCGGCGTCGGCAAGTCCATCGTGATCGACCTGCCCCGCGACATCAAGGACGTGCTGGTCGCCGATCCCAAGATCGCCAATGCGGTGGTCCGCTCGGCGCAGCGCGCCTATATCATCGGCGCCGCGGTCGGCCAGACCAACATCGTCTTCTTCGATTCCGCCGGGCAGCAGATTGCGGCCTATGACATCGCGGTCAAGCGCGACCTCAACGGTGTGCGGGCGGCGCTGAAGCAGGTCCTGCCCCATGCAGACATCCAGATCGACGGGCTCGGCGACGGCATTGTCCTGACCGGCACGGCGGCGAACCCCTTGGAAGCGCAGCAGGCCAATGATCTCGCCGCGCGCCTGGCCGGCGGCGCCGACAAGGTGGTGAACTCGATCATGGTCCGCGGCCGCGACCAGGTCATGCTCAAGGTGACGGTGGCCGAGGTCCAGCGCAACATCGTCAAGCAGCTCGGCATCGACCTGACCGCCAACCTCAACTACGGCACCTCCGTGGTGAGCTTCTCCAACTCGAATCCGTTCACGGCTCTCGGCAAGAATCTCGTGGACGGCAACAATCTGACCACGAAGTTCGGCGGCGCGCCGTCGGTGCAGGCCACCCTGCGCGCGATGGAAACCGCGGGCGTGATCCGCACGCTGGCCGAACCGAACCTGACCGCGATCTCCGGTGAATCGGCAACGTTCATCGCCGGCGGTGAATTCCCGGTTCCGGCAGGCTATGCGTGCGATCCCGTCACGCATGTCTGCACCACCCAGATCAGCTTCAAGAAGTTCGGTATCTCGCTCAATTTCACCCCCGTCGTGCTGAGCGAAGGCAAGATCAGCCTGCGGGTGATGACCGAGGTCTCCGAGCTCTCGAACGAAAATGCGATCACGCTGTCGCAGGCCGTCAGCTCAACGTCGGTGAACTCGCTGACGGTGCCCTCGATCAGGACCCGGCGCGCGGAGACCTCGCTGGAAATTCCCTCCGGCGGCGCGATGGCGATGGCCGGCCTGATCCAGCAGCAGACCAAGCAGGCGATCAACGGACTGCCGGGGCTGATGCAGCTCCCGATCCTCGGCACGCTGTTCCGCAGCCGTGACTTCGTCAACAACGCGACCGAGCTCGTCGTGATCGTGACGCCTTACGTCGTTCGCGCGGTGGCGCCGAAGGACCTGTCGCGGCCGGATGACGGCTTTGCCCCGCCGGCGGACCCGCAGGCCCAGCTGATCGGCAACATTAACCGCATCTACGGCGTGCCTGGCCGGACCGAACCGGCCAAGAACTACCGCGGCACCTACGGCTTCATCACCGACTGAAGCGGAACGGGGACTTCACGATGATCACAAGACCACCCCAGCTTCGCAAACGCGCCATCCGCCTCGGTGGCGCGCTCGTCGGCATCGCGCTGGCGCTCTGCGGCTGCCAGCACGACGAAGTCCTCACCGCTTCCATTCCCGACGACTACAAGCAGCGCCATCCGATCGCGATCGAGGAGCAGAACCGCTCGATCGTCGTCTTCGTCGGCCATGCCCGCGGCGGATTGACCGCCGCCCAGCGCGCGGACGTGATGGGTGTCGCATCGGCGTGGTTGCGCGAAGGTACGGGCGCCATCCGCATCGACGTTCCGTCCGGCACGCCCAACGCGCGTCCGGTCGCGGACACGATGCGTGAAATCCAGGCGATGCTGGCGGGCGCAGGCGTTCCGCCGCGCGGCGTCAACATTCGTCCCTACCAGCCGGAAGACAAACGTTTCCTGCCGCCGATCCGGCTCACCTATTCCAAGATCGCCGCGGTCGCGGGTCCTTGCGGCCTGTGGCCGGAGGACATCGGTCCTTCGATGAAGAACAAGAGGTGGTTCGAGAACAAGGACTACTACAATTACGGCTGCGCCTATCAGCGCAACCTCGCGGCGATGGTCGACAATCCGTCGGACCTGGAGCAGCCGCGGCCTGAAACGCCGTCCTACACGGCCCGACGCATCACTGGTCTCGAGAAGTACCGCAAGGGACTCTCGACGTCGACCACCTATTCCGACGCCGACAAGGCCAAACTCAGCGACACCGGCAAATGATCAGCTACGCTCGCCAGACACACGAAGAGCAGCCGGAAGCAGCTCCTCCCCCGGTCGAGGAGCATATTGCGCCCGCGCCGCGCGTCTCGGTCCAGGCCTTTTGCGAGACTGTGGAAACTGCTGCCGCCGTCCAGTCGGCCGGCGAGGATCGTCGGCTCGGCAAGGCTCATCTGAAGATCCAGATGGGCGGCATGGCGGCCGCGGTCGAAGCCTACCGCTCGGCCCCCACGCCGAACGTGATCGTGCTCGAGAGCGACGGCCGCAACGACCTCTTGGGCGGGCTCGACCAGCTCGCCACCGTCTGCGACGCCGGCACCCGCGTGGTCGTGATCGGCCGCATCAACGACGTCACGCTCTACCGCGAGCTGGTGCGCCGCGGCGTCAGCGACTATGTGCTCGCGCCGGTCGGCGCGATCGACGTCGTGCGCTCGATCTGCAACCTGTTCTCGGCCCCGGAAGCCAAGGCGGTCGGCCGCATCATCGCCGTGGTCGGCGCCAAGGGCGGCGTCGGGGCTTCCACCATCTCCCACAATGTCGCCTGGGCGATCGCGCGCGACCTTGCAATGGATGCCGTCGTCGCCGACCTCGACCTCGCGTTCGGCACCGCCGGGCTCGACTACAACCAGGATCCGCCGCAAGGCATTGCCGACGCCGTGTTCTCACCCGATCGCGTCGACACCGCCTTCATCGACCGCCTGCTGTCGAAATGCACCGACCATCTCAGCCTGCTGGCCGCGCCGGCGACGCTCGATCGGGTCTATGATTTCGGCAGCGACGCATTCGACTCCGTTTTCGACACGCTGCGTTCCACCATGCCCTGCATCGTGCTCGACATTCCGCATCAATGGTCGGGCTGGACCAAGCGCGCCCTGATCGGAGCGGATGACATCCTGATCGTGGCCGCTCCTGACCTCGCCAATCTGCGCAATACCAAGAACCTCTTCGATCTGCTGAAGGCCGCGCGTCCCAACGACCGGCCGCCGCTCTACTGCCTGAATCAGGTGGGCGTGCCGAAGCGACCCGAAATCGCCGCTGCCGAGTTCGCCAAGGCGATCGAGAGCCAGCCGATCGTCTCGATCCCGTTCGAGCCGCAGATTTTCGGCTCTGCGGCCAACAACGGCCAGATGATCGCGGAGATCTCGGCCAACCACAAGTCGATCGAGATGTTCCTCCAGATCGCCCAGCGCCTGACCGGCCGCAGCGAGACCAAGAAACAAAAGTCGTCCCTGTTTTCACCCCTGATTGACAAGTTGCGGGGAAAATAAGCCGCCGCATGGAGTTATTAAGTGTTCGGTAAGCGTAGCGGAACAGACACCGACCTTCGGGCGCCCAAGCCCGGCGCCGTGTCGCCCGAGCCTGTCCAGGCTCCGGCGCCGACGGTGTCGCGCGCCCCGCCTCCGCCGGCCGTCGCCTCCCCGCCGCTTGCGCCTGCCAAGGCTCCGCCACCTCCGCCCATGGAGAGCCGGCGCTCGGACAATTATTACGAGGTCAAGGCGACCATCTTCGGCGCGCTGATCGAGGCGATCGACCTGGCCCAGCTCGCCAAGCTCGATTCGGAGTCCGCGCGCGAGGAAATCCGCGACATCGTCAACGAGATCATCGCGATCAAGAACATCGTGATGTCGATCGCCGAGCAGGAGGAACTGCTCGACGACATCTGCAACGACGTCCTCGGCTACGGCCCGCTCGAGCCGCTGCTGTCGCGCGACGACATCGCCGACATCATGGTCAACGGCGCCAACACCGTCTACATCGAAGTCGCCGGCAAGATCCAGCGCACGGGAATTCGCTTCCGCGACAACCAGCAGCTCCTCAACATCTGCCAACGCATCGTCAGCCAGGTCGGCCGGCGCGTCGACGAATCCTCGCCGATCTGCGACGCCCGCCTGGCCGATGGCTCCCGCGTCAACGCCATCGTGCCGCCGCTGTCGATCGACGGGCCGACGCTCACCATCCGCAAGTTCAAGAAGGACAAGCTGACGCTGGATCAGCTCGTCAAGTTCGGCGCGATCTCACCGGAAGGCGCGGAGATCCTCCAGATCATCGGCCGCGTCCGCTGCAACGTGCTGATTTCCGGCGGTACCGGCTCGGGCAAGACCACGCTGCTCAACTGTCTGACCAACTATATCGAGCACGATGAACGCATCATCACCTGCGAGGATGCGGCCGAACTGCAACTGCAGCAGCCTCACGTGGTGCGACTGGAAACCCGTCCGCCCAACATCGAGGGTGAGGGCCAGGTCACCATGCGGGAGCTGGTGCGCAACTGCCTGCGCATGCGTCCTGAACGCATCATCGTCGGCGAAGTCCGCGGCCCGGAGGCGTTCGACCTGCTCCAGGCCATGAACACCGGCCACGACGGTTCGATGGGGACGCTGCACGCCAACAACCCGCGCGAGGCGCTGTCGCGCTGCGAATCCATGATCACGATGGGCGGCTTTTCGCTCCCTTCGCGCACCATCCGCGAGATGATCTGCGCCTCGATCGACGTCATCGTCCAGGCCGCGCGCCTGCGCGACGGCTCGCGCCGCATCACCCACATCACCGAGGTGATGGGCATGGAAGGCGACACCATCATCACCCAGGACGTCTTCCTCTACGACATGGTCGGCGAGGACGCCAACGGAAAGATCATCGGCCGGCACCGCTCGACCGGCATCGGCCGTCCGAGATTCTGGGAACGCGCCCGCTATTACGGCGACGAGAAGCGCCTTGCCGCTGCGTTGGACGCGGCGGAAGTCAAGCCGACGACGTGAGCAGGACGGCACCGCCATGAACATGCAAGTCCTCGCCCTCGCATTTCTTGCCACCGCAGCGGTCGGCGGCATCGCCTGGGTCTTTCTCTATCCGCTGTTGTCCGGGGAACGAAAGGCCGAAAGCCGCCGAGCCTCGATCTCGCGCGCCGAGGTGCCCACGGCTCGCCAGGCCGAGAAGACCCAGCGCTCACGCCGCGAGCAGGTCGAGACCACCCTGAAGGATCTCGAAGCGCGTCGCCTTCAGGAAAAGAGCGTTTCGCTCAGCGTCCGCCTGACACAGGCTGGGCTCGACTGGACGACACAGAAATTCTGGGTGGTCTCCGCCGTTGTGGCGGGCGTCCTCTTCGCGGTCGCCCTGTTTGCCGGCGGCGGCCTGATCGGTGCGGCCGGCCTTGCCTTTGCCGGCGGATTCGGGCTGCCGCGGTGGGCGTTGGGCTTCCTGAAGAAGCGTCGCGAGACCAAATTCCTGGCGGCGCTGCCGGACGCGGTCGACGTGATCGTCCGCGGCATCAAGGCGGGCCTGCCGCTGTTCGAATCGATCAAGGTCGTTGCCGCCGACGCGCCCGAGCCGCTGCGCAGTGAATTCCTGTCGATCATCGAGACGCAGGCGATCGGCATGCCCCTCGGCGAGGCCTGCTCGCGGCTCTATGAGCGCATGCCGCTGCCTGAGGCCAATTTCTTCGGCATCGTGGTTTCGATCCAGCAGAAGTCTGGCGGCAACCTTTCCGAGGCACTCGGCAACCTCTCCAAGGTGCTGCGCGACCGCAAGAAAATGAAGGAGAAGATCCAGGCGATGTCGATGGAAGCCAAGGCTTCGGCCGGCATCATCGGTTCGCTGCCGCCGATCGTGATGTTCCTCGTCTACCTCACGACGCCGCAATACATCTCGCTGCTTTGGACTCATCCCACCGGCCAGCTGATGCTGGTCGGCTGCGTCGTCTGGATGTCGATCGGCATCATGGTGATGAAAAAGATGATCAATTTCGATTTTTGACGGTGCCGTATGGTCGATTTTCTCGTCTCGAAACTGCACGACGTTCGCTTCATGACCATGCTGCTGGCGGCCATTGCCGCCAGTGCCACCGTGTATACGCTGGTGATGCCACTGCTCGCCGGCGAAGGGCTCTCCAAGCGCATGAAGGCGGTCGCGAGCGAGCGTGAACGCATTCGGCAGCGCGAGCGTGAGCGCCTTAACAAGAACGAAAAGGTCTCGCTGCGCCAGACCCCGAAGCAACTCGTCTCCAAGGTCGTCGAGGACTTCAACCTCACCAAATGGCTCGCGCAGGAGGCTGCGCGGGACAAGCTCATCATGGCTGGCTACCGCGGCCATGCGCCCTACATCACCTTCCTGTTTGCCCGCATGGTCGCGCCGATCGTGCTCTTCATCGGCTCGGTCATCTACGTTTTCGGGATCGCGCATATGGAGCAGGCGCTGCCGATCAAGATCGGCATCTGCGTGGGCGCCGCCTATCTCGGCCTCCAGGCGCCGATGCTGTTCCTCAGGAATGCGATTTCCAAACGTCAGCTCTCGATCAAGCGCGCCTTTCCCGATGCGCTCGACCTGCTCCTGATCTGCATCGAATCCGGCATGTCGGTGGAGATGGCGTTCCGGAAAGTCGCCACCGAGATCGTGGGGCAGTCGATCGCGCTGTCCGAAGAGTTCACGCTGACCACGGCCGAATTGTCCTACCTGCAGGATCGCAAGGTTGCCTATGAGAATCTGGCGCGACGCACCGGGCTCGAGGGCGTCAAGTCGGTGTGTCTCGCACTCATGCAGGCAGAGCGTTACGGCACCCCGCTCGGGCATTCCTTGCGGGTCATGGCGCAGGAAAACCGCGACATGCGCATGAACGAAGCCGAGAAGAAGGCGGCCGCCCTGCCGCCGAAGCTGACGGTGCCGATGATTCTGTTCTTCCTGCCGGTGCTGTTCGTCGTCATTCTCGGGCCGACCGGCATCAAGATCACCGAGCTGCATTGAGACGGGGCGATCCGCGCGGTTCCCCCTGACGCCGCAGTCTAGGGATCTGATCAGTCGGGCTGGCTGAGCGAAGCGACCGGTGTCCGCTTCGGTCCGCCGCGCGGGCCCTCGCTGCGGCTGAGCATGTCCTTGAGATAGGCGACGTTGGCGGCAGCCTGGTCCGGTGGCAGATCTGCCTTCACGATGGTCTCGGCTTCCGCGAAGCGGCCCTGAAGGCCGACGACGAGGCCGAGATTCTGCCGCACGCGGGTGCTCGCGCGCGGCGAAGCGTAGGCCTGCCGCAGCGCCTCTTCGGCCTTGGGAAGATCTCTCGACAACATGTAGGACAGGCCGAGATTGGAGAGCACGCCGGGATCGCCCGGTGCGATCTTGAGCGCGCTGGCGTAATAGGAACGCGCCTCCTCGTGACGGCCCATCTGGTCCAGCGCAGTGCCCTGCACCGAGAGCAGGCGCCAGTCCGGATTATCAGGCGAATGCGCTTTCGCCAGGACATCGTAGGCTTGCTGGAATTTGCCGTTGTCGGCGAGCGCGCGACCATACAGGGCGAGGAGTGTCTTGTTGCCAGGATTGGCGATGGTCGCCTGCTCGAGCACGGCCGCGGCCTGGGCGCGCTGGCCGTTGCTGCGCAAGGCCTGCCCATAGGCAAGCGCGGCGTCGGCATCCTTGGGATTGGCACGGTAGCGCTCGCCATAGACTTCGACAGCGTGCACCGGATCTGCCGGTGTGCGTTCGGTGGGAGGCGCCTCCGCCCGTGATCCGCCGACCGAGCCCGTCACGTCGGAGAGTTTCGACATGGCCGTGCAGCCGCCGAGGCCCATAGCCAATGCCGCGACCACTGACGTGGACGCAAGAAGCCGGGCTAGCCTGAACCGTTGACGCATGACGCCTTGACTCTCGAGCCGATTGATCGAGCCGAACGCGCCAGCAATAGACTGTTAACCCTAACGGCCGGTTAACGCCGCCTTGCAGCCGTTTGCGGCGGCGCCTCACCGCCGAGATCCAGATCGAGGCCGAGCGCCTTCAGCGGTTCGTTCATCTCCCGCAGCAACTCCCGCCTTTGCCGCGCCGCCTGCTGAGTATCGACACCCTCACCGGACAGGCTCGGCAGTTGGCGCAGGAAGTCGTCTCGGTTGATCGAGCGCCTGCCGGAGAGCGAATCGAGCTGAGCGCGGTCGACGCCGAGCACCTCGGCGGACTGCGCGATCAATCGAGCGAGCAGTGTTCTCACCGCGGACAATGCGCCGATGTCAGACCTCGGTCCCGACCTCGCGACCTTGCCTTCGAGGTCCGTCCAGGCATGAGACGAGACGACGTAGGTGTAGAACGCGTTCGCCCAGTCCGGTTCGGCTTCATCGTAGAAGCCGCGGCGCGCGAACAATCGGCGGGCGAACGCGGCGACCTGATTCCGCTTCAGCGAGACGCATGAGGCGATCTCGATTGCCGACTGAACCGCCGGATCACGGGAAAAGTCCCGCCCTGCCGGCAGCCTGATGATTCCGTCCGGCAGGTTCGAATCGAGCAGCCTGAAAGCGCCTTCGTTGCGCGGTCTCGAGTAGCGCGCGACCGCGAAACGGTAGTCCATACGGCCTGCATGGGACACAGGACTAAAATGGATGATGTTGAAGCCGGCATCGTCGCCGGCCTGCCCGGTCGAGGACGGACAGGAGAGCACGTAGATGGTGCGCCAGAACGCTTCGCCGCTCTCGCTCGAGGTCGCGCGTGGATCGGGGATGGAATAGCGGGTCAATCCCTCGACATGCCGGTGACCGTGCAGCATCAGATCGACGTTGAGGGAGGTTGCCGCTTCGAGGAAGGTTGCGGGCGATGCCAGATACATCAGCGGCTCGTCGGGCACGCCGAGAAAGCGCTTTCCTTCCCCGGTCGCCTGCGGCAGCGGATGATGATGCAGGGCCAGCACGCGCACCAGGTTCTCCGTCGGTTCGGCATAGTCGGCGCGCCCCGCAGACCCCATGCTGCCCGCGAGCTCGACGCTCAGCCGGGCGGAATCCGCGACCATCGTCTTGTACGTGCCCTCATCGATGTTGCCGCTCGCAAGCGTCGTCAGGCTTGCGCGGTTGGAATCCAGCAGCACCAAGTCGAGGCCGGCCTGCCGGTAATAGACGCTCTTCGAGGTCCGCGGCAGATTGAGGTAATCATAGACGTCGTGGCGGCCGGTCCAGCGGCTCGGCCGCTTGACGTCGTGATTGCCGGCAACGGCCTGGATGTCGGTGAACACGCGTGTCTGCCGCAGGGACGCGATGACGGCGAGCGCTTCGTCGAGCGCGCGCGGCGTCGGATCGTCCACGAGATCTCCCGTGATCAGCAGGATGCGGTCGGGGACGTCGGCGAGGCCCGCCATTCTCTCGCGGAGAGCGGCACTGAGCGTTTCGATCGCCGCAAGCAGCCGGCCCGATCCGTCGAGATGCAGATCGGAAATCTGCGCAATAACGAACGATCTATCCATTTTGCGCCGCTCATTTGCCGATGCTGCGCCGCCCAAAACGATGCGAGAAATACCTTTGACGAAACAGATCGAAGCCAGTCATAGCTCGGGCAAAGATCTTGCTCTTGAGTCGTGCAGAGGCGCACGACACAATCTAAAATATTCACCAATCATGACACAACCGTGGCGCTAGTAAAGCCCCGCGGCAACACTCGGGTGAACGGCAGTTCTCAACATGAAATACGAGACCTGCCGTACGACGGTTTCATTTCGTCCGATCAATATTCGATGGCAAGCCGCTTGCGGATTTCGTCGACGCGCCTGTCCAGCGCATCGAACCGCGCGTGGACGGATCGGTCATGGAGATAAAACACGTAACCGCCGACCAGGAGCGCGAAGATCCAGTGATGGTGCTCGATATAGCCAAAAATAGCCTCGACGGCCTGTCCGATGAATGTGACCACGCTCCACACAAATTCCATTGCGCTTCCTCCCGGCGGGCTTGTCGTCGGTCGCCCGGTTTCCATCTCTGGCGGCCTTGCCGGAACCTAGCATGGGCCCCTAGCCGCGAGTAGCGCTCGCTGAACGGTGACGGCAAAGCCGATTGCAGCAGCGGCCAAACTCTGCGAAGTCTCGTCCGGTCGTATGACCCGTTTGATCTGACGATCGGGACCCGCCAATGCCTTCTGTCTTCGAGACGTCACCCGCCGCCATCCCGATCATCTTCGTCACCAAAGCGAGCTGGGATCAGGTCGCCGAGACGCTGCCGCCAGCGCAACGCCTATTCGCCACGGCATGCGCCTTCACCGCCAAGCCGGGCGCCCATCTCGCGCTGCCCGCGCCCGACGGCGCGATTGCGCAGGTGCTGTTCGGCCTCGAGGACGAGGGCGCAAGATCGCGCGACCTGTTCCGGCCTGGCGCCCTGCCCGGGCTTTTGCCGCCGGGCACTTATCGCTTTGCCAATGCGCCGCATGATACGCGGCTGGCAGCGCTCGCCTTCGCACTGGGATGCTACCGCTTCGCGCGCTACCGCAAGGCTGATCGCCCCGACGTCCGGCTGGTGCCTCCTGATGGCGTCGATGCGGCCGGGATCGAGCGGGTCGCTGAGGCCGCAATGCTCGCGCGCGACCTCATCAACACGCCGTCCAACGACATGGGACCGGCAGAGCTGGCCGCCGCCGCGCAAGACCTCGCGGCCGAGTTCGGTGCAAGTTTCGCCTGCACCATCGGCGAAGAGCTGGAGAAGAATTTCCCGCTCATCCACGCCGTTGGCATGGCATCCAGCCGCGCCCCGCGGCTGATCGACATCGGCTGGGGCGACCTTGCTCATCCCAAGGTGACGCTGGTCGGCAAGGGCGTCTGTTTCGACACCGGCGGGCTCGATCTGAAGCCGTCGAGCGGCATGCTGATCATGAAGAAGGACATGGGCGGCGCTGCCAACGTGCTGGCGCTGGCACGCATGGTGATGGACGCCAAGCTGAAGGTGCGGCTGCGCGTGCTGATTCCGGCGGTCGAGAACGCGGTTGCCGGCAACGCCTTCCGCCCGCTCGATGTCTTCACCTCGCGCAAAGGCATCACGGTCGAGATCGGCAACACCGACGCCGAAGGGCGGCTGGTGCTCGCCGACGCGCTGGCGCTGGCCGACGAGGAGAAGCCCGACCTGCTGATCGATTTGGGCACACTGACCGGCGCGGCGCGGGTCGCGCTGGGTCCGGAACTGCCGCCGTTCTACACCAATGACGAAACCCTTGCCGCCGACCTCGCGCGCTGCGCGGTGCAGGAGAACGATCCGTTGTGGCGCATGCCGCTGTGGCCGCCTTACGATTCCTGGCTGGACTCCAAGACCGCCACCATCACAAACGCGCCGTCAGGCGGTTTTGCCGGCTCGATCACCTGCGCGCTGTTCCTGCAGCGCTTCGTCGAGCACGCCAGGAGCTGGCTGCATGTCGACATCTACGGCTGGACGCCGTCGGCCAAGCCCGCGCGGCCCGAAGGAGGCGAGTGCCAGGCTGCGCGAGCCATCTACACCTTGCTGGGCGAGCGCTATGCATAATCCAAAATACGATCCGCGGCTGACGCCGGCGCGGGGCGACCTCGCTGCGAAATATCTCGAAGGCGAAGTTGAGGCTGATCGCTTCGTCACCGGTGAGGAATTCGAGGTGGTCGAACCGATCGCGCCGGTGCGCGAGCAGGCGTCTTCGAACGCGATGCTGATGACGGAGGCACTGCGCGGCGAACGCGTCACGGTTTACGACCGCAACGGCGAAGGCTGGGCCTGGGGCCAGCTCAATGACGACGGCTATGTCGGCTGGCTGCCGGACGCGGCGCTCGCGAAGCCCACGGCGGGCCCGACCCACAAGGTCAGCGCCCTCAGGACGTTTGCCTTCCCCGGCCCCTCGATCAAGCTGCCGCCGGCCGACACGCTGGTGATGGGATCCAGGCTCGCGGTGGCGCGCCAAGACGGCAGCTTCGCCGTGACGCGGGACGGCAGGTATCTGCCGAAGTCCCATCTCGCCCCGCTCGATCACAGCGAACCGGACTTCGTCGCCGTCGCCGAGCGCTTCGTCGGCACGCCCTATCTGTGGGGCGGCAAGAGCAGTTCTGGCATCGATTGCTCCGGCCTGGTTCAAGTCTCGCTGACAGCGTCAGGCACCGGCTGCCCGCGCGACAGCGACATGCAGCAGGCCGGGCTGGGCCGCACCCTGGAGCAGCACGAGTGGGACCGCCTGCTGCGCGGCGATCTGATCTTCTGGAAGGGACATGTCGCGGTCGTCCGCGATGGCAGCACCATGGTTCACGCCAATGCGCATCACATGGCGACTGTGATCGAGCCGATCGAGCCGGCCATCGCACGGATCAAGCAGGCCGGCAGCGAAGTCGTCGCGATCAAGCGGTTGTGACGGGGCTTACGTCGCCGCCGAGCCGTTCCCGGCGGTCTCCAGCCGGAACGCCGCCGCGAACAGCGCCCGCGTGTAATCCGTCTTCGGGGACTTGAACAGCTCGGCGGCCTGTCCCTCTTCGACGACCTTGCCGCCGCGCATCACGATCAGGTGGCTCGCAAGGGAAGCGACGACGCGCAAATCGTGCGAGATGAACATATAGGTGAGCTCGCGCTTGCGCTGGAGCTCGCGCAAGAGATCGACCATCTGCGCCTGGAACAGCATGTCGAGCGCGCTTGTCGGCTCGTCCAGCACGACGAAATCCGGCTCCAGCACCACCGCCCGCGCGATGCTGATGCGCTGGCGCTGGCCGCCGGAGAATTCGTGCGGATAGCGAAAGCGCGTCTCAGGATTGAGCCCGACATCCTCGAGCGCCTTGACGACGCGCGCCTCGCGTTGTTCGCCCGACAGCTTCGGCTGATGCACGGAGAGACCTTCGGCGATGATATCGGCGACCGACATGCGTGGGCTGAGCGAGCCGAACGGATCCTGGAACACGATCTGCATGTCGCGGCGGAAAGGCCGCATCTCCTTGAAACGCAGTCCCTGGATGTCTTTTCCCAGGAATACGATGCGCCCGTTCGAGGAGATCAGCCGCAGCAGTGCCAGCCCCAGCGTGGTCTTGCCCGAGCCGGACTCGCCGACGACGCCGAGCGTCTCGCCCTTGCGCACGGCGACGCTGACGCCGTCGACCGCCTTGATGTGGCCGACCGTCTTGCGCATCAGGCCGCGCTTGATCGGAAACCAGACCTTCAAATCGTCCGCCGACATCACCACCGGCGCATCCGGCTGCGGCGGCGCCGGGTCCGGCTTCGGCTCGGCCGCGAGCAGATCGCGCGTATAGGGATGCTTCGGCGACTTGAAGACCTGCTCGACCGGTCCCTGCTCGACGATCTCGCCGCTCTTCATGACGCAGACGGTGTCGGCGATGCGGCGCACGATGCCGAGATCGTGGGTGATGAAGAGCAGGCTCATGCCGAGCCGCGAGCGGATCTCGGCGAGCAGCGCCAGGATCTGTGCCTGCACGGTGACGTCGAGCGCCGTCGTCGGCTCGTCCGCGATCAGCAGATCCGGCTCGTTGGCGAGCGCCATCGCGATCATCACACGCTGGCGCTGACCGCCGGAGAGCTGATGCGGATAGCTCTTCAGCCGCGTCTCGGGCTCGGGGATGCCGACCTGCGTCAGCAGCTCCAGCGTCCGTTTGCGCGCCTCGGCATTACTGGTCGGATTGTGCAACTGGATGATCTCGCCGATCTGCGCCTCGATCGTGTGCAACGGATTGAGCGAGGTCATCGGCTCCTGGAAGATGATGGAGATGTCACTGCCGCGAATCTCCCGCATCTGCTGCTCGGATCGGTCGATCAGCTCCTGCCCCTTGAAGCGGATGCTGCCCGAGGGATGCGAGGCGTTCGGATAGGGCAGGAGCTTGAGGATCGAGAGCGCGCTGACGGACTTGCCGGATCCGGATTCGCCGACCAATGCCAGGCATTCGCCGCGCTTGATCTGGAACGTGACCTTGTCGACTGCAAGCGTGGTGGCGCCGCCCTGGTGGAAGGCCACCGAGAGATCGCGCACGCTGAGCAGGGGCTGGTTGATCGCGTCCATCGGCCTACCTGAACGTCTTGCGCGGATCGAAGGCGTCGCGAACGGCTTCGCCGATGAAAATCAGGAGTGAAAGCATGATCGCGACCGAGAAGAAGCCGGAGAACCCGAGCCAGGGTGCCTGCACATTGGACTTGGCCTGCGACAGCAATTCGCCGAGCGAAGGTGACCCCGGCGGCAGGCCGAAGCCGAGGAAATCCAGCGCCGTCAATGTCATCACCGAACTCGACACGATGAAGGGCAGGAACGTCATGGTCGCCACCATCGCGTTCGGCAGCAGATGGCGGAACATGATGGTCGGGTTGGAGACGCCGAGCGCCCGCGCCGCCTGGATGTACTCGAAGTTGCGCCCGCGCAGGAATTCGGCCCGCACGAGGCCGACCAGCGAGACCCAGGAGAACAGCAAGAGGATGCCGAGCAGCACGAAGAAGCCGGGCACAAGGACCGAGGACAGGATCAGGAGAAGATAGAGCGAGGGGATAGCCGTCCAGATCTCGATGAAGCGCTGGAAGATGAGATCGACCCGGCCACCGAAATAGCCCTGCACCGCGCCCGCTGCTATGCCGATGACCGACGAAACGATCGTGAGACAAAGGCCGAACAGCACCGAGATGCGGAAGCCGTAGATCAGCCGTGCGACCACGTCGCGCCCCTGGTCGTCGGTGCCGAGCCAGTTGTATTCGAGGTCGCGGCAACTCGTCAGCCCCTTCTTTTCCACCACCGGCTTGCATTGCTTCTCGGTCAGCATCCAGGTCGGCGGCGACGGCGCCGGCGTCGGCAAGTCGAGATTGTGGGTGTCGTAAGAGTAACGGATCAGCGGCCAGACGATGGTGCCGTTCTTTTCCTTGATCAGCTTCTGCAAATAGGGATCGCGGTAGTCAGCCGCGGTTTCGAAGTCCCCGCCGAAGGTGGTTTCGGAATAGGTCACGAACGCGGGCCAGTAGAGGCGACCGTCGAACTTGATCAGAAAAGGCCGATCGTTGGCGATCAGCTCCGCGAACAGCGAGAGCACGAACAGCGCAATGAATAACCAGAACGACCAGTAGCCGCGGCGGTTGGCCTTGAAGTTCTGCCACCGCCGCCTGTTGAGCGGCGAAGGAGCGAACGGCTTGCGTGTGATCGGAACGACCTCGCCCAATGGGGACTGGGCCGTGGTCTCGATCGGCGTCGGTGCGGTGATCGTCATCAGACCTCCCGCGCTTCGAAATCGATCCGGGGGTCGATCCACATATACGTCAGGTCGGAGACCAGGTTGATCACGAGGCCGACCAGCGAGAAGATGTAGAGCGTGCCGAACACCACGGGATAGTCGCGGTTGAGCACGCTCTCGAAGCTGAGCAGGCCCAACCCGTCCAGCGAGAAGATGGTCTCGATCAGCAGCGAGCCGGAAAAGAAGGCGTGGATGAAGGTCCCCGGGAAGCCGGCGATCACGATGAGCATGGCATTGCGGAAGACGTGGCCGTAGAGCACCCGGCCCTCGCTACAGCCCTTGGCGCGCGCGGTCATCACGTATTGCTTGCGAATCTCGTCCAGGAACGAGTTCTTGGTCAGGAACGTCATGGTGGTGAAGGCACCTAACCCCATGGCGATCAGCGGCAGCGTCAGATGCCAGAAATAGTCGATGATCTGCCAGTACCAGGGAAACTGCGACCAGCCGTCCGAGGTCAGTCCGCGCAGCGGGAACCAGTTGAAGAAGGAGCCGCCGGCGAACAGGATGATGAGAAGGATGGCGAACAGGAAGCCGGGAATGGCATAGCCCAGCACGAGAATGGTCGACGTCCAGGTGTCGAAGCGCGTGCCGTCCTTCACCGCCTTGCGGATGCCGAGCGGAATCGAGATCAGATAGGTGATCAGCGTCAACCACAGGCCGAGCGAGATCGAAACCGGCAGCTTCTCCTTGATGAGTTGCAGAACGCTGACGTCGCGGAAATAGCTCTTGCCGAAATCGAAGCGGGCAAAATTCCACACCATCAGTGCGAAGCGTTCCGGTGCCGGCTTGTCGAAGCCGAACTGCACCTCGAGCTTCTTGATGAAGTCAGGATCAAGACCCTGCGCACCGCGATATTTCGAGTTGATGGCGTCGCCACCGGCCCCGACCTGCCCGGGCGCCCGCTGCGCAAAGTCGCTGCCGCCCGAAATGCGCGAAGTGCCGCCGGTGTCAGCCCCGGAGAGTTGCGCGATCACGCGCTCGACCGGGCCGCCCGGCGCGAACTGCACGACGACGAAAGACACGAAGAGAATCCCCAGCAGCGTCGGGATCATCAGG
This sequence comes from Bradyrhizobium sp. NDS-1, assembly GCF_032918005.1. Taxonomy (NCBI): domain Bacteria; kingdom Pseudomonadati; phylum Pseudomonadota; class Alphaproteobacteria; order Hyphomicrobiales; family Nitrobacteraceae; genus Bradyrhizobium; species Bradyrhizobium sp. NDS-1. The sequence goes on from NZ_CP136628.1 coordinate 6,937,223, forward strand.
AGGATGCGGCGGGCGATATAGGCGCTCATGATTATTTCGCCTGTTCGAGCTTGGCGGCCTTGGCGGGTTCATGCCACCAGATGTCGGGCGCGCCGACGCCGTTGGCATAACGCGGCAGCTTCTGCGGGTGGCCGAACTGATCCCAATAAGCCAGCCGGTGCGTCTTGTTGTACCATTGCGGCACCCAGTAGCGGCCGGCGCGAAACAGGCGGTCGAAAGCACGACAAGCAAAGGTCAATTCCTCGCGGCTGTCGGCTGCCATGATCTTCTCGATCATGGCATCGATGGCCGGGTTGGCGATGCCCGCGAGATTGTACGAGCCCTTGGTGTTCGCGACCTGCGAGGAGAAGAACGAGCGCATGGCATCGCCCGGCGTTGCCGACATGCTGAAGCGCTGGATCGTCAGGTCGAAATCGAAGTCATCCTGACGCGCCCTGTATTGCACCGCATCAACAAGGCGCACGTTCGCCTCGATGCCGAGCGTCGCGAGATTCTTGATGTAGGGCGCGTGATGCGGCTGGAAGGAGGGTTCGTCCAACAGGAACTCGATCTTGAACACCTCGCCGTTGGGCAGCATCCGCTTGCCATCCTTGATCGGCACGCCAGCCTCGCTCAGCAGTTGCTGCGCCTTGCGCAACAGGCTGCGGTCCTGCCCGGAGCCGTCCGTTACCGGAGGCGTAAACGGTGCGGTGAAAACTTCGTCGGGAACCTGGCCGCGAAACGGCTCCAGCAGCTTCAGCTCTTCCGGCGAAGGCGGCACACCGCCCGCCATGAGGTCCGAATTCTGGAACGGCGACACGGTACGGGCATAGGCGCCGTACATGATGGTCTTGTTGGTCCATTCGAAATCGAAGGCGTTGATCAGGGCCTCGCGCACGCGCGGGTCCTTGAACTTGTCGCGCCTCGTATTGATGAACCAGCCCTGCGCGCCGGAGGGCGTGTCGTCGGGCACGACCTCCATCTTGACGCGGCCGTCCTTGACGGCCGGAAAGTCGTAGCGCGTCGCCCAGATGCGCGAGGTGAACTCTTCGCGATAGAGATAACTCTTGCCGGTGAAGCCCTCGAAGGCGACATCGCGGTCGCGATAGAATTCATAGCGCACGACATCGAAATTGTAAGTGCCGCGGCAGGGCGGCAGATCGGCCGCCCACCAATCCTTGACTCGCTCGAACTCGATGTAGCGATTGACCTCGAACCTCCCGACCTTGTACGGACCGGAGCCGAGCGGAGTATCCAGCGTCGATTCATCGAACGGCCGGGACGTGTAATACGCTTTCGAAAAGATCGGAAGACCGGCGACATAGAGCGGTACGTCGCGGGCGCGTCCCTTGGCGAAGGTGACGACGAGCGTGGCGTCGTCGATGGCTTCCGCGCTCACGAAGTCGCGCATGTTCACGACGATCAGCGGGTGGCCCTTGGCCTTCAGCGTCGTCAGCGAGAACGCCGCATCATGCGCGGTGAGTCTGGTGCCGTCGTGGAATTTCGCTTCGGGCCGCATCGTGAAACGATAGACCAGCCTGTCCGGCGATATCTGCACGGATTTGGCGGCAAGCCCATACATCGCGTCGGGCTCGTCGCTCGCGCGCACCATCAGCGGCGAGAACGTCATGTCCATGCCTTGCGCACCGTCGCCCTTGAGAATGTAGGCGTTGAGCGAGTTGAAGGTCTGGTAGGACTGGTTATGCGATTTCGTCGACGGAATCAGCGAGAACGTGCCCCCCTTCGGGGCAGCCGGATTGACGTAGTCGAACTGGCGGAAATCGGCGGGATATTTGAGATCGCCGAACGCGGAGATGCCATGGGCCTCGATTCCGGCCTCCGACGCGCCTGCCTTGCGCAACGGCGGCACGCCAAGGAACGCTCCAAAGGCGCCGCCAACACCCAGGGCCAGCACATGGCGGCGTGACATCTGCGTCATGCGGGGGATGTCCTTCACGACTTCTTTGCGATCCGTGCCGCCTTGTCTGCGTCGTACCACCAGATGAACGGGAAGCCGGATAGCCCGTATTTGGGCAGTTCCGCCGGCCGGCCGAAACGGTCCCAGCGCGCGGTACGCACCTTGTTGTAGGTCCATTGCGGCACGACGTAGTGATTCCACAGCAGCACGCGGTCGAGCGCCTTGGTTGCGGCGACGAGCTCGTCTCGATCTTTCGCGAAAATCACACGATCGATCAACTTGTCGACCGCCGGATTCTTGATTCCCGCTATATTGTCAGACCCTGCTATGTCGGCGTTCTTGGCGCCCCAACGTTCCCGTTGCTCGTTGCCGGGAGACTGCGACTCCCCCCAGGACTTTGTGACAATATCGAAGTCCCATTCCCGCAATCTGTTCTCGTATTGGGTCGGATCGACCGTGCGCACGCTCACCGCGATGCCGAGCCGCTCCAGCGACGGCTTGTAGAACAGCGTGATCCGCTCGAAGCTGGGATCCGAGTTCAGCAATTCGAGGGTGAACTGGGCGCCGGTCTTGACGTCGACCAGCTTGCGGTCGCGCACCTCGTAGCCGGCCTCCTTGAACAGGCGCAGCGCCTCGCGGAGATTATCGCGCACGGCTTCCGGATTGCCGCCGACCGGATTGGTGTAGGCCGTGGTGAAGACTTCGGGCGGGACCTGGGCGCGGACGGTCTCGAGGATCTCGAGCTCCTTGCCCTGCGGCACGCCGGTTGCCATCAGATCTTCGATGCCGTCGAAATAGCTGCTGACGCGCTTGTACTGGCCGAAGAAGATCTGCTTGTTCATCTCCTCGAAGTCGAACGCATAGTTGAGCGCACGCCGCACGCGCGGATCGCTGAACTTGCCGCGGCGCAGGTTCGGCACGAAGGCCTGCATCACGCCCGAGCTGCGATTGGCGAATTCTTCGAGGATCACGCGCTTTTCGGTCACGGCCGGGAAGTCGTAGGCGGTCGCCCAGTTCTTCGCGCTGTTCTCCGCACGCCAATCGACCTGGTCGGCCTTGAAAGCCTCGATCGCCACGGTGGCGTCGCGGAAATATTCGTAGCGCAGCTCGTCGAAATTGTTGCGACCCACATTGGCAGGCAGATCGCGGCCCCAATAGTCCTTGACGCGCTCCAGCGCGATCGATCGTCCCGCCACGAAGTCCTTGATCTTGTAGGGACCGGAGCCGAGCGGAACTTCGAGCGTGGTCGCGGAGACATCGCGCTTGCGGCCCTGCGCGTCCGTCCCCTCCCACCAATGCTTCGGCAGGACCGTGAGCTGCCCCACGATCTGCGGCAGCTCGCGGTTGCCCGGCGCGTCGAATACGAACTTCACCTCGCGCTCGCCAACCTTCTCGGCCTTCAGCACGTGGCTGTAATAGGCCGAGTACATCGGGTGATGCTTCTTGAAGGAATCCAGCGAGAAGATCACGTCCTCCGCGGTAACAGGCTTGCCGTCGTGCCATTTGGCCTGCGGCCGCAAACGGTAGGTGACGAAGGCGAAATCGTCCGGGTGGCTGACGGCCTCGGCCAGCGCGCCGTATTCGGTCGAGACTTCGTCGAGCGAGGCCGTCGTGAGGGACTCGTAGATGAATGCGACAGCGCCGGCGACCTGGCCCTTCACGCCCGACACGACGATGTTGAAATTGTCGAAGGTGCCGACGGCGATCTGGCGGGCGATGCCGCCCTTGGGCGCTTCCGGATTGACATAATCGAAGCGCTTGAAATCAGCGGGGTACTTGACCTTCCCGAACAGGGACAGCGCGTGGCGCCAAGGCAGCTCATTCGCCGATTGCGCCGCGGCACTGCCGACGACGGAAAGGCCCGCTACGGAACCGAGGGCGGGAAGCGCTGCGGCCGCAGTGCCGGTGAGCAGGAGATCGCGTCGGGTAATGGCCAAATCAACATCCCTGTCTTGAAGGAGGCTACTCCTTTAAGTTCGCAATATAGGCGAGGTTTCGACCGAATATGTTGCTTTTTCCTCATCTTGGAAGCCCCGGCCGCCGATCGGATGCGGCCAAACGCCCCGATAAATTCACTGGGAGGGCCGGATAAGGAAACGGCCAGGCTCTTCAGCCCGGCCGCATTTTCAGAGACAGGTTGTTGAAGCTTTACTTCGCCGCCGTTGGCAGCGGCTGGGGTTTCTCCGACAGCGAATTCAGGTAGGCAATGACGTCGGCCCGCTCGGAATCCTTCTGGATGCCGGCAAATCCCATCGCGGTACCCGGGACAAAGCCCTTCGGATTGGCGATGAACTTGTTGAGGTCATCGAACGTCCAGTTGCCGCCCTTGCCCTTGAGGGCCGCCGAGAAGTTGAAGCCGCCGCGGCCCTGGCCCTTTGGCTCGCCGACGACGCCATAGAGGTTGGGACCGACGCGATTCGGGCCACCCTTTTCGAAGGTGTGGCAGGCGCCGCACTTCTTGGCGGCGGCAGAGCCCTTTTCGACGGAGGCGGTCTGGAGCAGCTTTTCGATCGGTTCGGACGCTGCCGCGGCGGCGGCGCCTTCCTTGCCGTGGCCGGCATCTTCCTTCACGGCGATCTCGAAGCCGGGCTTTTCCGGCATCTTGGGCGAGAAAAGAGCCTGGGCGGTAAAGCTGGTCACCAGGAGAAAGAGACAGGTACCGAGCACGGCACCCATGATCTTATTGAGTTCGAAAGAGTCCATTTCCGGCCAGGCCCCACCGCAAGAAGGAAACAGCGGCGCAATCGGCCGCCAGGACGAGCCTCGGGAGAATCAAACGTATCCTATAGTTTCCCCGAGTTTTGCCATTGAGATATCGGTTTGCCCGGGGTCTGGCAACCCGTATAAGCGACCCGGCTTTCAACCCGTCCCACCTCCATTTCTCGGCGCGGAAAACGCCCTGTTTGCAGGCTCTTGACCCGATGATCGACCCTCGCATCCTGGTGCTGATCCCGGCCCGCATGGCCGCCACCCGCCTGCCCGGCAAGCCGCTCGCCGACATCGCGGGCCAGCCGATGATCGTGCATGTGCTGCGCCGCGCCGAGGCCGCCGGTATCGGCCGGGTCGCGGTCGCAACCGATACGCCGGAGATCGCCTCGGTCGTGACGGCCCATGGCGGCGAAGCCGTGATGACGCGCGCCGACCACCCCTCCGGTTCGGACCGCATCCACGAGGCCATGCAGAAGCTCGACCCGGACGGCAAGGCCGAGATCGTGATCAACCTGCAGGGCGATTTCCCGACCATCACGCCGCAGACCATCCGCGAGGTGCTGCCGCCCTTTTCCGAACCCGCGGTCGACATCGTGACGCTGGCCTCGCAAATCCACACCGAGGAGGAGGACCTCGCCCCCAGCGTCGTGAAGGCCATCGGCTCGCCGATCGGGCCGCGGCGGCTGCGGGCACTCTATTTTACCCGCGCCACAGCCCCTTACGGCAATGGACCGCGTTACCACCACATCGGCCTCTATGCTTACCGCCGCGCGGCGCTGGAACGGTTCGTGGCACTGCCGCCTTCGCCGCTGGAGCGTCAGGAAAGCCTGGAGCAGCTCCGGGCGGTCGAAGCCGGCATGCGCATCGACATCATGATCGTCGACAGCGTACCTCGCGGCGTCGACACGCCGCCTGATCTCGAAACCGCGCGCAGCATCCTTTCCAAATCCTGAGCGGCTGGTACAAGGCGCCGCAGGAGCACTTTTAAGACATGAGCAAGCTGAAAATCGCATTCCAGGGCGAGCCCGGAGCCAATTCCCACATCGCCATCGTCGAAGCCTATCCCGACGCCGAGCCGATGCCCTGTGCCACCTTCGAGGATGCGCTGTCTGCGATCTCGTCGGGCGAGGCCGATCTCGGCATGATCCCGATCGAGAACTCGGTCGCCGGCCGCGTCGCCGACATCCATCATCTCTTGCCGGCCTCCGGTCTCTTCATCATCGGCGAGTGGTTTCTCCCCGTTCGGCATCAGCTGATGGCGGTGAAGGGCACCAGGCTCGACGACATCAAGAGCGTCGAGAGCCATGTGCATGCGCTCGGCCAGTGCCGCCGCATCATCCGCAAGCTCGGCATCAAGCCGATCGTGCACGCCGACACTGCCGGCAGCGCCCGCGACATCTCGGAACGCAAGGACAAGACGGTCGCCGCGATCGCCTCGCGCCTCGCCGCCAAGATCTATGGCCTCGACATCCTCGCCGAGGACATCGAGGACGAGGCCCACAACACGACGCGCTTCGTGGTGCTGGCGCGCGAGCCGAAATGGGCCGCGCAAGGCACGGGTCCGCTGGTCACGACCTTCGTCTTCCGGGTGCGCAATTTGCCGGCCGCGCTGTACAAGGCACTCGGCGGCTTTGCCACCAACGGCGTCAACATGACCAAGCTGGAAAGCTACATGGTCGACGGCAATTTCTTCGCCACGCAGTTCTATGCCGACGTCGATGGCCACCCCGAGGACAAGGGGCTCGCCTTCGCCATCGAGGAGCTGAAATTCTTCTCGCGCGAATTCCGCATCGTCGGCGTCTATCCGGGCCATCCGTTCCGCGCGACGTTCAGCGAAGCACAGTAGGATTGAACTCGTGTCCCGGACGCGCGAAGCGCGAGCCGGAGCACGAGGGCGGGTTATGCGACTTCGCTTTTCGCCAGCCCAAACGCCTCCGCCAGCAGCGAATACGACTTCTTTCGCGCCTCGTGGTCATACACGGCGGTGATCACCATCAATTCGTCCGGCTTGCTCGCGTCGATCAGCGGCTGCAGCTTCCTCCGCACCGTCGCGGGGCTGCCGACGAACAGGCGGGAGCGGTTGCGGAGGATCGAGGTGCGCTCGGCGTCGGAGTAAGGATAGGCCAGCGCCTCCTCGACGCTCGGCAGCGGCAGATACTGACCGCGGTCGCGGCGCAGCCGGTTGAGGTCGAACGAAGAGGCGAGACGTTCGGCTTCCTCATCGGTATCGGCCGCGATGGCCGCGACTGCGAGGATCGCGTGCGGACTCGCACGCCAGGCCGACGGCTGGAAGCGGTTGCGGTAATGCACCATCGCATCGATCGCATCGTGGGACGCGAAATGATGGGCGAAGGCGAAGCCCATGCCGACTTGCGCGGCCAGCTCCGAGGAATAATCGCTGGAGCCGAGCAGCCAGATCGGCGGCAAAGCGGTGTCGTCAGGCATGGCGACGACATTGTTGTAGGGGTGGCCTGCAGGGAATTCGCGCGTCTGCCACAGAATCAGTTCGTGGAGCCGCTCCAGGAAATCGTCGCCTTCGCCGCGGTCGAGCCGGCTGCGCAGCGCGTAAGCCGTTGCTCCGTCGGTGCCGGGCGCACGGCCGAGGCCGAGGTCGATGCGGCCGGGAAACAGCGCCTCCAGCATCTTGAAGCGCTCGGCCACCACCAGCGGCGCGTGATTGGGCAGCATCACCCCGCCGGAGCCGACGCGGATATGCTTCGTCACGGCGGCGATCTGTCCGATCATGACGTCGGGCGCGGGGCTCGCGACCGAGGCGAGATTGTGGTGCTCGGCGAGCCAGTAGCGGACATAGCCAAGCCCGTCGACGTGGCGGGCCAGATCAATGCTGTTGCGCAGCGCCGCGGCAGGCCTGGTGCCCGTGGTGACGACGGAGAGGTCGAGGACGGAAAGCGGAATCATGGCGCGCTAAGTTAGTTGCGGGCGGCGACGCGGCAATGGGTCGGCTGCGCAGGTCTGACGTGTGCGGGCGGCGGACGGCCATCTGGTGGACGTTGGGACAGTTGACAGAGGCATGACCGTAAAATCATTCTGCCCACCTTCATTCTCGGCGTGCATCATGATGACGGCAGTCATATTTTATTGAATTTTCACGATATTTTAGACCAATCTCACCTCCCACAGCTCAGTCCCAGGATAACGATACTCAGAGGAATTCGCGTTAAGTGGGCCACTTCCCATCCGCGATGGGCTGTAGATCAAACTGCCTTTGCCGTATCTTAGGTCATCCAAGCGAGAACCTGACCGTCGGCCGCCGAAACCCGGCGACAAATCTGGAGTGAGTGGGGCCATGACCGATCTGACGATTCCTGCCCGCGCCGACGGGCAAGACGGGCACCTGAAGCGGCCTGCGATCTCCTTCGAGTTCTTTCCGCCGAAGACGGAAGAGATGGAGCGCAATCTCTGGGAGACCATCAACCGGCTCGCCCCGCTCGACCCGAAATTCGTGTCGGTGACTTACGGCGCCGGCGGCTCGACCCGCGAGCGGACGCACTCCACCATCTCGCGTATTCTGAAGGAGACCGCGCTGCTGCCGGCGGCGCATCTGACCTGCGTCGGCGCCTCGCGCGGCGAGATCGACGAGATCGTCGACCGCTATCACGAGGTCGGCGTCCGCCACATCGTGGGCCTGCGCGGCGATCCCGCCGGCGGCATCGGCACGCCCTATGCCAGCCATCCCGACGGCTACCAGAGCTCGGCGGAGCTCGTCGCGGGGATCAAGAAGCGGCATGCCGATATCGAGGTGTCGGTCTCGGCCTATCCCGAGAAGCACCCGGAGGCGCGCGACTTCGACGCCGACATCGACACACTGAAGGCCAAGGTCGACGCCGGCGCGAGCCGCGCGATCACCCAGGTGTTCTTCGACAATGATCTCTACTTCCGCTATCTCGACCGCGTCCGCGCCCGCGGCATCAGCATTCCGATCGTGCCGGGCATCATGCCCATGCACAATTTCAAGCAGGCGCGCAATTTCGTCACCCGCGCCGGCACCACCGTGCCCGACTGGTTCGCCGCGAAGTTCGAGGGCCTCGATGACGACGCCGAGACCCGCAAGCTGGTGGCTGCGACGGTCGCCGCCGGCCAGGTGCAGAAGCTCGCCAAGCACGGCGTCGACACCTTCCATTTCTACACCATGAACCGCGCCGATCTCGTGTTCGCGATCAGCCATTTGCTCGGCATCCGCGCCAAGAGCGCGCAGAAGGCGGCTTAAGACACCATGACCGTATCCACCTCTCCGAAGCGAACTGCCCTGCTCAACGCCGCGCGCCAACGCATTCTCGTGCTCGACGGCGCCATGGGCACGATGATCCAGAACCTCCAGTTCGACGAGGCCGCCTTCCGCGGCGAGCGCTTCAAGAACTTCCATCGCGACCTGCGCGGCAACAACGACCTGCTGATCCTGACGCAGCCGCAGGCGATCGAGGACATCCACGCGGCGTATTTGCGTGCCGGCGCCGACATCGTCGCCACCAACACCTTCTCCACGACCTCGATCGCGCAGGCCGATTACGACCTCACCGACATCGTCTACGAGATGGCGCGCGAAGGCGCCCGCCTCGCCGGCAATGCCGCAAGGCGCGTCGAAGCCGAGGACGGCAAGCCGCGCTTCGTCGCGGGCGCCATCGGCCCGACCAACCGCACCGCCTCGATCTCGCCCGACGTGTCCAATCCCGGCTACCGCGCCGTCACCTTCGACGATCTGCGCAAGTCCTATGGCGAGCAGATCAACGGCATGCTCGACGGCGGCGTCGACCTGCTGCTGGTCGAAACCATCTTCGATACGCTGAACGCCAAGGCGGCGCTTTATGCGATCGCCGAGATCACCGAAGAACGCGGCATCGACATGCCCGTGATGGTGTCGGGCACCATCACCGACAAGTCCGGCCGCCTGCTCTCGGGCCAGATGCCGGAGGCGTTCTGGAATTCGGTGCGCCACGCCAAGCCCATCACCATCGGCTTCAACTGCGCGCTCGGCGCCGAAGATTTGCGCGCGCATATCGCCGATATCGGCCGCGTCGCCGACACGCTCGTCTGCGCCTACCCCAATGCTGGCCTGCCCAACGAATTCGGCCAATATGACGAGACGCCCGAATACATGGCGCGCCTCGTCGGCGAGTTCGCACGCGACGGCCTCGTCAACATCGTAGGCGGCTGCTGCGGCACCACGCCGGACCATATCGCGGCGATCGCAGCTAGCGTCGCTCCGCACAAGCCGCGCACCGTGCCGGAGATTACGCCGCGACTGCGTCTCTCCGGCCTCGAGCCGTTTGTGCTGACGGACGCGATTCCTTTCGTCAATGTCGGCGAGCGCACCAACGTCACGGGCTCGGCCCGCTTCCGCAAGCTGATCACCGCCGGCGACTACACCGCCGCACTGCAGGTCGCACGCGACCAGGTCGAGAACGGCGCACAGATCATCGACGTCAACATGGACGAGGGGCTGCTCGATTCCGAAGCCGCGATGGTGACCTTCCTCAACCTCGTCGCCGCCGAGCCCGACATCGCCCGCGTCCCCGTCATGGTGGACTCTTCGAAATTCTCGGTGATCGAGGCCGGCCTGAAATGCGTGCAGGGCAAGCCGGTCGTCAACTCGATCTCGATGAAGGAAGGCGAGGAGAAGTTCATCCACGAGGCCAAGATTGCCCGTCGCCACGGCGCGGCCGTCGTCGTCATGGCGTTCGACGAGGTCGGCCAGGCCGATACGTTCGCGCGCAAAACCGAGATCTGCAAGCGCGCCTACGACATCCTGGTGAACAAGGTCGGCTTCCCGCCCGAGGACATCATCTTCGATCCCAACATTTTTGCGATCGCGACCGGCATCGAGGAGCACAACAATTACGGCGTCGACTTCATCGAGGCGACGCGCTGGATTCGCCAGAACCTGCCGGGCGCGCACATCTCCGGCGGCGTCTCCAACCTGTCGTTCTCGTTCCGCGGCAACGAGCCGGTGCGCGAGGCCATGCACTCGGTGTTCCTGTATCATGCCATCAAGGCCGGCATGGACATGGGCATCGTCAATGCCGGGCAGATGATCGTCTATGACGACATCGACCCCGAGCTGCGCCAGACCTGCGAGGACGTCGTCCTCAACCGCGATCCCGGTGCCTCCGAGCGGCTGCTGGCACTCGCCGAGAAGTTCCGCGGCAAGAAGACGGAGAGCAAGGAAGCCGATCTCGCCTGGCGTGAATGGCCGGTGGAGAAGCGGCTGTCGCATTCGCTGGTGCACGGCATCACCGAATTCATCGAGGAGGACACCGAGGAAGCCCGCAAGAATTCATCGCGCCCGCTCGACGTGATCGAGGGACCGCTGATGGCCGGCATGAACGTGGTCGGCGATCTCTTCGGCGACGGCAAAATGTTCTTGCCGCAGGTGGTGAAGTCCGCCCGCGTCATGAAGCAGGCGGTGGCCTGGCTGATGCCGTTCATGGAGGAGGAGAAGGCGCGCAACCTCGCCAACGGGATCGGCACGGAGGGCTCCTCCTCCGCCGGCAAGATCGTGCTGGCGACGGTCAAGGGCGACGTCCACGACATCGGCAAGAACATCGTCGGCATCGTGCTCCAATGCAACAATTTCGAGGTCATCGACCTCGGCGTGATGGTGCCGGCGGCCAAGATCGTCGAGACCGTGAAGGCGGAGAAGGCCGACATCGTCGGGCTCTCCGGCCTGATTACGCCCTCGCTCGACGAGATGGCGTTCTTCGCCGGCGAATTGCAGCGCGAAGGCCTCAAGCTGCCGCTGCTGATCGGCGGCGCCACCACCAGCCGCGTGCATACCGCCGTCAAGATCGACCCGAGCTATCGCGCCGGTCCCGTCGTGCACGTCAACGACGCCAGCCGCGCCGTCGGCGTCGCCTCCTCGCTGCTCTCGCCGGAGAAGCGCGAGGCCTACGCCGCCGAGGTGCGGGCGGAATACGCCAAGATCTCGGATGCACATCTGCGCGCGCAGGCTGACAAGAAGCGCCTGAAACTCGCCGCTGCCCGCGCCAACCGCGTGCCGGTCGATTTCGCCAGGAGCCGGCCGGTGAAGCCGACCTTCCTCGGCATCCGCAGCTTCGACGATTACGATCTCGGCGAGCTCGTGCCCTACATCGACTGGACGCCGTTCTTCCAGACCTGGGAGCTCGCGGGCCGCTTCCCCGCCATCCTCGACGATGCCAAGGTCGGCGAGGTCGCGCGCTCGCTCTATGACGACGCCCGCAAGATGCTCGACACCATCGTCAAGGAAAAGTGGTTCCGGGCGCGCGCGACGATCGGCTTCTGGCCGGCCAACGCCGAAGGCGACGACATCCTGCTCTACGCCGACGAGAGCCGCATCAAGCCAATCGCGACGCTGCACACGCTGCGCCAGCAGCTCGAGAAGCGCGAGGGCCGCTTCAACGCAGCGCTCGCCGATTTCGTCGCGCCCCCGGGCGTGCCCGACTATGTCGGCGGCTTCGTCGTCACCGCCGGCATCGGCGAGGATGTGGTGGCCGATCGCTTCAAGATGGCCAACGACGACTATTCCTCGATCCTGTGCAAGGCGCTCGCCGACCGGCTCGCCGAGGCCTTCGCCGAGCGCATGCATGCCCGCGTGCGCCGCGAGTTCTGGGCCTATGCGCCGGACGAGGCGCTCTCGACCGAGGAACTGATCCTCGAAAAGTACCAGGGCATCCGCCCCGCGCCCGGCTATCCCGCCCAGCCCGATCACACCGAGAAGGCGACGCTGTTCGAGCTGCTCGATGCGGAGGCCACGGCCGGCGTGAAGCTGACCGAGAGCTTTGCGATGTGGCCGGGCTCCTCCGTATCCGGGCTCTATTTCGCGAACCCCGAGAGCTATTATTTCGGCGTCGGGAAGATCGAGCGCGACCAGGTCGAGGATTACGCTGCGCGCAAGGGCATGACGGTCGCGGAGACCGAGCGTTGGCTCGCGCCGGTGCTGAACTACATCCCGTCGCAACAGACCGACAAAGCCTTTGCGGCAACGCCGGCGAACGACGAGACGTCAAAGGATCTCGCCTCGCATCCGCCAGGCTGTACCTGCGCGGTGCACCTCGTCTGGCAGAAGAAGCGCGCCGGCGCGGGCTAGAGACGCCGCCAAAACAAAAATTGAGAAAACAACCCCATGCACAGTAGTGATGGGGTTGAAAAGGCTGGGTTATTTCTGTTTTGCCGAAAGCGCGTTGCAGCGTCGGGCAAGCGAAGCGAGATGCGGGAACCGGTCTATCGCATTCGAGTGCTTCTCCCTGCGGCCATCCTTCGAGACGCCGCGAAGAGCGCGGCTCCTCAGGATGAGGACGGAGTGTGCGGCAGCAGGAGACCGCGAAGCGGTCGTCTCGAAGGACGAGGCGCTTGCTCAGGCCCTGCCAAGAACTCATATGCGATAACCCTGCCCTCCAGGGAGGGAAGGAAGCCCTACCCCTTCGGCGGCGCCAGCGGCTGCACGATTTCCTTGAACGGCGTCAACGCCTCGCAGCGCTCGGCATGCGCGCTCAGAGCTGGATAGGGCGAAGCATCGAACAGTTGCGGATGCGCTTCGCGGGTGAAGCGGACGACGCAGGCCACTGCGACGTCGGCGTGACCGATGCGGTCTCCCAGCCAGTACGGCGTCGTCACTTTGACGCGCTCGGCCTCCAGCACTTTCAGGACGTCGCCGATCTGCGCCTGGCAGCGCTCGACCCACAGCGCGAGCTGCTCCTTCCGCAGCACGCGCTCGTAGAGCAGGCTGACCGCCTTGTCGCCGAGGCCGGATGCGAGCGCGCAGATGCGCAAATGCCTGCGGCGTTCGGTGCCAGCGCGCGGCAGCATCGCCTTCTCGGGACCAACGAGGTCGTCGAGATAATCAAGAATGATGGTGCTCTCGATCAGCGCCTCGCCGTCGTCGAGCACCAGGGTCGGCACCCGGCGCAGCGGATTGTACGGCGCGATCTTGTCGGCATCGCCGAAGGTCGACCACGGCCGGTGCTCGAAGGCGAGGCCATAAAGCCGCAGCGCAATCGCGACGCGGCGGACGAAGGGGGAATCATATTGGCCGATCAGGAACATGGTTCGCGTTCTTCCCGGTTGGACGAGGCAGGGCCGATCAGTCTCCACGACCAGCTCGGTGCGGCGCAACAAATATCTTGGAAATGGTGTGTTGCGCCGGCTGCAACGACGCCGGCGACAGCGTCACGTACCACACGGTCAAAGCCCGTCCTGGATCGATCGCTTGATCGCGGCGATGGCCGTCTCGTTGCGCTTGTACATCGTCCATTGCTTGATCCGCTTGGCGCGCACCAGCTTGGCTGATGTCAGCACCCGCATGTGCTCGCTCACTGTCGGGGCGCTGACGCCGAGCTTTTCGGCGATCAGCAATCCGCAGACGCCGTCCTCGACCAGGTCGCCATCGGCCTGCTCGCGAAAATGCTTCCTGGGATCCCGCAGCCATTCCAGGATCTGCAGGCGGCGTTCGTTGGCGAGCGCCCGTAACGCGACGGCAAATTTCATTTAGCCATTTTGCTAATTACCTAATTGATGTCAACCGGCCGATAGGGTATTCTGAACGCCTCATGACAGCGACAATTGACATCACGCGGGAGCGGATTGCGGCGACCGAGGCCGTCATCCGTCCGCATATCAGGCGCACGCCGCTTCTTCAGGCCGATCTCGCCGATTTCGGCCTGCCGGCGGCGCCAGTCACGTTCAAGCTCGAGATGCTGCAGCATTCCGGATCGTTCAAGGCGCGCGGCGCCTTCGCCAATCTGTTGCTGCGGCAGGTGCCGCAGGCCGGTGTCGTCGCCGCATCCGGCGGCAATCACGGCGCGGCTGTCGCCTACGCGGCACAGCGGCTCGGCCTTCCCGCGACGATCTTCGTGCCCGACATCACCTCGCCGGCCAAGGCCGAGCGCATCAGGGGTTATGGCGCAAAGCTCGTAGTTGCGGGAAATCGCTATGCCGATGCGCTGGCAGCGAGCGAGTCCCACGTCGCACAGACCGGCGCGCTTGCCGTCCACGCCTACGATCAGGCCGAAACCCTGCTCGGCCAGGGCAGCGTCGGCCTGGAGCTGGAGCAGGACGCGCCCGGCTTAGACACGCTGCTGGTCGCGGTCGGCGGCGGCGGATTGATCGGCGGCATCGCAGCTTGGTTCGGGGGCCGGACGCGCATCGTCGCGGTCGAGCCGGAGCAATCGCCAACCCTGCACACTGCGTTCGCGGCCGGCGCGCCGGTCGATGCGCCGGCCGGCGGCATCGCCGCCGACAGCCTTGCGCCGCGGCGCGTCGGCGAGCTGATGTTTCCGGTCGCGCGCGCTCATGTCGAACGCGTCGTTCTGGTCAGCGACGATGCGATCCGGCAGGCCCAGGCCGCGCTGTGGTCCAGCCTGCGCCTCGTGGCCGAGCCCGGCGGCGCGGCCGCGTTTGCCGCGGTGCTCTCCGGCCGTTATCGTCCGTCGCTCAAGGAGCGCGTCGCGGTGCTGGTCTGCGGGGCGAACACGACGGCGGTGAATTTCGACAGCTGATTGGAAAAGAGATAACGGAACTACGCGGCGGCTTGATTGCCTGCGTCGCGTCAATCATGGTAGGCCCCGCACAGGGCCAGAGCGACGTGACGGATCAACCTCCCTCCCTCAGTATCGTGGGTGTCTACTCATTCAGCGCGGACAAGGCCGCCTATGCCCGCTTCATCCGGGAGCTGATCGATTCCCACGATCCGCCTAATTTCAGCGAAGAAGTTAAGGATGTCCTCCGTGTCGGCGGCAGGGGTAACGAGTTGTGGCCGTTGACTCCTGAGGAGCGACAAGATTTGGAAAGCGAACTGCGCTTCTATATGGACAACGCCGCGGTTCTCGAGGTGCTGGTGAAGAATCCGGACCTACAATTCAATCCCCATGACTTCGCTCAAATTGATCCGGTCAACCCAAAGGACCACTCGGAGATGGCGTGGAACGAGATGTTCCTGACGGCAGACGGCGAGACGGAAATCAGGACCGACTACAGGCAAAGGATGCCTGCGGCCAAGCAATATCGCGTGGTGTTCGTCATCCATCGCTGGATGCCTAGCGTCCCACTGCTTTCCAGCTACGGAGAACTTCAGGCTCCTCCTGTGCAGCCGCTCCCAGAGCGATTATGGCGTCTCGCTCCGTATGAGCTGCCGGAGCCGAGTGTTGTTGTTGGATGACGGCGGAGAGCGCAGCAACCAGGAAGTCGCCCCGGATCGCGCTGCGCGCATCCGGGGTGCGCGAATCGCGAGTTAGTCGACTAACATCTCCAACACACTCCGTCATTGCGAGCGTAGCGAAGCAATCCAGTCTTTCTCCGCGGATGCAGTCTGGATTGCTTCGTCGCAAGGGCTCCTCGCAATGACGGTGGGCCGACAGCCGCGTACTACTCAATGATCGGCACATGCCTCGCCGCTGTCCGCGGTGCCGTTCCATCGAGCCGCGGATCGTCCGCCACCTCGATCTGGCGGCGGAAGGGGCGGAAGCCGGAGCGCTGGTAGAACGCCACGGCCGAAGGATGGTCGAAGGTGCAGGTGTGGACCCAGACCCGGCTGACGTCGCGTGACCAGGCGCGCTCCAGCGCGCGGTTCATCAGGAAGCGGGCGGCGCCGGTGCCGATCAAGGGTGCGGTGACGCCGAAATAGACCAGCTCGCACTGGCCGGGCTCGCGGAAGTCCAGCTCGAGCAGGCCTTCGTCGCGGCCGTCCACGCCCAGCGCGTAGACCTCGACATTGGGCGCGTGAATGATCGCGGCGAGCTCGGCGTCGTTCATACGGGCGCGCGAGAACCACAGCCAGTCCTCACCGACGCGGCGGAAGAGATCGCGGTACCAGGGAAGCGCGGGGGCATCGACCTTGCGCAGGGTCCAGGCGCTGGGGGGATCGTCGCGGCGCGCGGGCCGCTCGATCATCTCCAGATGGGTGACGACGGCGGCGATCTTGCCGGCAGGGACGTCGGAATAGCCATCGGGAAGGATCATGGTTCGTTGGTACCCTTGATATTGAGCCAGCGGGCGGTGCCGTTTCAAGGAGCGACAGCAGCTTCACACTCCGTCATTGCGAGCGTAGCGAAGCAATCCAGGATCTTTCCGCGGAGGGACTCTGGATTGCTTCGTCGCAAGAGCTCCTCGCAATGACGTGGAGAGAGAGCGTGTACCCCTACCCCTCCCCCTCGTCGCTCGCCAGCACGCCCTTCACTGCGCGCGCCCAGCCGGCAAGCTTCCGCTCCCGTGTCGCCTGGCTCATGTTCGGCTTGAAGCGGTGCTCGAGGCGCCAGTTGTCGGCGAATTTGGTCGGCTCGGGATAGACGCCGGCCTGGAGGCCGGCGAGGTAGGCGGCGCCGAGGGCCGTGGTCTCCTGGATCACGGGGCGGTCGACGGGCGCATCCAGGAGATCGGCGAGGCGCTGCATGGTCCAGTCGGACGCGGTCATGCCGCCGTCGACGCGGAGCACGACGCTGGCGGTTTCCGAGCTCGGCCAGTCCGCGCGCATCGCCGCCCAGAGGTCGAAGGTCTGGTAGCAGACGCTTTCCAGCGCGGCATGGGCGAGCTCGGCGGGGCCGGTGTTGCGGGTGAGGCCGAATAACGCGCCGCGCACGCGCGGATTCCAGTAGGGGGCACCCATGCCGACGAAGGCCGGCACGAGATAAACGCTCTGCATGGAGTCCGACTGATCGGCGAGAGGTCCCGTCTCGGCGGCGTGCTTGATGATGCCGAGGCCGTCGCGCAGCCATTGCACGGCACTGCCGGCGACGAAGATCGAGCCTTCGAGCGCATAGGTACGCTTGCCGTCGAGCTGATAGGCGACGGTGGTGAGCAGCTTGTTCTTCGACGCCACGGGCGTGGTGCCGGTGTTGAGCAAGGCAAAACAGCCGGTGCCGTAGGTCGACTTCATCATGCCCGGGCGGAAGCAGGCTTGTCCAATGGTCGCGGCCTGCTGGTCGCCGGCGATGCCGGAGATGACGATGGGGCCGCCGAACAGATCGGGCGTGCTCTCGCCGAAGCGCGCGGAGGAATCCTTCACCTCGGGCAGCATCGAGCGCGGCACGCCGATGATCTCCAGGAGCTCGTCGTCCCACTCGCCGGTGTGGATGTTGAACAGCAGCGTGCGCGAGGCATTGGTGGCGTCGGTGGCGTGCACCTTACCGCCGGTGAGGCGCCAGAGCAGATAGCAGTCGACGGTGCCGAACATCAGTTCGCCGCGCGCGGCCCGTGCCCGCGCGCCGGGAACGTGATCCAGGATCCAGGCGACCTTGGTGCCGGAGAAATAGGGATCGATAATCAGTCCGGTCTTCCTGGAGATCACCGGCTCGCGGCCGTCGGCTTTCAGTTTCGCGCAGATGTCGGCTGTGCGGCGGTCCTGCCAGACGATGGCGCGGTGCACCGCCTGTCCGGTGGCGCGGTCCCACACCACCGTGGTCTCGCGCTGGTTGGTGATGCCGATCGCCGCGATGTCCTTAGGCTTGATGCCGGCCTGCGCGATCGCGTCGCGGCACACGTTCACGGTCGAGGTCCAGATGTCCTCCGGCTCGTGCTCGACCCAGCCCGAGGCCGGGAAATGCTGCGGAAACTCGGCTTGTGCCTTCGCCGCAATGGAAATGTCGCCGCGAAACACGATCGCGCGCGAGGAGGTGGTGCCCTGGTCGATGGCGAGAACGAAAGACATGGCGGCTTACCCTTGGCGTTTTCCCTGAGGGATCATTGTGTCGCGGCAAAGGGAGCGGATTGGAGGCGGAAGGTCAAGATTGGATGAATGGTGGTGCCTCTTACCCTCCCCTGGAGGGGGAGGGTCGATCGCGCGAAGCGCGAGCGGGGTGGGGTGAAGCCACAACGGCAGTCTTTCGTTCTCGCCAGAACGAGCTTCGCCGCGCATCCATAAGCACCGCATTCGCAGATGGTCTGTCACCCCACCCCGCTACGCATGTCGCTTCGCTCCCTGCGTAGCGACCCTCCCCCTCCAGGGGAGGGTAAGACGAGAGCGGGCCAAAGCTAGGTTCTGCGGTGCTTCAAAGGCCAGGTTTCCGCCTCGCGCGAACCGTATAGCTCGACATAGATGCGTTCGAGCACGGCAGTCAGGTCGCTCGTGATCTCCAGATTCCAGAACCGGACAACGCGGTAACCTTCGCGTTCCAGCCAGCGTTGGCGTTCGAGGTCCCGTACGGCCGTGTCGTCTTCGTTGTGGTGTCCGCCATCGAGCTCGATCACCAAGCGCTTGGCCGGGCAGAGGAAGTCAACGATGTAAGGGCCGATCGGCGCCTGCCGGCGGAAGTGCGACCCCTCGATCGGAATATCCTTGAGAGCCCGCCACAAGATCCGCTCATGTGGGGTGGTGTTCGCCCTCAGCTTCTTTGCGGCGGCGCGTCGGATCGATGTTGAGACCATTTTTGCGGCTTCACCCCACCCCGCTCGCGCTTCGCGCGAACGACCCTCCCCCTCCAGGGTAAGAGGACTGCGCCTCCGATGCAATTGCAAGCCGCCCCGGACTGTGCCGGCCTCACACCCGCGCGCGCACTTGATCCGAAGTCGCCATCCCAGTCGTAGTCCTGCGCAAGGCTAGGACCGCTCCCGCAAAAATGCTACACGCCGGACCGGGCACGCGGGGCGGCATGACTTTCACCTCCTTTCAGTTCGGCATCTTCGTCGCGGTCGTGTTCGGCGCGTATTACCTGCCGCCTCTGCGCCGCTTCCAGGTGCAGTTGCTGGTGGCCGCAAGCGTGTTCTTCTACGGCTTGGGGCAAACGGAGTTGCTGCCGCTGTTGCTCGTCGCGGTTCTGGGCACCCATGCCTGCCTGGTGCTCGCGTTCGAGAACCGCGCTGTCTGGATGCCGGCCGGCATCGTCTTCAATCTCGGCCTGCTGGCGTTCTTCAAGTACAAATTCCTGTTCGTCGACGCCGGCGCGGCCGATCTGACCGGCGCCGCACCGATCGACTTCCTGCTGCGGCTGCCGCTGCCGATCGGCATTTCGTTCTTCGTGTTCCACAATATCAGCCTGCTGGTCGACCTGACCCGCGAGAAACGCACCGCGCCGCTGCGCGACGTATTCCTCTACATCATCTTCTTCCCGCAGCTCGTCTCCGGGCCGATCACGCGCGCCGCCCAGTTCATGCCGCAGATCGTTCCCAAGCAGATCGGTGACGTCGCCTTCGTCGAGGCGGCAAAGTGGATTCTCGTCGGCTATTTCTTCAAGCTGTACGTCGCGAACAATCTGAACGAGATGACGGCCTACATGGACTTCCCGCTCTACGAGACGCTGCGCACGCAGGACCGCTGGCTGCTCGTGTTCCTCTACAGCTACCAGATCTATGCCGACTTCTTCGGCTACTCCGCGATCGCGCTCGGGCTCGGGCTGCTGTTCGGCTATCGGCTGCCCGTGAACTTCAACCTGCCCTACATCTCGACCTCGTTCTCCGAATTCTGGACGCGCTGGCATATCTCGCTGTCGAGCTGGCTCAGGACCTATCTGTACATTCCGCTCGGCGGCAACCGGCATGGACGGCTGCGAACTATCTCAACCTGATGATCGTGATGACGCTCGGCGGCCTCTGGCATGGCGCGAGCCTGAGCTACGCGCTGTGGGGCATGGCGCACGGGCTGCTGCTGGGGTCATCGAGCGGCCGTTCCTGAACCTTCTCGGCAATACAAGCCCCGCGGTGCGGGTGATCCGGATGGGCATCGTGTTCTTCTGCGTCACGATGCTCTGGATCTTCTTCAAGTTGCCGAATTTCGATCACGCGCTTGGCTACCTCAAGGGGATGTTCATCGCGACCGACGTCCCCAATCCGCCAAAGCTGTTCACCAATCTCGCTTTGCTCTACGCCTTGCCGGTGATCATCCAGCACATCGGCATCGGCACGTTCGTCGAAGGACGGTTGCGGCGATGGGAGCCCTAACTCTATGGTGCGCTCGCGGCGCTCGCTTATCTCGAAGCGGGACCCGACAGCGCGTTCATCTACTTCCAGTTCTGACCGGCAGGAATCAACGCTTTCGTGGACGATCAAATTCGCGGCAGATGTCGCTGCGCTGTTGCTTGCCTGCGGCCTGGCCACGGCGCGGTTCGGCTTGGACCGCAGCAGCCGGCGGTCACGACCCGCGGCGGCAGCCTCGTCAGCCTCAACCGCTATGTGCGGGATCCCATGCCTGATATCGTGCTGGTCGGCTGCTCGATCGCCTGGCGCCTCAAGGAAGGGTATTTCTCGCCTCCGCGCGTCCGCAATCTTTCGTTGGCGGGCGGCTCGCCGGTGACAGGTCTCGAGATCGTCGCGAACCGGCCGAACTCGCCGAAGATCGTTCTGATCGAGACGAATATCCTGACGCGCGAGCCGGACACCGCGCTCATCGAGAGATTTTCCGGCGGCGCGCGCACGGAAGCGCCGCTCTTGCGCCCGGTGCGAACAGCGGTCGCGGGCTATGAAACGTGGAAACACGGTGAACCCGATCCCGCCCAGGCACGCGCCGAGTGGGATCGCCTGCTCGGCCAGCCGCCGAGCACGTTCGACAACAAGGTCTATCTCGACCGTGCGCTGGCGCAGATGAACGAAGCCGACCCGGCCGTCGCTCGCGCGAGTGTAGCCCGCATCAGGCAGCTCATCGACGAGCTGCAGCGGCGTGGCACCCGCGCATTTCTGATCCGCGTTCCCTTTGCGCCGGAGGTCGAAGGCTCCCGCATGGTCCGGATGACCAACGAGATCGTCGACGAAGCCTTCCCTGATCGCGCGCTTTGGCTTCAAATCGATCCGCCGCGCCGCGAGCTGCGTTGGGACGACGGCGTGCACCTCGACGAACGTTCGGCGCTGATCGTCGTACGCGCCATCGAACGCGCCTTGGCCGAGCGCGACGGCGCGCGCCGCCCGTAACGGAAGACCGGCAGCTACACCGCCGCCGTCGTCACACCGCCGTCGATGACGATCGTCTGGCCGGTCATGAAGCTCGAGGCGTCGGAGGCGAGGTAGGCAACGGCGCCGGCGATTTCATCAGGCTCGCCGATGCGGCGCAGCGGCGTGGTCGCGGTGCGGCGCTTCAGCATGGCTTCGTCTTCCCACAGCGCACGCGCGAAATCGGTCTTGACCAGGCCAGGCGCGATGCAGTTGACGCGGACGCCTTTCGGACCCCATTCGCCGGCGAGGGAACGGCACAGCGCGAAATCGGCCGCCTTCGAGATGCCGTAGGCGCCGATCACGGTGGAGCCGCGCAAGCCGCCGATGGAAGAAATGATGATCACGGAGCCGCCGCCGCGCTCGGCCATTTGCGGGATCGTCAGCGCGGAGAGCCAGATGTTGCTCTTGACGTTCGAGCCCATGATCTTGTCGAAGGCCTCGTCGGTGATATCGAGCAACGGGCCATAATAAGGATTCACCGCGGCGTTGCAGACGAGGATGTCGATCTTGCCGTAATGCCTGGTCGCGCCCGCGATCAGCGCCTCGACCTCGGCCTTGCGGGCGATGTTGCAGGGGATGACGGTGGCCTCTCCGCCGGACGCGATGATGCCGTCGGCAACGTCCTTGCACGCATCCGCCTTGCGCGAGGACACCACGACCTTGGCCCCGAGCCTGGCGAGCAGCTCGGCGGAGGAGCGGCCGATGCCGCGGCTGGAGCCGGTGACCACGGCGACCTTGCCGGTGAGATCGAACGGGGTGTTTTTCATTGTTGTTGCTCCGCTGCGTCCGCTTGTTCGGTGTCATCGCCCGACGTGATCGGGCGATCCAGTACTCCGCGGCCGGAGTTACGTGGACCAACTGCCGCTGCGGAGTACTGGATGCCCCGGTCAAGCCGGGGCATGACAGTCGTCGTTGTCAGATCAACCCGCCCGCATCCGCGACGCGGCGCTGGTGGTAGTCGGTGTCGCCGAAGCTGTTCTCGATCATGGTGAGGCGCTTGAAGTAGTGGCCGATCTTCGCCTCCATGGTCATGCCGATGCCGCCGTGGAGCTGGATCGCCTGCTGCCCCACGAATTTCAGCGACTTGCCGATCTGCACCTTGGCCGCAGCGATCGCATTGCTGCGCTCTGCGGCGTCCTCGAAATCGCCAGCCATGGTCGCGAACATCGACATCGATCGCGCCTGCTCGGCCGCCACGAACATGTCGGAGGCGCGGTGCTGCAGCGACTGGAACGAGCCGATCGCGACGCCGAACTGTTTTCGGGTCTTGATGTACTCGACGGTGGTCTTCAGCGATTCGTCCATCAGGCCGACCGCCTCGGCGCAAAGCGCGATGCGGGCTTCATCGACCACGCGCTCGATCAGCGCGAGCGAGTCGTCGGGATTTCCGATCGCGGCATCCGGGCCGATTTCGACGCCGGTGAAGGTGATGTCGGCGGCATGCAGGCCATCCTGGGTCGGGTAGGACTTCCTGGTCACGCCCTTGGCATTGGCAGGAACCAGGAACGCGCCGATGCCGGTCTTGTCACGGCGGTCGCCCTTGGTGCGCGCGGTGACGATCAGCGTGTCGGCATTCTCGCCGTTGAGCACGACGAATTTCTCACCGTCGATGACCCAGCCGTCGCCCTTCTTCTTCGCCGTCGTGGTGACGTCGAACAGATCGTAGCGCGAGTTCTTCTCGAGCTGGGCGAACGCCAGCGTCTTGCTGCCGTCGATGATCCCGGGCACGTGCGCGGCCTTCTGCGCATCGGTGCCGGCATGGCGCAGGAAGCCGCCGCCGATCACGACCGTCGCCAGATACGGCTCGAGCACCAGCGCCTTGCCGAGTGCCTCCATCACGATCATCGTCTCGACGCCGCCGCCGCCGAAGCCGCCATCGGCTTCGCTGAAGGGCAGGCCGAGCAGACCCTGCTCGGCGAGCTTGAGCCAGACCGTTTTGCTCCAGCCGCCCTTCTCCTTCATGTACTTCTTGCGCTGCTCGAAATCGTAGGAATCGGTCAGCAGGCCGTCGATGCTTTCCTTAAGAAGCCGCTGCTCCTCGTTCAGATCAAAATCCATTCTCTTGGTTCCTCGTACCCGGACTTATTTTGCTTCATCATTCCGGGATGGCCCAAAGGGCCAGGCCCGAAAATCCATTTCACCTTTGAACGTGCGGCCCGATGGACTCCGGGTTCGCGACTTCGTCGCGCCCCGGAATGACGGTGGAAACATTGCCCTCCCCGCCTCGCGGAGAGGGAGAAGATCACAGCCCCAGCACCGCCTTGGCGATGATGTTGCGCTGGATCTCGTTGGAGCCGCCGTAGATAGAGACCTTGCGGTTGTTGAAGTAGCTCGGCGCGATCTGGGCGGTCCAGTCCATGGCTTCGTTCGAGCCGTCGTCGCCGTGTACATCGTAAGGCGCAGCGAAGGGGCCGATCACTTCCATGAGCAGCTCGGTGGTGGTCTGCTGGATCTCGGAGCCCTTGATCTTCAGCACCGAGGAGGCCGGATTGGGCTTGCCCTTGCCGTGCTTGCCTTCGTCGGCGACGACGCGAAGCTGCGTCAGCTCGAGTGCCTTCAGCTCGATCTCGCAGGCGGCGAGCTTTTCGCGGAAGGCGGGATCCTGGATGATCGGCTTGCCGCCTGACTCGACCTTGCCGGCGAGATCCCTGATGCGGCGGATGCGCTCCTTGGAGACGCCGACGCGGGCGATGCCGGTGCGCTCATTGCCGAGCAGGAATTTGGCGTAATCCCAGCCCTTGTTCTCCTCGCCGATCAGGTTCTCGTAGGGCACCTCGACGTCGTCGAAGAACACCTCGTTGACCTCGACGCCGCCGTCGATGGTCTGGATCGGGCGCACGGTGACGCCCTTCGACTTCATCGAGAACACGATGAAGGAGATGCCCATCTGCTTCTTCGCATTGTTGTCGGTGCGGCACAGGCAGAAGATCATGTCGGCGTGCTGGGCCAGCGTGGTCCAGGTCTTCTGGCCGTTGATGATCCACTTGTCGCCCTTGCGCTCGGCCTTGGTCTTGAGCGAGGCGAGGTCGGAGCCGGAGCCGGGCTCGGAGAAGCCCTGGCACCACCAATCGTCGACATTGGCGATGCGCGGCAGATACTTCTTCTTCTGCTCCTCGTTGCCGAAGGTGTAGATGACCGGACCGACCATGCTGACGCCGAAGGCGAGCGGCTGCGGCGCCGGATAGGACTGCAGCTCCTCGTTGAAGATGTAATGCTGCACTGAGGTCCAGCCCGTGCCGCCATATTGCGTCGGCCAGTGGCTGACGCCCCAGCCCTTCTTGTTGAGGATGCGCCACCACGTCACCATCTCGTCCTTCGAGAGGTGGCGGCCCTCGACCATCTTGCGCCGCGTATCCGGCGGCACATTGTCGCGGAAGAACTGTCGCACTTCCTCGCGAAACGCCTGTTCTTCTTTCGTGAATGCGAGATCCATCGGATCCTCCTGTGAGCTTTCTTCTATGCGGATTGTGCTGGTTTCTGCCGCTGGCGCAATTCGTGGCGCGACAATTTTCCGACCGGCGTACGCGGCAGGTCGTCGACGAATTCGGCCGCGGCCGGCAATTCATGCTTGCCGAGCTTGCCGGCCAGCTGCGCGCGCAGCTCGTCGAGCGAGAACGGTTTTGCGTCCGGCCGCAGCTTGATGAAGGCCTTTGCGGCCTCGCCGCGATAGGGGTCGGGAATGCCGAGCACGATCACCTCGTGCACCCCTGGGATGGTGTAGATCGCCTGCTCGATCATCTGCGGATAGACGTTGAAGCCGCCGGAGATGATCATGTCCTTCTTGCGATCGACCAGGAAGAAGTAGCCGTCGGTGTCGACATAGCCGATGTCGCCGGTGAGGAAGCGGCCATCGACGAAGGCCTCGGCCGACCCCTCCGGCTTGTTCCAATACCCCTTGGTGACGTTGGGGCCCTTGATGCGGATCTCGCCGACTTCGCCGGGTGGCAACACGCGCTTGGGATCGTCGAGCGCGACCACATCGAGCTCGATGCCGGGCAGCATCAGGCCGATCGAGCCCGGCTTGTCGGGACCGGTGGGCGGATGGCCGGTGCCGGGCGAGCAGGTCTCGGTCATGCCCCAGCCGCTGCGCAGCTTCTTGCCGACCTTGCGCTCGAAGAAGTTCGCGATTTCCACCGGCAGCGGCGCGCCGCCGGAGCCGATGCTGGCGAGCGAGGAGAAATCGCGCTTGTCGAGATCAGGCAGCGCGGCGATCGCGATCCACATCGTCGGCACGCCGGGAAAGTACGTCGCGCGTTTGGCCTCGATGTCGCGCATGACCGCTTCGACGTCGAAACGCTGATGCAGCGAGATCAGATTGCCGCGGCTGAGCGAGGAGAGCAGCACCACGGTGAGCGCATAGATGTGGAACAGCGGGAGCACGCAGATCACGCGCTCGACGACGTCGCCGCGCGCAGCGCGCGACGGCTTGCCCCAGACGTCGTAGATCGACACGGCGGAGGTGAGATTGCCGTGCGTCAGCATCGCGCCCTTGGGCAGGCCGGTGGTGCCGCCGGTATATTGCAGCAGCGCGACGTCGTCGGCCGTCACGTTCGGCCATTGTGCCGGCGCGGTCGCACCCTCCACAAAAGCCTTGAAGGTGATGATGCGGGGATCATTCGGAATCGCCGCCTGCGGCGTGCCGACCTTGCCCCAATCGTCGTCCTCGCAAACGACGAGGCGGTCGATCAGGCCCTTCTCCAGGAATTTCAGCGCCGTCGGCAGCAGCGTCTGAAGGTTCGAGGTGACGAGCAGACGCGATCCCGAATCGGAAACCTTGTGCGTCAGCGCGATCTCGCCGTCGAGCGGCGACAGATGCGCTATGCGGGCGCCCGCCTTCAGCGCGCCGAAGAAGTTGACGGGGTGATCCGGCGTGTTGCCGAGGAATAGCGCGACGGAGGCGTTCTTGCCGATGCCTTCGCGCAGGAACGCCGCGGCGGCCCGCTCGGCCTGAGCTACGAGCTCGGTGTAGGTGATGGGACGATCCCGGAATTCGAGCGCAATGCGCGGGCCGTAGTCGGACGCTGCGTTCGACAAAAGATCCGGAAGCGTGCCCTGCGCGATGGTATCGTCCCAACGCACGCCTTCGGGATAAAATTGTTCGCCGGGATGGGTCATTTTCTGCATCATATTCCGTCGTCATTCCGGGGCGCGACAAAGTCGCAAGCCCGGAATCCATCAGGCCGCACGCTCCGAGGAGAGATGGATTCCGGGCCTGGCCCTTCGGGCCATCCCGGAATGACGTGCGGATAGACTGCGGCCATCACGCCGCCTTCGACGCCGCGGCCAGCGAGGCAAACGTCTTGCCTTCGGCCGCCAGCTTCTTCAGCAGCGGGGCGGGCTCGAGGCTGGGGTCGTCGGTCTCCTTGGCGTAGAAGGCCAGGCGATCGGCGATGTGCTTGAGGCCGACGCTGTCGGCCCAGAACATCGGGCCGCCGCGGTAGATCGGCCAGCCATAGCCGTAGAGCCAGACCACGTCGATGTCGGAGGGGCGCGCCGCGATGCCCTCTTCCAGGATCTTCGCGCCCTCGTTGATCATCGGATACATCATGCGCTCGAGGATTTCCTCGTCGCTGACGACGCGCTTCTTGCGGCCGAGGCGCAGCAGCGTCTCGTCGATCAGCTTCTCGACCTCGGGATCGGGCAGCGCCGAGCGCGAACCTGCCTCGTACTTGTAGTAGCCCTTGCCGGTCTTCTGGCCGAAGCGGCCGGCTTCGCAGAGCGCATCCGCGATCTCCGACTTGATGCCGCGGTCCTTGCGCGAGCGCCAGCCGATATCGAGGCCGGCGAGGTCGCCCATCGCGAACGGGCCCATCGGCATGCCGAACTTCGTCACCACGGCATCGACCTGCTGCGGCAGGGCACCTTCGAACAACAGCTTCTCGGACTGCTTGCCGCGCTGGGCGAGCATGCGGTTGCCGACGAAGCCGTCGCAGACGCCGACCACGGCCGGCACTTTTGCAATCTTGCGCGCGATGGTGACCGCCGTCACGAGAGCGTCCGGCGCGGTCTTGTCGGCGCGCACGATCTCGCACAGCTTCATGACGTTGGCCGGGGAGAAGAAGTGCATCCCGAGCACGTCCTGCGGACGCTTGGTCGACTTCGCGATCTCGTCGATGTCGAGATACGAGGTGTTGGAGGCGAGCACTGCGCCGGGCTTGACGTATTGGTCGAGCTTGCCGAACACTTCCTTCTTGACCGCCATGGTCTCGAACACCGCTTCGATGACGAGATCGGCATCGCCGACATTCTCGATGCCGACGACACCGTTGATCAGCGCCATGCGCTTGGCGGGCGCGTCAGCCGGGATACCGCCGCGCGCGGCGGTCGCTTCCCAGTTCTTCTGCATGATGCCCATGCCGCGCTTGAGCTGCTCCTCACCGGTCTCGATCAGGGTGACGGGAACGCCGGCATTGGCAAAGGACATCGCGATGCCGCCGCCCATGGTGCCGGCGCCGAGAATGGCGACGCGGTTCACGGGACGCGCCTTGGTGCCTTCAGGGACACCTGCGATCTTGCTGGCTTCGCGCTCGGCGAAGAAGGCATAGCGCTGCGCCTTGGACTGGTCGCTGGCGACGAGCTTCAGGAAGCCCTCGCGCTCCTTCTTCAGACCTTCGTCGAACGGCAGGTCAATGGCGTAGCCCACCGCGTCGGCGGCGGCGAAGGGCGCCTCAAGGCCGCGCGCCTTCTTGGTCATCGCAGCAACGGCATTTGTGAAGATCGAACGGTCGGCCTTGGCGGCCGCGATCTTGGAATCGTCGTCCCGCAGGCGGCGCAGCGGACGCTTCTCGGCGAGCAGCTCGCGCACGAAGGCCTCGCCGCCCGATGCCGGTCCCTCGACGATTTCCTCGATCAGGCCGTTCTTCAGCGCGTCCGCAGCACCAATGGGATCACCGCCGACGATCATCTTGACCGCGAGCTCGGGACCGACCGCGCGCGGCAGGCGCTGGGTCCCGCCGGCGCCCGGCAGCAGGCCGAGCTTCACCTCCGGCAGGCCGAGCTTGGCTTCCTTGACGGCGACGCGGAAATGACAGGCGAGCGCGACCTCGAGGCCGCCGCCAAGCGCCGTGCCATGGATCGCAGCAACCACCGGCTTCGGTGAGTTCTCGATCTCCGACAGCACATCGTTGAGGGCGGGCGGCTTCGGCGGCTTGCCGAATTCGGTGATGTCGGCCCCCGCAATGAAGGTGCGGCCGGCACAGGTCAGCACGATGCCCTTGATGGCGGGATCGGCGATCGCGGCCTTGATGCATTCCAGGATCCCCCCGCGGACTGCGGCACTCAGCGCATTGACCGGAGGGCTATTGACCGTGACGATCCCGACTTCGTCATGACGCTCAAGCTTGACCACTTCGCTCACGGTGTCCCTCCTTGGTGGGGCTATGTACTTTTGTCGATTTCGCGGTGCGGAATTTAATTCCGCATCTTGACGGCAGGGTTATTTTGAAGCACGGACGTTGTCAACGACTCCGCGCAAGAAGCAGATCAGGGATGAAGCGTACAGGAAAGAAGACCGCGACCGATCGGAACTTCGTCGTCGCGCTTTCCCGCGGACTGGACGTATTGCGCGCATTCCAACCCAATGACGGCCTTCTCGGCAATCAGGAGATCGCGGCGCGGACCAATTTGCCGAAGCCGACCGTGTCGCGGCTAACCTATACACTGACCAAGCTCGGCTATCTGGCGCCGGTTCCCCGCTTCGAGAAGTACCAGCTCACGCCCGCCGCCATGTCGCTCGGCTATGCAGCGCTCGCCAATCTCGGCGTTCGGCATTTGTCCGAACCGTTTCGCGAGGACCTGATGCGCGCGACCGGGGGCGCCGTCGCCGTCGGCGGCCGCGATCGTCACAGCATGATCTATTTCGGGCAGAGTCGCGGCACGGAAACGGTCGGTGTTCAACTTGACGTCGGCTCCCGCGTGCCGATTGCAACCAGCGCGATGGGGCGCGCCTATTTCTGGGCGCTCGACCCCGACGATCGCGCAGAACTCTCGCGTCTGCTGCGCGAGCATTACGGCAGCCGCTGGACCAAGATGCGCGACGGGCTGGAACGTTCCGGGGAGACCGTGGCGAAATACGGCTTTGCGATCTCCGTCGGCGACTGGCACGACGACATCGGCGCCGCCGGCGTCGCGCTCAAGCTCAACGACGGAACTGGTCCTTACGCCTTCAATTGCGGCGCGCCCGCATTCCGCTTCACGGAAGAGCGTTTGATCAAGGACATTGGACCGCGTCTCTTAGCGATGGTAAGGAACATCGAAGCGGCGCTCGGGGGTCTGATGCCGCATTCCAAAAAAGACATCGGCAAAAAGCTGAAATCAGGAGGAAAAGTTGCGCGTGTGGCCGAGGGGATCAGATAGCTTTTGTCATCACTGGGAGCGGTTCGCATCGCCCCTTCGCTCACTCAATGATGTGAGCGAGACGAGATGACGCAGGCACAGCTCGCGCAGGGGACATCGCCCCTGCTCGCGGTTCGCGACGTCAGCGTCGTGTTCGGCGGCATCGTCGCGCTCAACGGCGTGTCCTTCGACATGCACAAGGGCCAGATCCTCGGACTGATCGGCCCCAACGGCGCCGGCAAGACCACGCTCTTCAACTGCCTGTCCCGGCTCTATCAGCCATCGTCCGGCGATATCCTGATGGAAGGCGCGAGCATCCTGACGCGGGCGCCGCACCGGATCGCGGAGATCGGCATCGGCCGCACCTTCCAGAACGTGGCGCTGTTTCCGAACTTGTCGGTGATGGACAACGTCCGCGTCGGCGCGCATTCGAAGACCTCCAGCGACATCATCAGCGACTCCCTGAAGCTTGCCTGGGTCCGGCGCAGCGAGGCCACCGTCAACAAGAAGGTGCATGAGATCCTCGCTTATCTCAACCTCGAGGACGTCGCCCACACCGTCGTCTCCGGCCTGCCCTTCGGCACCCAGAAGCGCGTCGAGCTGGCGCGCGCGCTGGCAGCCGATCCAAAGATCCTGCTGCTCGACGAGCCGGCCGGCGGCCTCAACCATGAGGAAGTCCATGTTCTCGGCGACCTCATTCGCCGTATCCGCGACGAGCGCCACATGACCGTGCTGCTGGTCGAGCACCACATGGGCCTCGTGATGTCGATCGCCGACCACGTGGTCGCGCTGAATTTCGGCAAGAAGCTCGCGGAAGGCACGCCCGCCCAGGTGCAGGCGGACCCGGACGTCATCAAAGCCTATCTCGGGAGCAAGGATCAATGACGCCACTGCTCAACGTCAAGGACCTGCGCGCCTATTACGGCCAGGTTCAGGCGCTTCATGGCCTGTCCTTCTCGCTCAACGAAGGCTCGCTCGTGACGCTGCTGGGTGCCAACGGCGCCGGCAAGACCACCACGCTGCGCGCGATCTGCAACATGGTGCGCTCCACCGGCGGCGTCGAGTTCGAAGGCAAGCCGCTGAACAACCGCTCGACCGAGAGCATCGTGCGGTTCGGCATCGCCCACGTGCCGCAGGGCCGCGGCACCTTCACCAACATGACGGTGGAGGAGAATCTTCAGCTAGGGGCGATCACCCGCAAGGACCGCGCCGGCATCGTCTCCGACATCGAGCGCATGTATGCGCACTTCCCGGTCCTGAAGCAGCGCCACACCCAGCAGGCCGGCACGCTGTCCGGCGGCGAGCAGCAGATGCTCGCGGTCGCGCGCGCGCTGATGCTGCGCCCGCGGCTGATGCTGCTGGACGAGCCGTCCTTCGGCCTCGCGCCGCTGGTGGTGCGCGACCTGTTCGGCATCCTCGGCAAGATCAACCGCGAGGACAAGGTATCGATCCTGGTGGTCGAGCAGAACGCCCAACTCGCGCTCGAACTCGCCGACCAGGCCTATGTGATCGAGACCGGTCGCATCGTGATGTCCGGCAAGGCCAAGGACATCGCGAACAACGAAGAAATCCGCAAATCCTATCTGGGTTACTGAGGGAGCCGGGACAATGGAGCTGTTCACCAACCAAGTCCTGGCCGGCATCGCCACGGGCGCGATCTACGCCTGCATGGCGCTCGCCGTGGTCATGATCTACCAGGCCATCGACCATCTCAACTTCGCGCAAGGCGAGATGGCGATGTTCTCGACCTTCATCTCCTGGCAGCTGATGCAATGGGGCGTGTCCTACTGGGCCGCCTTCGTGATCACGCTGGCCTTCTCCTTCGTCGCCGGCATCGCGATCGAGCGCATCCTGTTCAAGCCGCTGGCGAAAGCGCCGGTACTGACCAACGTTGCCGGCTTCATCGCGCTGTTTGCGATCATCAACTCTTCGGCCGGCCTGATCTGGGACTTCACGATCAAGCAGTATCCGACCCCGTTCGGCTCCGCACCGTTCCTCGGCAGTCAGCTGATCTCCACCCACCAAGCTGGCATGATCGGCGTCACGATAGCGCTGCTGCTCGCGCTGTACTTCTTCTTCCAGTACACGCGGATCGGCCTTGCGATGCGCGCCGCCGCCTCGGTGCCTGAGTCGGCCCGCCTCGTCGGCATCAACACCAGCTGGATGATCGCGCTCGGCTGGGGCATGGCAACCGCGATCGGCTCGATCGCCGGCATGCTGATCGCCCCGGTCGTATTCCTCGAGCCCAACATGATGGGCGGCGTCTTGATCTACGGGTTCGCCGCCGCGGTGCTCGGCGGACTGTCGAGCCCGTTCGGCGCGGTGGTCGGCGGCTTCCTGGTCGGCGTGTTCGAGAACCTCGCCGGCACCTACATCCCCGGCGTCGGCAACGAGCTGAAACTCCCGATCGCGCTTGCGCTGATCATCTCCGTCCTGGTCGTCAAACCCGCTGGCCTGTTCGGCCGGCACATCGTCAAGCGAGTTTGATCATGAGCGCAGCAGAAGAAGTCGTTGGCCAAGGCCACGAGGCGGTCGAGGCGGTTCCGAAGCGGGCCATGACGCTGGGCACCGGCACGTCGCTGGTGGTGCTGGCGGCGCTGTTGGTCGTGCCGTTGTTCGTCAAGAACTTCATCATCTTCCAGATGACGATGCTCCTGATCTACGGGCTCGCCGTGCTGGCGCTGAACATCCTGACCGGCGGAAGCGGCCAGTTCTCGCTCGGCCAGAGCGCGTTCTACGCCGTCGGCGCCTATGTGTCCGCGGTGCTGATGGAGCATGCCAACGTCAACTATGCGCTGACCATTCCGATTTCCGCGGCGATCTGCTTCGGCTTCGGATACCTGTTCGGCAAGCCGGCGCTGCGGTTGTCGGGCATCTATCTCGCGCTCGCGACCTTTGCGCTCGCCACCGCGATGCCGCAGCTGCTCAAGCTGAACTTCCTCGAGCACTGGACCGGCGGCGTGCAGGGACTCGTCGTCACCAAGCCCGACGCGCCGTTCGGCCTGCCGATGTCGCAGGACATGTGGCTGTACTATTTCACCCTCCTCGTGACGCTCGCGATCTACATCTTCTCGGTGAACCTGCTGCGCTCCCGCTCGGGCCGCGCCTTCATGGCGATCCGCGACAACGAGATCGCGGCCTCCTCGATGGGTGTCAACGTCGCTCTGTACAAGACGCTGGCTTTCGGCGTGTCCGCCGGCATCACCGGCGTCGCCGGCTCGCTCGGCGCCATCGCCGTGCAGTTCGTCGCGCCCGACAGCTACACCATCACGCTGGCGATTTCGCTGTTCCTCGGCATGGTCGTCGGCGGCGTCGGCTGGCTGCCCGGCTCGTTCGTCGGCGCTGCCTTCATCATCTTCGTGCCGAACATGGCGGAGAGCATCTCCAAGGGCCTCTCCGGCGCCGTGTTCGGCGTACTGCTGTTCCTGGTCATCTACCTCGTGCCGCACGGCGCACGGCAGGTGGCGATCCTGGGCCAACAACTTGCCGGCAAGCTCAAAAGAAACTGAAACTCTCTACAACTGTTGTTTAACGAAGGAGACCCAATTGCTTTCTGGAAGAACACTGCGAGCCGCCGCGCTGGTCACGGCAACGGCGGCCATTGCCCTCACCTCCGGCGCTGCACTCGCTCAGAAGAAATACGACACCGGCGCGTCCGATACCGAGATCAAGATCGGCAACATCATGCCGTACAGCGGTCCGGCGTCGGCTTATGGCATCATCGGCAAGACCGAAGAAGCCTATTTCAAGATGATCAACGACAAGGGCGGCATCAACGGCCGCAAGATCAACTTCGTCACCTATGACGACGGCTATTCGCCGCCCAAGGCCGTCGAGCAGGTACGCAAGCTGATCGAGAGCGATGAGGTGCTGGCGGTGTTCAATCCGCTCGGCACGCCCTCGAACACGGCGATCCAGAAATACCTCAACTCCAAGAAAATCCCGCAGCTCTTCGTCGCGACCGGCGCCACCAAGTGGAACGACCCGAAGAACTTCCCCTGGACCATCGGCTGGCAGCCGTCCTACCAGAGCGAAGCGCAGATCTACGCGAAATGGCTGATGAAGGAGAAGCCGGACGCCAAGATCGCGATCCTCTACCAGAACGACGATTTCGGCAAAGACTACCTCAAGGGCACCAAGGACGGCCTCGGCGCCAAGGCCTCTTCCATGATCATCATGGAAGAAAGCTACGAAGTGTCCGAGCCGTCGATCGACGGCCACATCGTCAAGATCAAGGCCGCCAATCCCGACGTGCTGCTGATCTACACCACGCCGAAGTTCGCGGCCCAGACCATCAAGAAGACCGCCGAGCTGAGCTGGAAGCCGCTTCAGATCCTCACCAACGTGTCGATCTCGGTCGGCAGCGTGATGAAGCCGGCCGGCTTCGAGAACGCGCAGGGCGTGCTGTCGGCAGCCTATGCCAAGGATTCGACGGATCCGCAGTGGGCCAACGACCCCGGCATGAAGAAGTGGAACGAGTTCGTCGACAAGTATATGCCGGGTGCCGACAAGTCCGACACCAGCATGGTCTACGGCTATGGCGCCGCCTCGACGCTCGCCAAGGTGCTGGAAATGTGCGGCGACGATCTGACCCGCGCCAACATCATGAAGCAGGCGGCGAGCCTGAAGGACTTCGTGCCGGATACCCTGTTGCCGGGCGTCAAGATCAACACCAGCCCGACCGACTTCGCGCCGATCGCCCAGCTCCAGATGATGCGCTTCAAGGGCGAGAAGTGGGAACTGTTCGGCGAGATCATCAGCGGCGACGTCGCTTCCGAGTGACGCGCTGACGCAGCAGACCGAGCCCAGGAAGCCCCCGCGAACCATCGCGGGGGCTTTTTGTTGACGGCAGGCGCCAAACTTGTTCAATGCGGCGATCCAACCCGGGGTAGGAGAACAATGCCCGCCGTTCGTTTTCAGGTTGTAGCCCTGTGGACCGCGCTCGCTTTGTGCACTGCGACGAGCAGCCCGACACTGGCGCAGAAGAAATACGACAGCGGCGCTTCCGATGCCGAGATCAAGATCGGCAACATCATGCCCTATAGCGGCCCGGCCTCGGCCTATGCCGCGATCGGCAAGACGGAGCAGGCCTATTTCAACAAGATCAATGCCGAGGGCGGCATCAACGGACGCAAGATCAAGCTCATCTCCTATGACGACGCCTATTCGCCGCCGAAGACCGTGGAGCAGGCACGCAGGCTGGTCGAGAGCGACGGGGTGCTCCTGATCTTCGGCTCGCTCGGCACGTCCACCAACGGCGCCATCCGCAAATACATGAACGAGAAAAAGGTGCCGCAATTGTTCGTGGCGAGCGGCGCGTCCAAGTGGAACGATCCCAAGCAATATCCCTGGACCATGGGCTGGCAACCGAGCTATGCGAGCGAAGCGCGCATCTACGCCAAGTACATCATGAAGGAAAAGCCCGACGGAAAAATCGGGGTGCTCTACCAGAACGACGATTTCGGCAAGGACTATCTGAAAGGGCTGAAGGACGGTCTCGGCGCCAAGGCCTCGATGATCGTGATGCAGGAGACCTACGATACCTCCGAGCCCGCGATCGACGAACACGTCGTCAAGCTGAAGGCCTCGGGTGCCGACGTGTTCATCAGCATCACGACGCCGAAATTCGCCGCGCAGGCGATCAAGAAGGCGGCCGAGATCAACTGGCATCCGGTCCACATCGTCTCGAACGTCTCGGCCTCGGTCGGCGGCGTGATCGAGCCGGCCGGCCTCGAGATCTCCCAGGGCATCCTGTCGGCAAGCTACCTCAAGGACGGCTCCGATCCGCAGTGGAACGCCGACGACGGCATGAAGAAGTTCTATAACTTCCTCGCGCAATACGATCCCAAGGCCAACAAGCTCGAAGCCGGCGTGGTGTTCGGCTATGCCGCAGCTCAAACCATGGTGAAGGTGCTGCAGATGTGCGGCGACGATCTCACCCGCGAGAACGTCATGAAGCAGGCCGCCTCCTTAAAGGATTTCGAACCGGACACGCTGCTGCCCGGCATCAAGATCAACACCGCGCCGGACAATTTTGCCCCGATCGAGCAGCTCCAGATGATGCGTTTCAAGGGCCGGAAGTGGGAGCTGTTCGGCGACATCATATCGAGCGAGATCGGCCATTGAAGCCGCACATGACGCAATTATAAATTGCGTATGTTTCAGAAGGCAATTTTGGCGTAGCTGAGTGATGGCGCGCTTCATCTCGCGCGCCGGAATATTCCGCATCCCCTCGCAGAAGAAGGACCTCGCGCGACGGCGCGTTCTCCTTGCTGGGCACCTGAGAAGGGTATTCAATGCGTGCTGGAGCGACGCGCAATGATCGCTCACGACAAGAACAATCGACACATTCAAACCGACCTAGGGAGATCAAGATGCCTGCAATGCATGTGCGATTGGGGGCCTTCTCGGCTGCCCTCGTGCTGGCTGCCACCCTGTCCACAACAGCGTCCGCGCAGAAGAAATACGACACCGGCGCATCCGACAGCGAGATCAAGATCGGCAATATCATGCCCTACAGCGGACCAGCCTCCGCCTACGGCGTGATCGGCAAGACCGAGGAGGCGTATTTCCGCAAGATCAATGCAGAAGGCGGCATCAACGGCCGCAAGATCAACTTCGTGACCTATGACGACGCCTATTCGCCGCCGAAGACCGTGGAGCAGGCACGCAAGCTCATCGAGAGCGACGAGGTGCTGCTCATCTTCAACTCGCTTGGCACACCGCCGAACACCGCGATCCAGAAATACATGAACCAGAAGAAGGTGCCGCAGCTGTTCGTCGCCACCGGCGCCACCAAATGGGACGATCCCAAGGAGTTTCCGTGGACCATCGGCTGGCAGCCGAACTACCAGACTGAAGCCCGCATCTATGCAAAGTACATTCTGAAGGAAAGGCCGGGCGCCAGGATAGCCATCCTCTATCAGAATGACGACTACGGCAAAGATTACGTCAAAGGCCTGAAGGACGGCCTGGGCGCCAAGGCGGCGTCGATGATCGTGGCCGAGGAAAGCTACGAGGTGGCGCAGCCGACCATCGACTCCAGCATCGTCAAGCTCAAGTCGACGGATGCCGACGTCTTCTTCAACGTCACCACGCCGAAATTTGCTGCTCAGACGATCAAGAAGATGCATGAGATCGGCTGGAAGCCGATGCATTTCCTCAACAACGTCTCGGTTTCCATCGGCAGCGTCATGAAGCCGGCCGGCTTCGAAGCCTCGCAAGGCATCATCTCCTCGAACTACTACAAGGATCCGACCGACACGCAATGGAAGAACGATCCGGCGATGAAGGCCTGGAATGAGTTCCTCGACAAGTACTATCCGGATGCCAACCGCACGGATTCGGCTGTGATGTACGGATACATCGTGGCCCAGGGTCTTGCGCATGTATTGAAGGCGTGCGGCGACGATCTGACGCGAGCCAACGTCATGAAGCAGGCAGCCGCCCTCCGGGACTTCGAACCCGGAGGCCTGCTGCCGGGCATCAAGGTTAACACCAGCCCCACCGACTTCGCGCCGCTGTCCCAAGTGCAACTCATGCGCTTCAAGGGCGAAAGCTGGGAGCTGTTCGGCGACGTCCTCAGTAGCGAGGTAGGCGGCTAAGGGCGCGGCCCTGCCCAATGACTACTAAAGACGCAGCCCCTGCGGCATTGCCGCAGGGGCTTTTCCTTGAAGCCTTCGGGCAAATCGTATTGAATTGCGGCAGCGTCGCCAAAAACAATCAAGCCAAGAAAAGGGACGCCCACATCAAGAAAATAGGGAGAATGGAATGCCTGCTGTCACCGGCAAATTTGCCGCCGCGTCACTGGCGCTTGCGCTCATTGCGGCCTCGACCTCCACTGCATCGGCCCAGAAGAAATACGATACCGGCGCGACCGATACCGAAATCAAGATCGGCAACATCATGCCCTACAGCGGACCGGCCTCCGCCTACGGCATCATCGGCCGGACCGAAGCCGCCTATTTCAAGAAGATCAACGACGAGGGCGGAATCAACGGCCGCAAGATCAATTTCGTCTCTTACGACGACGCCTATTCGCCGCCCAAGACGGTGGAGCAGGCGCGCAAGCTGGTCGAGAGCGACGAGGTGCTGCTCGTCTTCAACTCGCTCGGCACCCCGCCGAACTCGGCGATCCAGAAGTACATGAACTCGAAGAAGGTGCCGCAGCTGTTCGTCGCAACCGGCGCCACCAAGTGGAACGATCCGCAGAACTTCCCCTGGACGATGGGCTGGCAGCCCAACTACCAGAGCGAGACGCAGATCTACGCAAAGTACATCCTGAAGGCCATGCCCAACGCCAAGATCGGCGTCCTGTACCAGAACGACGATTACGGCAAGGACTACCTGAAGGGCCTGAAGGACGGCCTCGGCGCCAAGGCCGCAAGCATGATCGTGCTGGAGGAAAGCTACGAGACGTCGGAGCCAACCATCGACAATCACATCGTCAAGCTGAAGGCGACCGGCGCCGACGTCTTCATCAACATCACCACGCCGAAATTCGCGGCGCAGGCGATCAAGAAGATCTCCGAGATCGGCTGGAAGCCGACGCACTTCCTCAACAACGTCTCGGCCTCGGTCGGCAGCGTGATCAAGCCCGCGGGCTTCGAGAACTCGCAGGACATCATCTCGGCCGCATATCTGAAGGACGTCTCCGATCCGCAGTGGAAGGACGACGCCGGCATGAAGGGCTTCCTGGACTTCATGGCGAAGTACTTCCCGGAAGGCGACAAGCTCGACGGCGGCACCATCGTCGGCTACGGCGTGGCACAGACGCTGGTCGAAGTGCTGAAGAAGTGCGGCGACAATCTCACGCGCGAGAACGTCATGAAACAGGCGGCCAGCCTGAAGGACTTCCGTACCGAAGTGCTGCTGCCCGGCATCAAGATCAACACCGGCGCGAACGACTTCGCACCGATCAGCTCACTCCAGCTCATGAAGTTCAAGGGCGACAAGTGGGATCTGTTCGGCGACGTGATCAGCGCCGACGCCGGCGGCTAGTCGCTGGAAGACGTGGACGGCAGGCTCCCTGCGATGCTCTCGCAGGGAGCTTTTTTTGCCCACCGATTGCGATCACGCGATTGCACAATCGAATGATGGCCAAGGCCGCTTACGCTTTGGCGCCTGATGGGGTAGGCATGTGACCGGGGGCGCTCGCCGCCGATCCCTCCTGTTCGCCCAAGGCTTTTCGTCATGACCGACCGACGTCCCCTGCTCCGCGCGCTCTACGATGCCGCCGTTGCCGCCGCCCATCCCAACGTCGTGCTGGCGCCGCATCTGCGCCCCGCGCCGAGGGGACGCGTGATCTGCCTTGCCGCCGGCAAGGGCGCGGGCGCGATGGCCGCGGCGGCGGAGCGGCACTATCTCGACACCCTGGGGCTGGCGCCGGAGCGGCTGGTCGGCATCGCCACCACGCGCCACGGATACGGCGTGCCGACGCGCCGCATCCGCGTGGTCGAGGCCGGCCATCCCGTGCCCGACGAGGCCGGCCTGAAGGGCGCGGCCGACACGCTCGCGCTGGCCGGCGAGGCCGGCCCTGACGATCTGCTCCTGGTGCTGCTCACCGGCGGCGGCTCGGCGAACTGGATCGCGCCGGTGGAGGGCATCAGCTTCGCGCAGAAGCAGGCGGTCAACAAGGCGCTGCTGCGCTCGGGCGCGCCGATCGGCGAGATGAACGTCGTGCGCAAGCATCTGTCGCGGATCAAGGGCGGCCGTCTCGCGCGCGCCGGCAGGAATGCCGCCGAGATCGTGACGCTCGCGATCTCCGACGTGCCGCATGACGATCCCTCCGCGATCGCCTCCGGTCCCACGGTGGCGGATCCGACCACCCTGGCCGATGCGCGCGCGATCGTGGCGAAGTACAGGCTCGACATCGACGATGCCGTGCGCCGCGCGCTCGATGATCCCGCCAACGAGAGCTGCAAGCCTGACGATGCGGCCTTTGCCCGGGCGCATTTCGAGCTGATCGCGCGGCCCAAGCAGTCGCTCGACGCCGCGGTGAAGCTCGCGCGCGAGGCCGGTTACGAGACCATCGGTCTCGGCGCCGATCTCGAAGGCGAGGCCCGCGAGGTCGCGGCCGATCATGCGAAGCTCGCGCTTCAGGCACGCGCGCAAGGCAAGCGCGTCGCGATCCTCTCCGGCGGCGAGCTCACGGTTACCGTGCGCGGCCAGGGGCGCGGCGGACCGAACCAGGAA
This sequence comes from Bradyrhizobium sp. NDS-1, assembly GCF_032918005.1. NCBI lineage: Bacteria > Pseudomonadati > Pseudomonadota > Alphaproteobacteria > Hyphomicrobiales > Nitrobacteraceae > Bradyrhizobium > Bradyrhizobium sp. NDS-1. Next base: position 6,977,199 of record NZ_CP136628.1, read on the forward strand.
TACGCCCTGGCGCTCGCCAACCTGCTGAAGGACACGCCGGATATCTCGGCGCTGGCCGCCGATACCGACGGTGCCGATGGCGGCGCCGGCAACCCCACCGATCCCGCCGGCGCGCTGATCGACGCGGCGACGTTCGCGAAGATGAAGGCGCAGGGACTCCAGCCACAGGCCTACCTCGACAACAACGACGCCACCACGTTCTTCGAGGCGACGGGGGATCTGCTGCTGCCCGGCCCGACGCTGACCAACGTGAACGATATAAGGGTGATCCTGGTGGATTGAGGCGCCAGCCCCAACGACGGTGTCATTCCCCGCGCAGGCGGGGAATCCAGTACGCCGCAGCCTCTCGATGAACCAAAACGGTCTCGGAGTACTGGATCGCCCGATCATGTCGGGCGATGACAGCGGAGAATGTGGGTTGGGCTCGTCACAAGCCAGCTTGGGCTCGACGGCCGCCCCTCAAAACTCGTTCGCGATCTTCGAGAGCATCGCGATGAGCGCCTCGCGGTTGCTCTGCCCGAGCAAGTCGTTCAGCCGGGCCTCGTGCTTGGTGGCGACGAGCTTCTTGGCGCGGGAAAGCACGGCCTTGCCCTTGTCGGTCAGCACCAGGATGTGCGAGCGGCGGTCGTTGGTGGAGCGGATCCGGGCGCAAAGATCGCGGCTCTCGAGATTGTCGAGCATCGCCACGAAGTTCGGCCTGAGGATGCCGAGAGTCGAGGCGATCTCGGTCTGGTTACGGCCGGGATTCTTCTCGACCAGCAGCAGCACGGAGAATTGCGCCGGCGTCAGCTGGAGCGAGGCCATGCAGCGCAGGAAGTTCTCGAACACCTTGAGCTGCGCCCGCTTCAGCACATAGCCGAGCTGCTCCGAGAGTTCGCCGAGCTGGAGGGCTTCGGCGGACCCCTGACCCTGCGCCTCGGCCACGTCCTTGCGGCCCTTGGCCGTATCGGCAGGCTTCTCAGAGGACTTTTCGGCAGCTTTGGAAACGGTCATCGCCTCGTGCTCGTAATCCCGCTAAATTCGGGACGGGTCATCCACCCCGCCCTTGATGTTATATTTGATAATTGTTATGGACCATATCAAATATCGCATGCGTTTTTCAATGGCTGTGAGCGTACCGTCCACCGCAATCCAGGGGACCGGTCCGTAATCTTTAGGGGGAGCGTCCGGTCTTGAATACCACCATCATGCTGTTCCTGGTGCAGGATGGCATCACCAATGGCGCGATCTACGCGCTGCTCGGCCTCGCGCTGGTGCTGGTGTTCGCCGTCACCCGGGTGATCCTCATTCCCCAGGGCGAGTTCGTCACCTACGGTGCGCTGACCTATGCCTCGCTGGCGGCAGGCCAGATGCCGGGCACGGCCAAGCTCGCACTTGCGCTGGGCATCGGCGCCTTCGCGTTCGACCTGTTCGTGGCACGCAAGGCGCTGCATGGGCGGCTGATCGTGCGCAGCTTCGTCACCAACGTCGTGCTGCCGGCCATCGTGCTGGCGCTGACCGTGTATTTCGCCGCCCAGAAGCCGCCGGTCGCGATTTGCATCGCACTGTCGCTGGTGATCGTGGCGATGATCGGCCTCTATCTCTACCGCGTCGCGTTCCAGCCGCTGGCCCACACCTCCGTGCTGGTGCTGCTGATCGCCTCGGTGGGCGTCCATCTCGCGCTGCAGGGACTTGGCCTGCTTTTCTTCGGCGCCGAAGGCCAGCGCGGGCCGGCGGTGCTGTCCGGCGCCTTCACCGCCGGCGCATTGCGCTTCACCGGCCAGAGCCTCACCGTCTACGGCATCACCATCGCCTTCATCATCGGGCTCTGGCTGTTCTTCGGCCTGACGCTCTACGGCAAGGCGCTGCGCGCGACCGCCGTGAACCGGCTGGGGGCGCGGCTCGCGGGCATCCGCACCACGCTATCGGGGCAGATCGCCTTCCTGCTGGCATCCGTCATCGGCGCGCTGTCGGGCATCCTGATCGTGCCGATCACGACGCTCTACTATGACAGCGGCTTCCTGATCGGCCTGAAGGGTTTCGTCGCCGCGATCATCGGCGGCCTCGTCAGCTATCCCCTCACCGCCGCCGCGGCGCTGGTCGTCGGCCTCGTCGAGGCGTTCTCGTCCTTCTATGCCTCCAACTACAAGGAGGTGATCGTTTTCATGCTGCTGATCCCCGTGCTGCTGCTGCGCTCGCTCGCCGCGCCGGCGGTCGAGGAAGAGAAGGACTGACGCCAAGATGCAGAGCCGGTTTCCCATTCTCGTCTTCGCGCTCGTCATGGCGGCGATCCCGTTCATCCCCGGCATGCCGCCGTTCTGGATCGTGCTGCTGGACAATATCGGCCTCGCGGCCCTGGTCGCGATGGGCCTCGTGCTGCTGACCGGCGTCGGCGGCCTGACCTCGTTCGGCCAAGCGGCCTTCGTCGGCTTCGGCGCCTACACCACCGCGGTGCTGTCGACGGCCTATGGCGTATCGCCGTGGCTGACCCTTCCGCTGTCGCTCCTGGTCAGCGGATCGCTGGCGGTGCTGCTCGGGCTGATCACCGTCCGCCTCTCCGGCCATTATCTGCCGCTCGGCACGATCGCCTGGGGCCTCGGCCTGTTCTATCTCTTCAGCAAGCTGGAATTCCTGGGGAGAAACGACGGCATCTCGGCGATCCCGCCGCTGTCGATCGGCACGTTCAAGATGCTCTCGCCCGGCTCGATCTACTACGCGATCTGGATCGCCGTGATCGTTTCGGCGCTGCTGACGATGAACCTGTTGGACTCCCGCACCGGCCGCGCCATCCGCGCGCTCAGGCGCGGCCATGTCGCGGCGGAAGCCTTTGGCGTGCACACGCCGCGCGCAAAGCTCCTGGTGTTCATCCACGCCGCCGTGCTTGCCGGGCTCTCGGGATGGCTCTACGCGCATCTTCAGCGCGCGGTGAACCCGACGCCGTTTGGCGCACATATGGGCATCGAATATCTCTTCATCGCCGTGGTCGGCGGCGCCGGCTATGTCTGGGGCGGCGTGCTGGGTGCCGCGATCGTCGTGATCCTGAAAGAGGCGCTGCAGAGCTATTTGCCGCTGCTTCTGCCCGGCTCCGGCCAAGTCGAGACCATCGTGTTCGGCATCATGCTGGTGGCGCTGCTCCAGCTTGCGCCCGGCGGGCTCTGGCCCTGGCTGATGTCGTTCTTCCCCGAGCGTACCAGTGGCAAGAAGCCCGACACCTCGCTGAAACTGGAGCATCGCGCCCGCGCACCCGGCCAGTCCAGCGCCCTGCTCCAGGTCGACAAGGCGCGGAAGCAATTCGGCGGCGTGGTCGCGGTCAACAACGTCTCCTTCGACGTCCAGGCCCGCGAGATCGTCGCGCTGATCGGCCCGAACGGCGCCGGCAAGAGCACGACGTTCAACCTGATCACGGGCGTCCTGTCGGCAACGTCGGGCTCGGTCTCGGTGCTCGGCAAGAAGGTCGACAAGGCGCCGCCGCAGGAGATCGTCAAGCTCGGCATCAGCAGGACCTTCCAGCACGTCAAGCTGGTCCCTGACATGACCGTGCTGGAGAATGTCGCGATCGGCGCGCATCTGCGCGGCCATTCGGGCCCCATCTCCTCGATGCTGCGGCTCGACCGCGCCGACGAGGCCAAGTTGCTCGCGGAGGCCGCCCGCCAGATCGAGCGTGTCGGCCTCGCTGAGCAGATGCACCAGCTCGCAGGCAGCCTTTCGCTCGGCCAGCAGCGCATCGTCGAGATCGCGCGCGCTCTCTGCGTCGATCCGATGCTGTTGCTGCTCGACGAGCCGGCCGCGGGCCTGCGCCACATGGAGAAGCAGCAGCTCGCCACCCTGCTCCGCGAATTGCGCGACGGCGGCATGAGCGTCCTGCTGGTCGAGCACGACATGGGGTTCGTCATGAACCTCGCCGACCGCATCGTCGTGCTCGATTTTGGCACCAAGATCGCGGAGGGCACACCTGCCACGATCAAGTCAAATCCTGAAGTGATCAAGGCCTATCTCGGAGTGGCGGCATGAGCGCGCTGTTGTCCGTCACCGACGCCCATGTCGCCTATGGCAAGGTCGAGGCGGTGCGCTCGGTCTCGCTCGAGGTCGGCCAGAACCAGATCGTCACCATCGTCGGCGCCAACGGCGCCGGCAAGACCACGCTGCTTTCAGCCGTCATGGGCATCCTGCCGCTGAAGGGCCGCGTCACCTTTGCCGGCCAGGATCTCGCCCGGCTCGACATCGAGGATCGCGTCGCGATGGGACTTGGCCTCGTCCCGGAGCACCGCGAATTGTTCGTGACCATGAATGTCGAAGATAATCTCGAGTTGGGGGCCTTCCGCATCGAGCGAAGCAAGGCGAAGGCTTCGATGGAGCGCGTCTACACGCTGTTCCCGCGGCTGAAGGAGCGCCGCAAGCAGCTCGCCGGCACGCTCTCCGGCGGCGAGCAGCAGATGCTCGCGATGGGCCGCGCGCTCATGGGCGAGCCGAAGCTCCTGATGCTGGACGAGCCCAGCCTCGGCCTTGCCCCGATCATCGTCGCCGACATTTTCCGCATCGTCACCGAGCTCCGCGCCAGCGGCGTCTCGGTGCTGCTGGTGGAGCAGAATGCGCAGGCCGCCCTGAAGATCGCGGACCAGGCCTATGTGATGGAGCTCGGCGAGTTCGTGCTGAGCGGCAAGGCCAGCGACATCGCCGCGAACGAGCGCGTTGCGGCAAGCTACCTCGGCTTCCAGCACGAAGGCACGAGCGCGATCTGATTTCGTGCTGGGCGGTGACAGCTAGGCTCACGCTCTTTCCTCCTCGTCATTGCGAGCGCAGCGAAGCAATCCAGAATCCCTCCGCGGAAGGCCTCTGGATTGCTTCGCTGCGCTCGCAATGACGGCGTTGACGGAGCGCGCGCTATCTCGGCCGGATGAATTCGCGGAGACTCCCGCCAGCCCCCGCCCGAACTCATCGCGCCTGAATCTCTCCCCTCGCACGTTAATGCGTGATGCGAGGCTCGATGACCGCTCCACGATTGACGCTGACCGCTGATCTCTTCCGGCCCTATCTGGTCGGAACGACCTGGGAAAGCGGAACCTGGAAGCACGTCCGTTGGCTCGACGGCATCGTCGGCACCGCTGCGCGGCTCGGCGGATGGCAGGTCGGCACGGCGTCGTGGGATGCGCGGCTACGCGGGGACCATCACTATTTTCACACGCCCGATCTGTACGAGCAGGCCGGCTTGCCGCTGACAACGGAAGGATGGGGCAAGCTCCTGTCGCTCGAGACCCTGCCCGCCGGGATCGCGAACGCCGTGACCGAGCTGTTTCGCGGCACCACCGTGGTCGGCTACGAACTGCCGGATCTGATGTGCAGGCTGCTGGACCAGGCTGGAATCGCCGTCATCGATCTGATCCTCTATCCGGTCCGCTTCCTCGACGATGTGGTGTTCGCGGCCCGCACCAACCGAGCTTCGATCCATCGGATGCTGCTGCACAACATGCTCGATCTCCGCGACGCCGCGCTCCGCGCCGGCTTCGTCAGGAGCAAGGCGAGTTTCATGACACCGTTGAATCTCAGGCCCTCATCCTCGGGCAGGTTCCGGACGACCGTGCGGCGCTCGATCTCGAGACCGGACGCTTCGTTCAGCTTGGCGATTATCTTTCAGACCTGATCGAGCTGTCGGTGCGCTCGTCGGCGGTCCTGTTCAAGCCGCACCCCTATGACCAGCCGCACTCGGCGGCGCGCAAGGCCATCAAGAGCCTGCGCTCGGTCGGCTGGACCGACCTCAACCTCTACCAGCTCCTCGCGCAGCCGGAGATCGAGACCGTCTGCGCACTGAACTCGAGCGGCCTCGTCGAGGCAGAGCTGTTCGGCAAGCGGACGATCGCGTTGAAGCCGCCGCTCTACCGCTTCGGCACCGGCGCCCCCGGCACCGACAGCGGATTCGGCGATGCGGTCCCGCAGAGCGCCGGCTGGTACAGCCCGCAGACGTGGCACTGTCTGCTGGATGAGAGCCACAGCCTGCCCGAATTCTCGCATGGCCTGGAGAAGGATCGTCTGCGGCGCGCGCTCAATGCGGATTGGGGCTTTGGTGCAATCGACAGAGTGGTGGCGTGATGCCCGGAAGCTGGAGCTCGGTCCTGTCGCTGCTGGAAGAGCAACGCTTTACCGACGTGGTCGCTCACCTCGATGCGACGCTGCGCAGCCAGCCGACCAATATCGAGGCTCTGCTGCTGCGCTCGATCGCCAGAGCCAGTATCGGACTGACGCAGGAGGCCGAGGCGGACCTGTGGCGCGCACTCGTCGTCAATCCCGCTGCGCCCGGGGTCCGAACCGCACTTGGCGATCGCTTCGTGCGCAATCCGGCGGCCCAGCTCGACGGCCACGATCTCTCGCTCGACAGCGGCGAACGTCAGACCGCGCATGAGGTCGGAGCCGTCAGACGGGACCACACCGCCCGCTACGAATTCGCCGCGCGCTGGCTCGGCCGCCACTTGACGGTGCCCCAGGCGGCCAGCGGCCTCGACCTCTTTTGCGGCAACGGCTACGGGGCCAGAATCATCGCCGATCGCTGCGGTGCAAGAGTGATCGGCATCGACGGCTCCGCGCCGGCCGTCACACTGGCCGAACGATCATACGGCGATCATCGCGTCGTCTTCACACAAGCCTACTTTCCGTTCGAGCTCGCTGCGGCGTCTGCCGACTTCGCGGTCTGCTTCGAATCGATCGAGCACGTCACCGAGTGCGACGAATTCCTCCGGCAGGCCGGAAAGGCCACCGCGGGACCGATTTTACTGTCGTGCCCGCTTGAAAGCGGTTTGCCTTTTGCTTTGCACAAATCGTCGTTCCGCTTCCATGTGCGGCATTTCACGATTGAGGAGATCGAGGACAAGCTCTGGCGCCTTGCCGGACGCCGCATCGCCGAGATCCGCGGACAAATGGTCTATCGTCTCGAGGCCGGCCGCCTTGCCGGCCTGCTCGCGCCCGCGCAAATGGAGCTTTCTCGCCTGAACGGCGACAGTCAGTTCGCAATCGTGGCCGCCGTCTAGGTCGCCGACTGTCTCTTCAGCGCCGCGACCTCCGCCTCGAGCTCCGCGATCCGCTGATCTCTTGCCGCCAGCGCCGCCGCGACATCACCCGCATCGAACTTCTGCGGGATGTGCTGCGGGCAGTTGGTGTCCCACGCGGAGATCTTGAACAGGATCACCTGCTCCGGCCGCGCGCGATAGCCTTTTGGCATCAGCGACGTGGTCAGTGCCTCGTCGTCCTCGACGACGCGCGCCTCGCCCCAGATCTTCACGCGGCGGCGGTGGGCGTAATCCATGACGAAGATGTAGGCCTTGGGGTTCTCCGAGAGGTTACCCTGCGTGATGTATTGCCGGTTGCCGGCGTAGTCGGTGAAAGCCAGCGTCTGCTTGTCCAGCACCTTGAGAAAGCCCTTCGGGCCGCCGCGGTGCTGGATGTAGGGCTGGCCGTCGGCCGATGCCGTTGCAAGATAGAAGCTGTTGGCGTCAGCCAGGAACGCCGCGAGGTTCTCGTCGACCTCGGTGCGCCATCCGCGCTGCTCGGCATGGGCATAGCCCTCGCGCGACCCCTTTCGGGTCTGGATCGATTTCACCGCCGGCGAAAAGGCGATATCGCTGGCGTAGGTCTGAGTTGCCGTCATCGGAATGGCTCCTGAAATTCCGGCGCATTGCTACGTCTTTCGACGACCAATCTGGGCTTTTCTGCCGCCAGAACAATCCGGCCGCTTGACACTTCATCATTGCGATATATGCAATAATGCCATGGACCGCCTCGAAGCCATGCACGTCTTCGTCACCGTCGCCGATCTGCGAGGCTTTGCGCCGGCGGCGCGCAAGCTGCGACTCTCGCCCTCGGCGGTGACGCGGCTGATCGCGGCGCTGGAGGAGCATCTGGGCGCGCGGCTGCTGCAGCGGACCACGCGGCAGGTGAGATTGACCGATGTCGGCACGCGCTATCTGGAGCGCGCGCAGCGCATTCTCGCCGATGTCGAGGAAGCCGACGGCTCCGCGCGGCAAGAGCGCAACCGGCCGAGCGGACGGCTCGTGGTCTCGGCGCCGGTCGGCTTCGGCCGGCTGCATGTCGGGCCGGTCATGACCGCTTATCTCAAGCGCTATCCCGAGGTCGCCGGCGAATTGCGGCTCTCCGACCATCTCGTCAACCTGGTAGAGGATGCCGTCGACGCCGCGGTGCGGATCGGCCATCTCGCCGATTCCTCGCTGGTGGCACGCCAGGTCGGGGAGATGAGGCGGATCGTGGTGGCCTCGCCCGGCTATCTCAAGCGCCACGGCGAACCCAAGACGCCGGAAGCCCTCCCCGCACATCAGACCATCCAGTTCGGCCCCTGGTCGGAATGGCGCTTCCAGCACGACGGCCACGACATCGAGGTGAAGCCGTCTCCCCGCTTCATCAGCAACAGCGCCGACGCGGCGCTGCAATATGCCGAGGCCGGCGGCGGCGTGACGCGCGTGCTGGCCTATCAGGCGGCCGACGGGCTGAAACGCGGACGGCTCAAAATCGTGCTCGCGGCATATGAACAGCCGGCGCTTCCGATCCACATCGTCTATCCGACCTCGCGCCTGCTCTCGGCGAAGGTGCGGGCGTTCGTCGATCTCGTGGTGGAGATGGCAGAGTGGAGGTTCGGGTAGGTCTTGTGTCCCGGACGCGCTGCAACGCGTAGCGTTGCTGCGCAGAACCGGGACCCAGTCGGCGGTACTGTAGCGTGTCGATGGATGGGCCCCGGCTCTGCGGAGCGCCACTTCGCGCCGCACCGCGTCCGGGGCACGGGAGAGCTTCACCCCTTCTTCGGCACCACGCGAAACGTCCCGCTCGCTCGCGCGATCAGGGCGTCGTCGGCCCTCACCAGGCATTGCGCGAAACAGATCGTGGAGCCGGTCTTGATCGCCTCGCCCTCGACCGCGAGCCATTGGCCGATCTCGGCCGCGCCGACATAATCGACCGACAGTGAGATTGTGACGAAGGACGTCGTCCAGCCGGTCGCCTGGGCGCAGCTATAGCCCATGGCGGCATCCGCCAGCGCCGCAATCAGCCCGCCATGGATCAGCCCGCGCGCGTTGGTGTGGGGCGTAGCCAGCCGCAATCCCACGGTGACGCCCTTGTCGGTCTTCCTGGAGTAGAGCGGCTCCCAGGGATCGGTGAGCGGCGCCTTGCGGAAATGCGGCTCGAAGTCGGAGGGGATGTCAGGAGAGGTCATTTCTGTCTCGCGCTGCTGTGTTGCCGACATTGAACGCGATGTGCATGACCGTTGCACCAATTACAAAGTTTTAAACGGAATTTGCGCGGGCGTTTGAAACGGACGATGCTGCAATGACGGAGCCGTAGGGTAGGCAAAGGCGCGAAGCGCCGTGCCCACGATCTCTCACAATTGAGAAAGCTGGTGGGCACGCTTACGCTTTGCCCACCCTACGGCACCTGCTCGTTCTAAAACGGCAGCCCGACATAATTCTCCGATAGCGACGTCATCGCGGCCTGCGACTGCGTGACATAGTCGAGCTCGGCAAGCTGGATGCGGGCACCGATGGTGCCGGTGTCGGGGAATTTGTGCAGCATCGAGGTCATCCACCAGGAGAAGCGCACGGCCTTCCAGACCCGCGCCAGCGCGGTGGCGGAATAGGCGTCGATCCCGGCGCTGGATTTCTCGTCATAGAACTCGCGCAAGGCGCTCGATAAATAATGCGCGTCGGAAGCGGCGAGGTTCAGGCCCTTGGCTCCGGTCGGCGGCACGATGTGCGCGGCATCGCCGCACAAGAACATCCGGCCGAAGCGCATCGGCTCGGCAACGAAGCTGCGCAAGGGCGCGATGCTCTTTTCGATCGACGGGCCCGTGACGAGGCTGTCGGCCGCCTCCTGGTCGAGCCGGCCCTTCAATTCGTCCCAGAAGCGATCGTCCGGCCATTGGTCGACGTGATCGTCGAGCGAACATTGGACATAGTAACGGCTGCGCTTGATCGAGCGCATGGTGCACAGCGCAAAGCCGCGCGCGTGGTTGGAATAGATCAGCTCGTGGCTGACCGGCGGCGTATCGGACAGAATGCCGAGCCAACCGAACGGATAGACCCGCTCGAACTCCTCGATCGCGGTCGCCGGAACGCTGGCGCGGCTGACGCCGTGGAAACCATCACAGCCGGCGATGAAATCGCAATCCAGCGTGTGGGTGACGCCGTCCTTCACCCAGGTTACGCGCGGGTGACTGCCGTCGAAATCATGCGGCTGCACGTCCCTGGCCTCGTACACGGAGACGAGACCGGCGGCCTTGCGGGCATTCATCAGGTCGAGCGTGACCTCGGTCTGGCCATAGATCATCACCGTCTTGCCGGTCGCGCCCTTCATGTCGATGCGGTGACGGCGGCCGGAAAAGGCGAGTTCGATGCCCTCATGCACCAAGCCCTCGGCATGTGCCCGCGCGCCAACGCCGATCTGGTCGAGCAGCGCGACGGTTCCCTCCTCCAGCAGGCCGGCGCGGATACGGCCGAGCACATAGTCCGGGCTCTGCCGCTCCAGAATGACGTTGTCGATGCCATATGCGTGCAGCAGTTGCCCAAGCAACAATCCGGCCGGCCCGGCCCCGATGATTGCGACTCTTGTCCGCAATACTTGCTCCTTCCGATCCTGTAGGCTTTGCATGCGGCCCGCTTGTCGCGCCGGCCAGCAGACGATAATTATACTACATAATTGTTAGGCAGAAGGGGAGCGGTCGTCGCCCGAGCAGCGACAAATCCATGCAACATGGCTGACGTAGACGACGCGGCAAGGCCGCATGCCAGTTCCGGCTTGAACGCGCCAGCCAATTAGATAACATGTTAATTAATGAGACCGGGCCATCGAAGCCCGCCGTCGAAAACAGGGAGAGACGCGTGATGAGAAAAGCCTGTCTGGCATTGCTGCTGGCCGCGAGCGTGACGCCTGCCTACGCGCAGGACAAGACCTTCGATTTGAAGATCTCGCATTGGGTGCCGGCCTCGCATCCCCTGCAGAAATCGCTGGAAGACTGGGCCGCGGCGGTCGAGAAGGATTCCGGCGGCACCATCAAGGGCAAGGTGTTTCCGGCCCAGCAGCTCGGCAAGGCCTTCGACCATTACGACATGGCGCGCGACGGCATCGCCGACGTCACCTATGTCAATCCCGGCTACCAGCCCGGCCGCTTCCCGATCATCGGCGCCGGGGAATTGCCGTTCCTGATCTCGGATGCCAAGGGCGGCTCGATGGGGCTCGACGCCTGGTATCGCAAATATGCCGAGAAGGAGATGAAGGACGTCAAATACTGCCTCGCCTTCGTCCACTCGCCCTCCTCCTTCCATTCCAAGACCAAGAAAATCGTCAGCCCTGAGGACGTGAAGGGCATGAAGATCCGCCCTGCGCACGCCACCATGGCAAACTTCGTCACCTCGCTCGGCGGCACCAACGTGCAGTCCTCGGCACCGGAAGTGCGCGACATCATCGAGCGCGGCGTCGCCGACGGCGTCACCTTTCCCTGGGGCTCCCTGGTGCTGTTCGGCATCGACAAGGTGACCAAATACGACATGGAGGCGCCTCTCTACACCACGACGTTCGTGTTCGTGATCAACAAGGACAAGTACAATGCGATGTCCGACAAGCAGAAGGCCGCGATCGACAAGAACTGCACGGTCGAGACGGCAGGCGCGGTCGGCGAGCATTGGGGCAAGTTCGAGGACGCCGGCATCGCCAAGGTGAAGGCGGAATCCAGCCACGAGGTCTACAAGCTGACACCCGAGCAGACCGCCGCCTGGAAGAAGGCCGCCGAGCCGCTGGTCAAGACGTGGGGCGACAATGCCAAGAAGACCGGCGCCGATCCTGATGCGGCTCTCGCGGATCTGAAGGCCTCGCTGAAGAAGTACAACGCGCTGGCAGAGTGACGCCGCACCCGATCGGCCCTCCCTCTCCCTCTCCCCTTCTTGGTGGGAGAGGGCCGGGGGGAGGGCTGCTTCCGGCATGAAAGTGAGGGATGGGCTCGCCGAGCGGGTCCCTTCACCCGCATCGCGTCTTCGATGCGATGCCGCTCTTCCCGCACGCGGGGAGAAGCGAAGAACCGCCGCTGGAGTCGAGATCAAGCAATGACAGAACCCGACGGGCCACAGCCGACAAGACGCTCCTGGATGGACCGCGTGATCGACTCGATCGAATGGATCGCGGCCGGCTTCGTCGGCATCGTCGCGCTCGATATCTTCCTGTCGGTGCTGCTGCGCAACACGCTGAACTATTCGATCCCCGACAGCTTCGACATCGGCCGCATGCTACTCGGCATCCTCATCTTCTGGGGCATCGCGGCGACGTCCTATCGCGGCACCCACATCACCGTGGACCTGATCTGGGCCAATGTCGGGCCGCGCTACCAGCGCATGATCGACATATTTGCGACGCTGGTGCTGCTGTTCGTCGTCACCGTGCAGACCTGGACGCTGTTCGACAAGGTCCGGCTGACCTACAACGACAATGTTCAGACCTTCGACCTGCACATGCCGACATGGCCATTCTTCCTCGTCGCCTGGATCGGCGACGTCTGCGCCGTGCTGTTGATCGCGATCCGCACGTACCGCCTGATCTTCCATCCCGAAGAGATACATGAACCGAAAATCAAGGTGACGGAGTAAGCATGGATACCGACGCCGTCGCCGTCATCGGCTTTGTTGCCCTGTTCGCCCTGATGCTGCTGCGTGTGCCGGTCGGCATGGCAATGGGCCTCGTTGGCGTATGCGGCTTCAGCTATCTCGTCGGCTCGACGCCGGCCTTGAAGATGGTCGGACAGGTCACGATGCGAACAGTGACCGACTACACCTTCGGCGTGATCCCGATGTTCCTGCTGATGGGCGCCTTCGTCACCAACTCCGGCATGAGCCGCGAGCTATTCCGCGCAGCCAACGGCTTCGTCGGCCATTTGCGCGGCGGGCTGGGCATCGCGACCGTCGGCGCCTGCGGCGGCTTTGCCGCGATCTGCGGCTCCTCGGTCGCTACGGCCGCAACCTTCTCCGCGGTCGCTTATCCGGAAATGCGGCGCTTCGGCTACCCGCAGTCCTTTGCCACGGGCGTGATCGCGGCCGGCGGCACGTTGGGTGCGATGCTGCCGCCCTCCACCGTGCTTGCGGTGTACGGCATCATCACCGAGCAGGACATCGGAAAGCTGTTCATCGCCGGCATAATCCCGGGCCTGCTCGCGATGACAATGTACATGCTGACGATCTTCCTGATCGGTTATTTCCGCCCTGACTTCCTGCCGAAGGGCAAGGTGACACCCTGGCGCGAGCGCTTCGCCGGATTGAAGGACATCTGGGCTCCGGTTCTGCTGTTCATATTCGTGATCGGCGGCCTCTACGGTCTGCCCTTCCTGCCGCGCTTCACGCCGACGGAAGCCGGCGGCGTCGGCGCCACCGGCGCCTTCATCATCGGCGTGGTGACGGGCCGGCTGGACCGCGAGAAGGTGCTGGCCTCGCTACTGCAGGCGACGCGCACCGCGGCCGCCGTCTTTACCGTGCTGATCGGCGCGCTGATCTTCGGCTATTTCCTGACGGTGACGCAGACGCCGCAGAAGGTCACGGAATTTCTGACCGGCCTTGGCCTAGGTCCCTACGGCGTGCTGGCGCTGATCATGGTGATGTATCTCGCGCTCGGCTGCCTGATGGATGCGATGGCGATGATCATCCTGACCGTGCCGATCGTCTTCCCTGTCATCATGCATCTCGGCTTCGACCCGATCTGGTTCGGCGTCATCATCGTCGTGACCGTCGAGCTCGGCCTGATCACTCCGCCGGTGGGCATGAATGTCTTCGTCATAAAAAGTGTGGTGAAGGGCGTCTCCTTCTCCACCATCTTCAAGGGCGTAAGCCCGTTCGTGGCAACGGACGTCGTGCGCCTCGTGATCCTGATCGCGTTCCCGCTGCTGGCGACCTGGCTGCCGACACGGATGATGGCGCATTGATGAGGGGAAGCGATGACCACACCGACGCTTGAGACCAGATACGTCTTCACCGTCACCGCCCGCATCGGCGATGTCGTCACCGCCGGCGAGACCGGCATCGGGGTGCGCCGCATCATTCCGATCGTCGGCGGTGAGGTGACGGGCGCGATCAATGGCAGAGTGCTTCCGTTCGGCGCCGATTTCCAGACCATCCGCCCCAATGAGCTGATCGATCTCGAGGCGAAATACGCCTTCGAGACCGATGACGGCGCGATCATCTATGTCGAGAACAAGGGCATGCGCTTCGGCCCGGTCGAACTGCTGCAGAAGCTCAAGCGCGGCGAGCCGGTCGATCCCAAGCTGATCTATTTCCGCACCGTGCCGCGGTTCGAGACCGGGCACGAGAAATATCGCTGGCTGATGGAGCACATTTTCGTCGGCTCGGCGGCGCGGCATGCGGACCGGGTGGTGATCGACGTGCATCAGGTGATGTGAGGCGACGTAGGGTCCGAGCCCGCGCCCAGCGCTCAGCTGTCGTCCCTGCGAACGCAGGGACCCATACCGCTCGATTTATCGATTGCGACCGGCAGGAATACCGAACAACGGGTCTTCGCCAAACAATTTCCTGGGGTTATGGGTCCCTGCGTTCGCAGGGACGACACAGAGTTTGAGGCACGGTCTCGGCCATATGATTGGCTCCGGCATATTGACTCCCCCAGAATTCGTTATACAACATAACTATTCTGACAAGGACGCAAATGACACAGGGAAACGCCGAGACCGCTGCCGCGGGCGCCTCCGGGCTGCTGAAGATCGAGCGGGCCGACCGGGTTCTGACCGTGGGTCTGAACCGGCCGGCCAAGCGCAATGCGCTCAACGACGGCATCATCCTGGAAATCGGCGAGTGTTTCGCGTCGCTGCCCGAGGATATCGGCGCGGTCGTCATCCACGGCATCGGCGATCATTTCTCCAGTGGCCTGGATCTCTCCGAGCTGACCGAGCATGACGCGACCGGCGGACTGCTCCATTCCCAGATGTGGCACCGGGTGTTCGACCGCATCCAGTACAGCCGCGTGCCCGTGATCGCGGCCCTCAGGGGTGCGGTGATCGGCGGCGGGCTGGAGCTTGCCTGCTCGGCGCATATCCGCGTCGCCGAGCCCTCGACCTATTTCGCGCTGCCGGAGGGGCAACGCGGCATCTTCGTCGGCGGCGGCGGCTCGGTGCGGCTGCCCCGGCTGATCGGCGTCGCCAGGATGATGGACATGATGCTGACAGGGCGCGTCTATAGCGCCACCGAAGGCGCCTCCTACGGCTTCGCGCAATATGTGACGGAAGCCGGCAACGCCCTCGGCAAGGCGCTGGAGCTCGCGACCAAGGTCGCCTCCAACGCGCCGCTGACGAATTTCGCCGTGCTCCAGGCGCTGCCGATGATCGCGGAGGCCAATCCGCAGACCGGCCTCTTGATGGAATCGCTGATGGCGACCGTGGCGCAGAGCGACAAAGAGGCGAAACGCAGGATCCGCGAATTCCTCGAGCACAAGACCGCAAAGGTGAAGCCAAAATCATGAGCGCGCAGCCGTCCTCTTCCAGCACGGAGCGCGGCGCGAGCACTTTCCCGCTGCGGCCCATCTCGTTCGGCGATCCCGTCGTCAACATCGAGCGCCGCGACGACGGCACGATCTACCTGCGGCCCAAACAGCCGCTCGGCGACTATCCCGTCCGCATCACCGACCGCCTGCATCATTGGGCCAAGACCACGCCGGACCGCGTCTTCATGGCCGAGCGCGAGGGCGGCCGCGGCTGGCGCAAGATCACTTACGCCGAGCTGCTCACCGCGAGCCGGCACATCGCTTCGAGCCTGATTGCGCGCGGCCTGTCGGCGGAGCGGCCGGTGGTGATCCTCTCCGGCAACTCGATCGACCATGCGTTGCTTGCGTTCGGCGCGTTCTATGCCGGCATCCCGTTCTGCCCGGTGTCGCCGGCTTATTCGCTGGTGTCGAAGGATTACGGCAAGCTGTCTTACCTGATGAAGCTGCTGACGCCCGGCCTCGTTTTTGCCGAGGATGCCGACAGATTCGCCGATGCGCTCACCGCCAATGTCTCGCTCGGCACCGAGATCGCGGCGTCCTATGGCCACGTGCCGGGCCGCGACGTCACCCTGCTCGCCGACCTCATGGCGACGCCGATCCGCAGCGATCTCGACGACGTCCATGGCAGGATAGGCCCTGACACGATCGCGAAATTCCTGCTGACCTCGGGTTCGACCGGCAACCCCAAGGCCGTCATCAACACCCAGCGCATGATCTGCGCCAACCAGGTGATGCTGCGCGAGACGCTTGCCTTCCTGAAGGACGAGCCGCCCGTCATCATCGACTGGCTGCCCTGGAATCACACCTTCGGCGGCAACCACAATATCGGCCTAACGCTCTACAATGGCGGTTCGATGTATCTGGACGCCGGCAAGCCGATGCCCGGGGGCATCGAGGAGACCGTGCGCAATCTCCAGGAGATCTCGCCGACGGTCTATTTCAACGTGCCCAAGGGTTATGAATCGCTACTGCCCTATTTGCGCGACGACCAGGGCCTGCGGGCAAAGTTCTTCGACCGGCTGCATGCGATGTTCTTCTCGGGCGCCGCGCTGTCACCGTTCATCTGGGACAGCCTCGACGAGCTCGCTGTGAAGGAAAAGGGCTACCGCGTGCCGATGCTGACCGGCTTGGGGGCAACCGAAACTGCGCCGTTCTTCATGTCAGTCAATCCACGCACCAGCCGCTCCGGCCATGTCGGCCTGCCTGTTTCGGGCAACGACGCCAAGCTCGTGCCGAACAACGGCAAGCTGGAAGTGCGCGCCAAGGGGCCGAACGTCATGCCCGGTTACTGGCGCCAGCCCGACATCAGCGCGAAATCCTTCGACGAAGAAGGATTCTACAAGATGGGGGATGCGCTCAAGCCCGCCGATCCCGACGATCTCAACGCCGGGTTCGATTTCGACGGCCGTGTCGGTGAAGACTTCAAGCTCGCCAGCGGTACCTGGGTCAGCGTCGGCCCCTTACGCGCGCGCCTCACCGCGGCCTGTGCGCCGCTGGTGCGCGACGTCGTCATCGCCGGCATCAACCGCGACGAGGTCTCCGCGCTGGTCGTGCTCGACCTCGACGGTTGCCGGCTGATCAACCCGACGCTGCCGACCGACGACCTCGTCGTCGCGACGCGCGACCGGCTGGTGCGCGACGCCTTTCGCGAGCGCCTGACGCGCTTCCTCAGCCAGGCCACGGGATCCTCGACGCGGATCACGCGCGCGATCCTGATGGACGCGCCGCTCTCCATCGACAAGGGCGAGGTCACCGACAAGGGCTCGATCAACCAGCGCGCGGTGCTCGAGCATCGCGCCGCGCTGATCGAGGAGCTCTACGCTGCCAATCCGTCGGACCGTGTGATATCGGTCGGGTAAGAAACCAACGCCACAGGAGAACGCCATGTTGTTGAAGGATCAGGCAGCCATCGTCACCGGCGGTGCATCGGGGCTCGGCGCTGCCACTGCGCGAAAGCTGGCGGCGCAGGGCGCCAAGGTCGCGGTGTGCGATCTCAATGCCAAGCTTGCCGAGACGGTTGCCGCCGAGATCAAGGGCGTGGCCGTGACTTGCGATGTCTCCGATGCCGCCTCTGCCGAGGCCGCGGTCGCGCAGGCTGCGAAAGCCCATGGCCCGGCCCGTGTGCTGGTCAATTGCGCCGGCATCGGCGTCGCCAAGCGCGTGGTCGGCCGCGACGGCCCGATGGCGCTCGCGGATTTCGACAAGGTGATCAAGGTCAATCTGATCGGCACCTTCAACATGTTGCGCCTGGCCGCGACCGAGATGTCAAAGCTGGAGCCGCAGGCAACCGGCGAGCGCGGCGTCATCATCAACACCGCTTCCGTTGCCGCCTATGACGGCCAGATCGGCCAATCCGCCTATTCGGCTTCGAAGGGCGGCATCGTCGGCATGACGCTGCCGATCGCGCGCGAGCTCGCGCAGTTCGGCGTCCGCGTGCTGACCATCGCGCCCGGCCTATTCCTGACGCCGCTGCTCGCGAACCTGCCGCAGGAAGCCCAGGACTCGCTCGCCGCCGCGATCCCGTTCCCGCGCCGGCTCGGCCAGGCCGACGAGTTCGCCGCGCTTGCGCTGCACATGGTCGAGAATGCGTACCTGAACGGCGAAGTGGTGCGCCTCGACGGCTCGCTGCGCATGGCGCCGAAATAAGGCACCGCGCATGTTCGTGAACCGGCGCGACGTCCAGATCCAGTGGGGTGATTGCGACCCCGCCAACATCGTTTACTACCCGCGCTATTTCGCGATGTTCGACGATTCGACCTCGACCCTGTTCGAGGTCGCCGGCTTCTCCAAGCAGGACCTGGTCCGCAAATACGGCCTGGTGGGGATTCCCATGGTCGACACGCGGGCCAAGTTCTACATCCCGTCGACCTATGGCGACTGGATCACCATCGAAACCAAGATCGAGAGCATCAAGCGCTCGAGCTTCGAGGTGAAGCACAATGTCTACAAGGACGATGCGCTGGCGATCGAGGGTTTCGAAACCCGCGTTCTGGTCGGCCGCGATCCCGTTAACTCCGACAAGCTGAAATCGGCACCATTCCCGGCGGAAATGGTAGCCAAGTTCACGGGAAGCTAAATCGCCGCATCACCAAAAGAGGGGGCTGAATTACCCCCCGATTTCTGCTTTCAAGGAAACACGTAAAGGGAGGAATAGATGAAACGCTTTTACCTGACTGCCGCCATCACCGCGGCGACACTGGCCCTGCCGGCCCTGCCCGCGCTGGCTCAGACCAGCGAAGTCACCATCGGCATCACCACCACCACGACCGGCCCCGGCGCAGCGCTGGGCATTCCCGAGCGCAACGCGCTGGAGTTCGTGCCGAAAGAGATCGGCGGCGTACCGCTCAAGGTGATCGTGCTCGACGACGGCGGCGATCCCACCACCGCGACGACCAACGCCCGCCGCTTCGTGACCGAATCCAAAGCCGACATCATCATGGGCTCGGCGCTGACGCCGCCGACGATCGCGGTCTCCAACGTCGCCAACGAAGCCGGCATCCCGCATTTCGGCCTCGCGCCCTTCCCGATCACCCCCGAGCGCATGAAGTGGTCGGTGGCGATGCCGCAGCCGATCCCGATCGTGGGCAAGGTGCTGTACGAACACATGAAGTCCAAGGGCGTGAAGACGCTCGGCTATATCGGCTATTCCGACTCCTACGGCGACCTCTGGTTCAACGACCTCAAGGCCCAGGCCGTGCCGATGGGCATGACCATCGTCGACGAGGAGCGCTTCGCCCGTCCCGACACCTCGGTGACCGGACAGGTGCTCAAGCTCGTTGCCGCCAATCCCGACGCGATCCTGGTCGGCGCCTCCGGCACCGCGGCCGCCCTGCCGCAGACCGAGCTGCGTGAGCGTGGCTATCAGGGCCTGATCTACCAGACCCACGGCGCGGCCAGCATGGACTTCATCCGCATCGCCGGCAAAGCGGCCGAGGGCGTGCTGATGGCCTCCGGCCCCGTCATGGATCCCGAGGACCAGCCGGACACCGCGCTCACCAAGAAGCCGGGCCTCGCCCTCAACTCGGCCTATGAAGCCAAGTACGGTCCGAACAGCCGCAGCCAGTTCGCCGGCCATTCCTACGATGCGTTCGAGATCCTCAAGCGCATCATTCCGGCGGCATTGAAGACGGCCAAGCCGGGCACGCCGGAATTCCGCGAAGCGATCCGCCAGGCACTGCTGACGGAGAAGGAGCTGGCGGCGAGCCAGGGCGTCTACAATTTCACCGAAAAGGACCGCTATGGCCTCGACGAGCGTTCGCGCATCCTGCTGACGGTGAAGAACGGCAAGTACACGCTGGTGAAGTAACAGCAAGCGAGACTTCTGTGACGACGAGAGCCGGCCCGAGGGCCGGCTCTTTTGTTTTGTGCTTTACGCTGAGCTGCCGGCGTCGTTAACAGGCTTCCGTCCTACGAGCGTCAAGCCGCCTGCCGCAGCGGGGTCCAGGCGAACTCAGGATAGTAATCGTCCATCATGCGGTCGACGTAAGCCGTGAGGTTCGGAAAGCCTTCGGCGCGCTCGCGCAGAATCGATTCGAAGAAGGGCGAGAGGATACCGGCCAGCATGCCGAAGGCCGTGGCATCGACGCCGCAGGGCCTGTTGCCCATCAGGTACGCCTTGTCGCCGAGTTGCACCGACAATGCGAACAGCGAACGCACCGCGAGGTCGACGTCGTCATCGGGCGCGTGGCGGCCAAGGCCCGAGAGCAGATAGTTCTCGGCGACGCGGAATTGCGCATCCTCTCGCAGCTTCTCGCGGTTGTGCTCCGGTGCGCCGTCGAAGAAGTGGGCAGGCCCCTTGGCGAAATTGACCGGGTCGACCCAGCGCGCCCCGACCAATCCCCAATAGACGTGGTGCTCGATCATCCGTTCGAACGCCCAGGCCTGGGCGCGCTCGGCCAGCGACAGGCCGGCGTCGAAATCGAAGCCGTAGCGCCGCTCGATATGGGCGCGGATGAAGGTGGAATCGGCCACCGCCTCACCGCCGTCGTCGATGAACGGCAGTTGCCCCTTGGGCGAGGCCGGCGGCATCGCCCGCTCCTTCCGGTAGGGCAATCCCGCCATCTTGAGCTGCACCTCGGTCTTGGTGACGAAGGGGCTGATTTCCGGCAGGCCAAAGCCGGCGCCAAAGCCGTAAAGCGTGATCATGCGTGCTCTCCTGAACCTCTCGAAGACGGAACCTAGCGACCGGCTGCTGCCACCATGGTGGCAGCAGCCGTGATATCTTCTGCGAAGCGGGCGCCTCGCCAGGCGCGGCCCATCACATGCCGCACCAGCGCGTCGGCGGCCTGGACCAGCGAACGTGTCACCACGCTCGCGAGCGCCAATCGGAGGTCGACGGCCATGAGATCGAGCGAAGCGAGGCGGCTGAGCGCCAATGCTTGCCAATTCCGGGCCTGCCACATCTGGGCGCGCCACAACGGAACGGCCGGGCCGAAATGGGTTGGAATGATCATGGACAAATCCTCTTCAGTCGATGTGTTGTCCCGGTATAGAACCCCCCTGCTGCCAACATCCTGTCAGCAGCCGCGCGCCGCCTTCTGAAAAGATCACCGACAAGGGACCACTCATGAGACGCGCCGACCGGCTGTTTCAAATCATCCAGGTGCTGAGGCGCACGCGTAAGCCGCTGACGGCGGATGCCATCGCGGCCGAGCTCGAGACCTCGAAGCGCACGATCTATCGCGATATCGCCACGCTGATCGGTCAGCGCGTGCCGATCCGCGGCGAAGCCGGCATGGGCTACATCCTGGAAAAGGGTTTTGACCTGCCGCCCTTGATGCTGACACCCGACGAGATCGAGGCGGCTGTGCTGGGCGCGCAATGGGTGGCGGGCCACGCCGACTCCGCGCTGGCACGCGCCGCCGAAGACCTGATGGCCAAGATCGCCGATACCGTCCCCGAGCGCCTGCGGCCCTTCGTGCTGGAGCCGGCGAGCCGCGCGCGGCCAAGCTGGAACAGGGAGCCGGACCGGCTGGACATGGCGCGCACGCGCACTCAGATCCACGAAGGCAAGAAGATCATGCTTCGCTATCGCGACGAGCAGGGCCGCGCCAGCGAGCGCATGATCTGGCCGATCTCGGTCGGCTATCTCGAAGCCGTGAGGCTGCTCGCAGCCTGGTGCGAGCTGCGCGGCGACTTCCGCAGCTTCCGCACCGACCGCGTCGTGGAGGCGAACTATCTCGACGAGAAATATCCGGAACGACGCGACGTGCTGCGCGCAAGATGGCGGCAGAGCCTGGTCTGGGGCCCTCCCAAAGATACTTGAAGAATACGTGACGATGATGGAAGAGCACTCCCCCACCGATCCGTCGAGCTGTTGCCAGAATTGCGGCGCGTGCTGCGGCTATTCGGCCAACTGGCCGCGCTTCTCGATCGAGAGCGACGAGGAGCTTGCAGCGATTCCGGAGACGCTGGTCAACGAACGCCAATCCGGCATGCGTTGCGAGGGCGATCGCTGCTCGGCCCTGCAGGGGGAAATTGGGAAAGCGACCGCCTGCGGCATCTATGCGCTGCGGCCGGAGGTGTGCCGCACCTGCATGCCGGGCGACGCCGAATGCGCGATGGCGCGGCGGAAGTTCGGGTTGCCGGCGATAGAGGCCGCTTAGGCCGGAACGGCTTCGCTGATCTCGTCGTCGAATTCGTCCTCGAGCGGTGCGAGCACCGAGAGCGGCTTGGTCGACAGCGTGATCGGCTTGCGGCCGCCCGACAGCGACGGCGAGGATTTCGCCGTGCCTTCGCGCGCCAGCGCGTACAGCGTCGAGCCGACGCGGCCACCATTCTCGATCAGGTCGCGCTCGCTGCAGCTTCCGGCGATCGCGACCGCCAGCGAATGCAGATGGCTGCGGCGATAGCAGAACAGCGCCAGCCTGGCGCGCGCGTCAGGGGAAACACTCTCGACCAACCTCGGCAGGCCACTCTCGCTGGCGCGATACATCTCGCCAAGGAGCTCGTCGCGGACCGGGCAGAAATCGCTTTCAATGGAATCGCGGCTTGAAAACATTGCAGTTCTCCCTCGTACGGCGAAGATGCAGCGCAATTCTCTAATGAAAGGTTAACCACGCTGCCCGGTAGTCACCCGGGGTGGTTGCGCCCTGGCCGCGAATCAGGCGGCGGCTTTGCCGACTGCCATCATTCCGGGCTCGCGAAGCGAGAACACGGAAATGACGGGTGCGGGCCAGCCTCAGTTCGCCGCCATATAGATGGAGAGGCCGAAGCCGGAGAGGTGATGCAGGGCCTGGTCGACGCCGATCAAGGTCCAGAACCAGGGATGCGCAAGGTCGACCCCGAAATTGGCCGAGACGAACCCTTTGGCGCGGTCGATCGTGATGTGGATCACGAAATCGATCAGCGCCACAAACCAGAATTTCGGCGCCACGATCAGGATCAGCGGCAACGCAACCGCAAGATGAACGAGGCAGTGCACCAGAAGTGGCAGGGCCCAGCCATGCTTCTGGTCCTTGCCGTGCGCCATCCAGGCGGTCTGGAGGACGAAATCGGCGATGATGTGCTTGAAGGTGAGCAGCAACATCCAGCCAATGAGCGCTTCGACCGGAACCGCCGATGACATGGGTGGAAACGACAAGCTGACGCCCTCATTGACGTGACAAGAAAAATTGGAGCGTTCAGCGCAACTTCTTCTTGGACCGGTCAAATCGCCGGGACGCGCGATTTATGACATCTCCCGCGGCGGAATGCAGCCGGGGGGAACCGGAAAATCGCCAAGTGTGGCTAACTTGTGATAGGATGACTAATCGCCGCGGCGGCCTGGAGTAAGGTTACCTCCGGCTCGAAATTTGCTTTCCGCTGCCTTCGCGCTATCATTGACGGCAGCGAATATCGTTCTTTTTTCAGATGTTTATGAATTGCAGAGGCGCCCGCCGCGACCACGTCCGCGAGCCGCCGGCCACCTAAAGAATAAGGCCCGAGTGCTGCCATGAGTACTGAAGGCCCCATTTCATCACCGACCGAGCCGCCGCCCCGGCGTCCCAAGGTCATCAAGACCAATCAGCAGCAGGTCTTTCTCTACGTCGTGCTGACCCTGTTGTTGTCGCTCGCCACTGTCTGGGGCGGCCGCGCCATGCTGCACAATTCGGAAACGCTGACTTTTGCCGTCAGCGCTCCCAACAGCGACGAGGCGCTGTTCGCGGCCAAGTTCGCCACCGTGCTGAAGACCAACGCCTCGCGCTTCCGGATCAAGATCGTCAACAACGCGGACAATGCCAAGGCGCTCGCACAGTTCGACCGCAAGGAGGCCGACCTTGCCGTCCTGCGCACCGACGCCAAGGTGCCGCTGCGGGCGCGCACGCTCGCGATCCTCGAACACGATCTCGTGCTTCTGCTCGGTCCCGGCAGCAAGAAGATCAAGTCGATCGCCGAGTTGAGGAAGAAAAAGGTCGCGGTCGTCGCCGAGAACGAGTCGTCCCTCGCTTTCGTCCGCAGCATCCTCGACATCCCCGACGGTCCGGACGCCGCAAAAATCCAGATGGCGCCGCAGGGCTCGACGCTCGACAAGCTGTTTGCAGCGCCAAACGGCTTCGGCGCGGTGATCGCCATCGTCCATGCCTCCAGGGCAGTGCGGGACAAGACCTATGAGCTGGCCGCCAAGCGCGGCGGCTTCACGCTCAACGCGATCGACGAGGCCAAGGTGCTGGCGCGGAGATTGCCGGGCATTTCCAGCGAGACGCTGGCGGCGGGCACGCTGTCGGCCTCGCCGCAAATTCCCGAAGACGATCTCGACACGATCGGGCTCGAATGGCTGCTGGTCGCGCAATCCAGAATGTCGCCGAGCACGGCAGGCGAGCTCGCACGCATCATCTATGAAAACAAATCAGCGCTCGGGCTCGACAATGGCTTTGCCACCAGAATAGAGCCGGCTTCGGTCGAGAAGGACGCCTTCGTGATCGCGCATCAGGGCGCGGCCGACTACATCAACGACGACACCAAGTCGTTCATGGATAAGTACAGCGACCTGATGTATCTGGGCGCCGTCGCGCTCAGCGTCATCGGCTCGATCTTCGCCGCGATCTACGCCAAGATCACCCGCATCGCGCCCGAGAAGGCCAGCGAGCTCTCCACAGCCATCCTCGACATCGGCGAGCGGATCGAGCACGCCCACTCTCTGGATCAGCTCGAATGTCTCCAGGACGAATTGGAGGGGATCTTGCGCCGCGCCGTCATCGGCTTGCGCGACGGCACGATCAGTACTGACGGGCTCGACACCTTCAAGCTCGGCTACGAATTCGTCCGCGACGAAATCGGCATGCGTCGCGGCTATCTGAAACGTCATGCCGCCGAGGCCGAAAAGGCGCCCCGCGAGGCGGGTCCTGCCCAGCACGATGAGAGCAATGTCGTGGTGGTGAAGACCGCCCAGAGCGCCTGAAGGAGCCGATGCAGCTCGCCCGGAGCCCTGCCGGGTTCCCCGTCTAGCACGGGGCGAAATTCGGGAACCGCCGCGATCTGCAACCGTTGGTTTCCGGTTACAACCGGAGACCGCAGCATGCGTGCACTCCTCGTCGTCCTCCTCCTGGGAATGCTGGCGGCGGCCGGCTACTTCGCTTACTCCGCAATGGCGGTCGAAGGTGAGCCGATCCCGACGGAAGGCTATGTGGCGCTGGCACTGGGCGCGGGATTTTCCATCATTATCGGCATCGGACTGATGGTGCTGCTGTTTTTCAGCAGCCGCCGCGGTTACGACGAGCCGCCGCATTTCAGGTAGCGGCCCCAGCCGGCCTTTCTCATCGGCCCTCGGCCTGTTTTTCGACGACGCCTGGGCCCGGGCCCGTCGTTGACGGCCTCGACCCGGGCGGGCACTTTGGCGCCGACGTCCCAGCCGGGACCGTAAGAGCCGGAACCGAGCCGCCTTCCCGCATGTCCAAGCCGATGATCTCCGCTCTGGCCCAGTTCGCGGCCGCCACGGCCGGCCGCAACATGACCAAAGCGGCCCATGCGCGGCACGCGGATCTCGCGGAGACCATCGACGCCGAGGCGAAACGGCGCGCGCTCGAAAACAGCTAAATGGAGACAAGAATGTCGGACATCACCGACGCAGCCACCGGCCCCCTGCTCGAACGCCGCGGCGCACGCGCCACCATCCGCCTCAACCGGCCCAAGCATCTCAACCGGCTCCAGGCGGAGGACCTCGACGAGCTCGTCAGACTGTTCGACCAGATCGAGACAGATCCAGCCATCCGCGTGCTGGTGCTGACCGGCACCGGCCGCGTCTTCTCCGCCGGTTACGACCTCAATTCGGTCGCCGAGCGCGCCGTCAGCGCAAACGAGCAGCAGAGTGCGGGCTCCGCCTTCGAGGTGGTCGTCAACCGGCTGGAGGATTTGGGCATGCCGACGATCTGCCGGCTCAATGGCGGCGTCTACGGGGGCTCGACCGACCTCGCGCTCGCCTGCGATTTCCGCGTCGGGGTCGACACCGCCGAGATGTTCATGCCGGCGGCGCGGCTCGGGCTGCATTATTACCGGAGCGGCATCAAACGCTACGTCACGCGGCTCGGCGTCGACAATGCGAAAAAACTGTTCCTGACCGCGCAGAAGATCAGTGCACCGGAGATGCTGCGCATCGGCTATCTCACCGACATGGTGCCGGTGGAATTCCTGGACGAGGAGGTCGACAAGCTCGCTGGCGTCCTCGCCGGCAACGCGCCGCAGGCGATGCGTGGCATGAAGCGGGCGATCAACGAGTTCGCCCGCGGCGAGCTCGATGATCGCGCCGCCGACCAGCGCCACCGCGACAGCATGCGCGGTGACGAGATCAAGGAAGGTATCAAGGCGTTCGCGGAGAAGCGAGCGCCGAAGTTTTAGCTCCGAATCTTCGCAAGACACCACCCTGTGGTTATGGGTCCCGGGTCTGCGCCTACGCTTGCCCGGGAATGTGAGGCGCGCGCCCTCAGCCTCCGACCGCCTTGGCATGCTCCGCAGCCATCTCGTCGTCCGCCGCATTGATTCGCTGGAACGCCGGCCGTGCGGTCATACGTTCGGCATAGCGGACGAAGACGTCCTTCTTCGGCACGATGCCGAACATCATGGTCCAGCTGAACGCGACGCCCCACAGCACATCGGCAGCCGTCATACGCTCGCCGAGCAGATACGGCCCCTTCGACAGCTGCGCTTCGAGCGCGCCGAGCATGGTGTCGTAGTCGGCATAGGGCGACTGCGTGATGGGCGCCGGCTCGCGCTGCATGAACTTATCGATCAGCGCCGGCTCGAAGGATGAGCCGTAATAGGCGATCCAGCGCAGATAAGGACCGCGCAACGAATCGTTCAGCGCCGGGGTCAGCCCCGCCTGCGGAAACAGATCGGCGAGATGGATGGTGATCGCGACCTGCTCGGTTACCAGGGCGTCGCCGTGGCGAATCGCCGGCACCTTGCCGAGCGGATTGATGGCGAGATAGGCGGGTTGACGCTGCTCGCCGGCCTTCATGTTGAGGACATGGAGATCGTAGGGCGCCCCCAGCTCCTCCAGCAGCACCCGCGTGCCGGTGGCGCGGCTTTGCGGCGAGTAGTACAGCGTGATGCGGCTCGGATCGGTCATGGCAGGTCCGGTCATAACAGGTCTCCTGGGGTGTCGTCTGACGACGCGTCTTGTAGAGACCCATACCTGACATCCTGTGTCAGGTATGGTTAAAGCAATCATGCGCGCGAGCCGGATGCTGTCGATCCTCACCACCCTCCAGGCCAGGGGGCAGGTTACCGCGCCCGAGCTCGCGGAGGCCTGCGAGGTCTCCGTGCGCACGATCTATCGCGACATCGACGCGCTGGCGGCGTCCGGCGTTCCCGTTTACGCCGATCGCGGCGCGGAGGGCGGCTATCGCCTGCTCGACGGCTATCGCGTGCGGCTGAACGGCCTGTCGCAGAGCGAGGCGGGCGCACTGTTCCTGGCGGGATTGCCGGGGCCGGCCGCGGCGCTCGGGCTCGATGCTGCGATGATCGCCGCGCAGAACAAGCTGATGGCCGCGCTGCCGGCTAATCTGCGCGAGGACGCCGGACGGATGCAGGAGCGTTTTCACCTAGACGCGCCGGGCTGGTTTGGCGAGACCGAAGACCCAAAGCACCTGCGCACGATCGCCGGGGCGGCCTTGCGCGGGTCGCTAATCAAGATTCGCTACCAGAGCTGGCGCTCAGAGAAGCAGCGCCGCGTTGCGCCGCTCGGCCTCGTGCTGAAGGGCGGCAGCTGGTATCTCGCAGGGCAGGTCGACGGCAACGTCCGCACCTATCGCGTCGCGCGCGTGCTCGACTGCACGGCGCTCGACGATCGCTTCGAGCGCCCCGCCGATTTCGATCTCGCCGCATATTGGCAGGCTTCGACGCTTCGTCTCGAGGCCGAGATGCATCCCAATGTCGCTGTCGTGCGGCTGTCGCCGTTCGGCGTCAAGCTGCTCGATGCCTTGAGCCAGCCCTATGTCAAGGCGCGCACGCAGCTCGAAGAGAGCGCTGATGCCGACGGCTGGCGCATTGCGCGCGTGCCCGTCGGCAAGACATCCTGGCACGCCGCAGCCGAATTGTTGCGGCTGGGTCCCGAGGCGGAGGTGCTGGAGCCCGCCGATCTCCGCGACAAGATGACGGAGCTGACGCAGGCCATGGCCGCGCGCTACCGCGCGGCGCATAAAACCTGACCGCGGCGTGCATCGCCGCAGCCGACGAAACAATCCTGAAACACGATTCTCGGCCAACGGCGTGAACGCATTCGCGTCTCGGCCCGACCGAGATGCAGGGACACAGCAATGGCCCTAGCGCCAAATGGAGAATGAAGATGTTTCGTAAGCTTGCACTTGGTCTGATCGCCGCCGGCTCGCTCGCTGTCGCCGCTCTCGCCCCCACCGCCGCTTCGGCCGGCGGCTTCCATCATCACCACGGTCATCACCACTGGGGTCCCGGCTGGGGCTTTGGCGGTATCTACCTCAACACCGGCGTCAGCAACTGCTACCAGGAACGCCTCGTCCGCACCCGTC
Organism: Bradyrhizobium sp. NDS-1; assembly: GCF_032918005.1. Taxonomy (NCBI): domain Bacteria; kingdom Pseudomonadati; phylum Pseudomonadota; class Alphaproteobacteria; order Hyphomicrobiales; family Nitrobacteraceae; genus Bradyrhizobium; species Bradyrhizobium sp. NDS-1. The sequence goes on from NZ_CP136628.1 coordinate 7,005,647, forward strand.
ACGGCATGCGCGTCCGCGTCGTGAATGTCTGCGCCTACGGGATCTACTGATATCGCCTTCACGACAAAGCTCCGGTCGCACTGCGACCGGGGCTTTGCATTTGACTAGCCGCCCTGCCGCTGCCGGCGAAACCAGGCCCACGTCTCGCGCGTCGTTCTGATGTAGCCGCGGCCGCGATGCACGATCTCGCCGTCGACGATCTCGTTCAGCCTGGGCAGCGCATGGAAGGGGATCGAGGGATAAGCATGGTGCTCGACGTGGTAGGGCATGTTCCACGCGAACCATTTGACGACCGCGCCGGTGTAGGTGGTGCGGGTGTTCTGGAAGGCGCTGCGGGTGCGGTCGCAGCCAGTATGCTCGGCATAGAGATAGGGCCGCAGGAAGAACTGCCCGATGACGAGCGGCACGATCCAGACCCAAAGCAGCAACGCTGACGAGAACCACAGCGAGAGCGCGAGCATCAGGACATAGAGCGCGACATAGGCGCGCGCCTCGATGACGATGGTGGCGCGCTTGCCCTCGGGAATCCAGGGGACAGTGACCTTGCCCGTGACGGCATGGCCGAGCATCAGCCGCAGACGGCCGGCGACCTGGAGCAGGCCGCTATAGGCAATCGCGAGCTGCGTGTCGGATTTGGGCTTCACGCCGACGACCAACTCGGGGTCCTTGTCCGGATCCTGGGTGTAACGGTGATGATCCCAGTGGAACAGGCAGTAATATTCGTAGGGCAATCCGACGATGAAGCCTGAGAGATAGCCGACCGCGAGGTTGAGACCGCGGCTTTTGAACGCGGTCTTATGCGCCGTCTCGTGCACCGCCATGAACAGGAAGGCGACGAAATAGCCCTGCACCGCCATCAACGGCAGCGCCCAGAGGACGCCGTATGTCGCACTGACCTTCCATATCAGCGTGCCGACCAGCGCGATCACGCCATAATGGCAGAGGCTACGCGCCGCGCCCTGGACATTGGAGCGCATCGACAATTCGCGCAGCATCGCCGGCGTCAGCGGCTTCAGGCGGTGGCCGGACTCTGAAACGGTCGCGTCAGTCATGGTCGGATGCCTCTGTCACTTGCCGAGAAGGGCTGCGATCTCGGCCTTGATGAAGGCCTGGTCGCGCAGATTGCCAACGGGGTTGCCGGCGCGATGGCCGTGCAGGGACGGGATCGGATGCAGCACGGCCGATCTCGCGTTGGTCAGCCGGCCGAGTTCGTCCTCGTTGTCGCGGACGTCGAAATAACGATCGGTCGCGCCCGGCATCAGCAGCATGTGCGCCCTGATCGCCGCCAGCGCCCGATCGAGGTTGCCGCCGAATGCTCCACAGCGACTGATGTCGCCACGCTGCCAGATGCCGATCTGCGCCAGGAGATCATTGGCGTCGCGGCGGGCAAAGGCCGCATCCCAGGTGCGAACGAGGTAGTCCTCCAGCGAGGCGAAGCCGGCCTCGCGCCAGAGCTCGTCGCGATAGAACCCGTGTGACATCGCCCAGCCGGCATAGACGCGCCCCATGGCGCGATAGCCGGCGACGGGCTTCCCGGCGAAACGGCCGTCGCGGAAGGCGGGATCGGCGGTGAGCGCCGCCTTCACGCTTTCCAGGAAGACGTAATTATAGGGCGCACAACGCGCACTGCCGCAGACCACGGCCGCGCGCGCGACCATATCGGGATGCAGCGCCGCCCAGTGATAGGCCTGCATGCCGCCCATCGACCAGCCGTAGACGAGGGCGAGCCTTGCGATGCCGAAGCGCTCGGTGAGCAGCCGGTGCTGGACCGCGACCGCATCGTGATAAGTCACCTCGGGGAACGGCGCCGCGGTATTCGACGGCGAGGACGACAGGCCGTTGCCGAACAAGTTCGGGACAATGATGAAATAGCGCGTGGGATCGAGCACGCCGTCCGGGCCGATCAGCCACTCGGTGTCGAAATGCTGCGCGCTGAACGAGGTCGGATAGAGGATGACGTTGTCCTTTGCCGGGCTCAACGTGCCGTAGGTCTTGTAGGCGAGCTTCAGCGCGGAGAAGACGGCCCCGGACTGGAGGGTGACGTCGCCGGCTTCGAAGATGTCGTAATGTGCCGTCAAGAACCGAACTCCCGCTCGCCACCCGGAATGCGCCGCTTGAGGCGGGATGCATCGATCATGCCGAACCGGCAGACGCGCCGTTGCGTCACGCCACATAACTGTACTTATAGTACAGTTATTTTGGACGGGCAAGATACATCCAGCGAACCGACCGCTCAGGCGATGGCGGCGATATAGCGCTCGACCGATGCCGCGAAAGCCGCCTTGGCCCCAGTGGCAATATTGCGTCCCCACCAAGCGCCGTAGATCCGATCGAAGGCGAGCGGCTCGACGGCGGTCGCGATCCGCCGCACCGCGGCGGCATTGAGCGGCATGTAATTGGGGTAGGAATACATGAAGCTGACGAAGCGGCGGTCCATCGTCACCTGGGCGATATCGCCGGTGAGCAGCGCGCCCCTGCCGTCCGCGCAGCGCGCAGCGTGCAGCATGGTGGCGCCGGCAAAATGACCGCCGGTGCGCAGCAGCAGCACATCGTCGGAGATGCGGTGGCTTTCGCCGGTCCAGTGCACGATCGAGGGATGCGGCCGTGTGACGAAAGCGCGATCGTCGGCATGCAGGTAGACCGGCACCCCGCCAAATGTGTCGCTCCAGTCGGCGACCGCGCCGTAGTAGTGCGGATGCGAGATCGCGATGGCCTTCAGTCCGCCGAGTGCGGCAACGTATTGGATGGCTTCATCGGTTGCGAGCGGAATGCAATCCCACATCACGCAGCCGTCGCCTTGAGGCACCAGCAGCGCGCGCTGCCCGATGGCGAAGCTCGGCTCCAGGCCGATGCCGGTGAGGCCGAGATCGTCGCGTCCCACCAGTCGGTATCCCCGCATGAGCTCCTCGCGCGTGAGGAAGCTCTGCCCTTCCCAGTTCACGAACTGCCGCTCGTCCTCGCAAATCGGGCAGGAGACGGGCGGATTTCCACCGCTCGGGAATTGAGCGCCGCAGGTTTCGCAGGACCAGAGAGGCATGACGCGAGCTCCATGGGGAATGATCGCAGGATGACATTGCGAGCGAGCGTTCAGCAAGGTCGATGAGCAGCAAGGGAGTGACTGGAACCAACGCGGCCAGCGCCCGTTACGCTTCAGATCAACGCCAGAGCGATCGGCAAGAGGATCACGACACACGAAGAGCATGTTCGAGTTTCGATGACATCGAGATCCCCTTCTCCGTCCCGCCTCTGGCCCCTGTTCGCGCTCAATTTCTTCATGGCCGACATGCAGTCGGGCATCGGGCCGTTCGTCGGCGTATTCCTCCAGGAGCGCGGCTGGACGACCGGACTGATCGGCACTGCGCTGACGATCGGCAATGTCGCGGGCATGCTGATCACGACGCCGATCGGCGGCTTCATCGATGCCAGCCGCAACAAGCGGATGTGGGTCGTGATTCCCGGCATCTGCGTGGTCTCGGCATCCGCAATCATTCTGATCTCGCAAAACTTCTGGGCGGTGACGTTCTCGCAAGTCGCGCAATCGCTGGCGAGCGCCGCGATCGTACCGGCGGTGACAGGCATCACGCTGGGCATCGCCAAGCAGAAGGGCTTCAATGCGCTCAACGGCCGCAACCAGGCGTACAACCACGCGGGCAACATGGTCGGCGCCGCCCTGTCGGGCTATCTCGGCTACAAATACGGCTATGTCGCCGTGTTCATGCTGGCGGCCTTGTTCGGTGCCATCGCGATCGCCTGCGTGCTGATGATTCCGGCCAAGGCAATCGATGACCGGGCCGCGCGCGGCAGCAAGGAGGATGACTCCAAGGCTCCGCCGGATGCGATGGCGATGCTGCTCAAGCACAAGGCACTGCTCGTGCTGGCACTCGCGCTCGCACTATTCCACCTCGGCAATGCCGCGATCGTTCCACTCTACGGGCTCGCGGCGGTCGCCGAGGGACAGGCCAACGGCCCGAGCTTCGTCGCGACCACCGTCGTCATTGCACAAGGCGTGATGGTCGTGACGTCGCTGATCGCGATGAAGGCCGCGAGCAAGCGCAATTACTGGCCGGTGATCCTGGTGTCCTTCATGTTCCTGCCCATCCGCGGCGTGCTCGCCTTCTTCGTGACGGGATGGTGGGGCGTCGTGCCGATGCAGGTGCTCGACGGCATCGGCACGGGTCTGCAGACCGTTGCCGTCCCCGGCATGGTCGCGCGCGCGCTCAACGGCACCGGCCGTATCAATCTCGGCCAGGGCGCCGTGATCACGGTGCAGGGTGTCGGCGCCAGCCTCAGCCCCGCGCTCGGCGGCTGGATCGCGCAATGGACCGGCTACGGTCCGGCCTTCCTGCTGCTCGGCGCGTTCGGGCTCGCATCAATGGCGCTGTGGTTCGCGTTCGGAGCGGCGGTGAAGAAGTATTGAGCTTCGCCCCCGCGCGAACACCATAGCGGGAATTGCCTGTGTGATCCCGGCGTACCGAACTGCGGCACCTGGTCGCGGTCCCCGCACGTCATCGCGAGTGGCTTATCACGCAATCCCGCGCTTTTGCCGTTGCGGCGCATCAGCCTGACGGTACAACCTGCCGGCAGATCGCCGACAAACCTGCGCCTTCCGATCGATGACACAGCCACAACTCTCGTTCAACGGCGATCCGACGGGGCCGGCCTATGAGGGGTGGCGCGAGCAGTTCTGCCGGCGGGTGATGGGGACCGACTTCGTTCCGATCGGAGACGGCCCGGTGCACCGAATGATCACGCCGGCCATCCTTCCGCGCCTGCGGCTGTCCGCCTCCTACGGTACGCCGATGAGCTTCGTGTCCATGGGCACCAACGACGAATTGGTTGTCGCCATGTCACCAAATTCGGCTCTGAACGGAACCATGGGCAGGCGCGCACTGAACATTGCGGCCGGCGATCTCACGATCGGCGATCCCTCGATCAAGGGTGCCCAAATCACCCAGACAGGGTACGGCAACTTCCAGACCGCACTGTTGCCCCGCAAGGCGTTACTGCGGGCGTGCCCGAATGCCGAGGACCTGATTGCCCAGTCGATTCCCGGCGCCAATCCGATCACGTCGATGTTCCTGCGGTATTACGATCTCGCGCATGCTTATGCCGACAAGCTCGCGCCTGCGGAGCTCGATGCGGTCTCGCAGCACTTGTTCGACCTTTCGGTGCTGATGATCGGCGCCCGCGGCGATGTCGCCGAGGAAGCTCGGACGCGCGGCCTTGCCGCAGCACGTCTCGAGACTCTCAAATCCGACATCCTGGCACAGTTGGACAGCCCCGCGCTGTCACTCACCGTCCTGTCGGCCATGCACCGGGTCAGCCCACGCACGATCCAGCTTCTGTTCGAGCAGGCCGGCATCACTTATAGCGGGTTCGTGCTGGAGCAGCGCTTGCTGCGCGCCGAACGGCTGCTTCGAAACCCTGCCATGCGCACCCGCAAGATCATCGAGATCGCGCATCTCGCGGGTTTCCACGACGTATCCTACTTCCATCGCGCGTTTCGCCGCCGCTTCGGACAGACGCCCGACGACGTCAGGAAGCTGGCCGGCAACGTCGGCTAGCGAAGCTCGACCGCGACGCTGCCCAACGCCGCCCGGTTCTATGCCCCAAAATTCTTCTGGATCGCCTTGTTCAGCGTCTCGCCGCCGACGAAGCGCTGGCGCAGCTCGCGCTTGAGCAGCTTGCCGCTCGGATTCTTCGGCAAGGCATCGACGAAAATGACGCGCTTGGGCACCTTGAAATGCGCCATCTGGGCAGCGCAGTGCTTGATGACGGCGTCCTCGTCCAGCTTTTCACCGCTCTTGACCACGACGATGGCGGTGACCGCCTCGATCCACCGCGGATCAGGCAAGCCGACGACGGCGACCTCCGAGACCGCGGGGATGCGGTAGACCATCTCTTCGACCTCGCGGCTGGCGACGTTCTCGCCGCCGGTCTTGATCATGTCCTTAACCCGATCGACCACGGTGATGTGGCCTTCCTCGTCGACCGTGGCGAGGTCTCCCGAGTGAAACCAGCCGCCCGAAAATGCTGCCGCAGTCTTCACCGGATCGTTGTAATAGCCGGACAGCAAATGCGGCGAGCGGTGCACGATCTCGCCGACTTCACCGACCTTGACGTCCTCCATCGCGGTGTTGACCACCCGAGTCTCGACATTGAGCACAGGCTTGCCAGCCGAGCCGGCTTTGCGCAGTTGGTCCTCCGGCCGCAGCACGGTCGCGAGCGGCGCGATCTCGGTTTGGCCGTAGAAGTTCCAGAACTTGACGTTGGGCAGGCGGCGCTGAAGCTCGAGCAACACCTCCACAGGCATGATCGAGGCGCCGTAATAGCCCTTCTGCAGGGTCGACAGATCGGTCTTGTCGAAGTTCGGCGAGCGCAGCATCGAAATCCAGATCGTCGGCGGCGCGAAGAACGACGTGATCCTGTGCGCCTGGATCAGCGCCAGGATGTTGTCGGCGGTCGGCTTGCCGGTGATCACGCCGGAGGCGCCGAGATAGATCTGCGGTCCCAGGAACACGTCGAGCTGGGCGCAGTGATAGAGCGGCAGCGCGTGCAGGAACTTGTCCTCCACGCTCATGCCGCCATCGATGATGCAGCTGACATACTGCCACATCACGGCTTCATGGGTCAGCATCGCGCCCTTTGGCAGCGATTCCGTGCCGCTGGTATAGACGATCTGAGCCAGATCGCGGCTGTCGACCGACGCTTCCAGGAACGAGCGGTCGGCATGAAGCAGATCGTCGAAGGTGGTGAGGCCCGCAGGCGCGGACGCAGGGTCTTCACCCGGCAGCCAGATCATCTTCTCGACCGCACAATCCCTCGCGCTGGCTGCGCGCGCAGGCTCGACGAAATCCGGTCCGGTCGCGAGCAGCTTTGCGCCGGAGCTCTTGAGGATGAAATTGATCTCGTCCGGATTGAGCATGAAGTTGATCGGCACCAGCACCGCGCCGATCCGCGCCACTGCAAAACGCAGCGCGGCAAAGGCGTGCGAATTGCGCGAGAGCACCGCAATGCGATCACCCTTTCCGACGCCGAGGCCGAGCAGGCCGCGGCCGAGCCGGTTGCAGATCGCATCCATCTCGGCAAAGGTCCAGCTGACGTCGCCGCAGCTCACCGCAAGCTTGCTCGGCTCTCGGCCGGCGGAACGGCGCAAGAGATCACCGATTGAATGCTCGCGCGCTTTCGAGATGGTGGCTGCGGTGTCGCCGGTCATACGTTCCTCCACGTGATGTCTTTTTGCTGGATTTTATTACTTGAGATCTTGCGTCTTGTTTGTTTGCGCTACCTATGCCGGGCCGCCCGCGCGTGCTCCATGTACATGTGCTCGACCGAACGATCGAGCGAAGCAATCTTCTCGAATCCGCGGCGCCAGTCCTGAAGATGCCGGCGCGTCCACAGCACGCCGGCCTCGCGGTCGCGGTGACGGATCGCCTCGATGAGATGGCGGTGCGCCGCGACGAGACGCGGGCCGCCTTCGGCGACATTGGTCACGATCATCTCCGTGGTCGGATAGAACAATTGCGCTGCCGGCTCGCGCGCGAGCTGGAGCACGCGGTTCTGCGAGGCCTTGGCGACCAGAACGTGGAATTCGGCATCGCATTCGGCAAGCATCGCGGCATCGCCGACCACGGCCTCGCTGCGCGCGAGGTTGTCATCGAGCTCGGCGAGATTCTCCTCGTTCGCCCGCTCCACCGCGCCTTCGATGCTGGCGACCTCCAGTGTCATGGAGGCCTCGTAGAGCTCGCGGAAGGTGACCTCGTGCAGGACCAGCGCACGGCTGAGACGGCTTGCGAGCTTGCTGTAGCGCGGCAGACAAGCGTGCAGGCGGCGCGAGGAATCGCGCCGGATCAGCCCGCCCTCCTCCAGCACACGGATGCCCTCACGGATGGTCGAACGGTTGACGCCGAACTGACGGACCAGATCGTGTTCGGTGCCGATGGGATCGCCCGGCTTGAGGCGGCCATTGACGATCTCGCGTTCGATGGCGTCCGCGACCTTCTGATAGGCCGGGGCGACATCGATCGGTCGGAAGAGCGGCGCGACAGGCAAATCGACCTCCAATGGCGATTGTCGGACAAATCATACGCACGGGCGCCTTAAGCGTCAAACTCCGGCTATTCATGAGATCTTGGAGGAAATTGACTCTGTTGGGAGCCCGATCTAGCTTTGTCGGACAAAGGGACAGAATAGTCCCGTGTAAGAGGAAACGTATTCATGAGATTTATCGCAGCACTCGTGTCCGCGGCCGGCTTGCTGTCCGCTGCCCTCATCGCCCCCACCTCCGCCCAGCAGGCACCGCTCAAGATTGGCGTGCTCTCCGACTTCTCCTCTGTCTATTCCGACATCGGCGGCATGGGGAATGTCGAGGCGACCAAAATGGCGATCGAGGACTTCGGCGGCCAGATGTTCGGCAAGCCGATCGAGATGCTCAGTGCCGACGTGCTCAACAAGCCCGACGTCGCCTCCACCATCGCCCGCAAATGGTGGGAGACCGAAGGCGTCGACATGATCATCGACCTGCCGACCTCGGCGACCGCGCTTGCCGTGATGGAGCTGTCGAAGCAGTACGAGAAGATCATGATCGTGACTGACGCGGCGAGCTCCGACATCACCGGAAAGTCGTGCTCGCCCTACACCGCGCACTGGACCTACGACACCTACGCCAACGCCCACACCGTCGGCAGCGCCATCGTCAAGACCGGCGGCGACACCTGGTTCTTCCTCACCGCCGACTACGTGTTCGGTCATTCGGTCGAACGCGATACCGGCGACGTGGTGAAGGCGGCGGGCGGCAAGGTGCTCGGCAGCGTCAAGCATCCGCTCAACACGGCGGATTTCTCCTCGTTCCTGCTCCAGGCGCAGGCCTCAAAGGCCAAGATCATCGGGCTCGCCAACGGCGGCGGCGACACCATCAACGCGATCAAGCAGGCCGGCGAGTTCGGCATCGTCGCCGGCGGCCAGAACCTGGCTGCGATCGTGATGTTCATCTCCGACGTGCACAGCCTCGGCCTCAAGCTCGCGCAGGGGCTGATCGTCACCGAGGCGTATTACTGGGATCTCAACGACAAGACCCGCGCCTTCGGCAAGCGGTTCCTGGAGCGCGTCAAGCGCATGCCGACGATGAACCAGGCCGCGACCTACAGCGCCACGCTGCATTACCTCAAGGCCGTACAGGGTGCGGGCACCCGCGATACCAAGACGGTGATGGCGAAGATGCGCGAGCTGCCGGTACGCGACGCCTTCACCGACAACGGCGTGCTGCGCGAAGACGGCCGCATGGTGCACAGCATGTACCTGTTCCAGGTGAAGAAGCCGGAGGAGTCGAAAGGACCGTGGGATTACTACAAGCTGCTCGCCGAGGTGCCCGCCGACCAGGCGTTCCGGCCTCTGAAGGATGGCGGCTGCCCGCTGGTGAAGTGAGGCGGCCCGGATCGAGCCCCTAGTCATCCGTTCGACAAGCCTCGCTCGTCCGCCTGACAATCTGGGCGGACGAGCGGCTATGACGACGCACGGCCCAAAATAGAGGCAGGACGCTTCCTGCCGCGATCTGATCTGCATCAAGTTGCGGTGCAAAATACCCTGCAATGTTGAGTTGGCCCTTTCGCACGAGTGGCGGGCGGGTATCTCAATAGTGGGCGCCGCCGCACGGCGTTTTGAACAGATGAACTTCACGCCGGGTCGAGTCATCGCCGCGATCGCCGTGCTCGTTGCAGGTGGCGGCTACTATTATTGGCAGCACCGCGATGCCAACACGCTGCCGGCAGGCTTCGCCCGCGGCAACGGCCGCATCGAAGCGGTCGAGATCGACATCGCCACCAAGACGCCGGGGCGGATTCGCGAGATCCTGGTCGGCGAAGGCGACTTCGTCCGCGCGGGTCAGATTCTGGCACGCATGGACACCGAGCAGTTGCAGGCCCAGCGCCGCCAGGCCGATGCGCAGCTCCAGCGCGCGGCGATCAACGTCGAGACCGCGAAGAGCCTGGTGAACCAGCGCGAGGCCGAACGCAAAGCCGCCGAAGCCATGGTCGACCAGCGCATCGCTCAACTCGACAGCACGAGCCGCAAGCTCGATCGCTCCGAACAATTGATCAAGACGAGCGCGGTGTCGCAGCAGGTCCTGGACGACGACCGCTCCTCCAACGCCACCGCGAAGGCGGCGCTCGCCGCGTCCCACGCCCAGGTCGCAGCGTCCGAGGCCGCGATCAGCTCCGCTCGCGCGATGGTGATCGACGCCGGCGCCGCGGTCGACGCCGCCAGGGCCGCGATCGAGAGCATCAATGCCGACCTCAACGACAGCGTGCTGAAGGCGCCGCGCGACGGCCGCGTGCAGTATCGCGTGTCGCAGCCCGGCGAGGTGCTCGCCGCCGGCGGCCGCGTCCTCAACATGGTCGATCTCGGCGACGTCTACATGACGTTCTTCCTGCCGACGGCGGATGCGGGCCGCGTCGCGATCGGCGCCGAGGTTCGCCTCGTGCTCGACGCCATCCCGCAATATGTGATTCCCGCCAAAGCCACCTTCGTCGCCGACGTCGCACAATTCACGCCCAAGACCGTCGAGACCGAGGAGGAACGCCAGAAGCTGATGTTCCGCATCAAGGCGCATATCGCACCCGATCTGCTGCGCCAGCACATCGAGCACGTGAAGACCGGCCTGCCCGGCATGGCCTATGTGCAGCTCGATCCGGCCGCGCAATGGCCCGGCAATCTCAACATCAAGCTGACGAGATGAGCACGGCTGCCGCAGCCGAGCGACCTGCCGAGCGCGGCAGCGTGGCGCATCTCGACGACGTGGGCCTCAACTACGGCAAGACCCGCGCACTGGATGCCATCACGCTCGACCTCCCATCCGGCTGCATGGTCGGACTGATTGGCCCCGACGGCGTCGGCAAATCCAGCCTGCTCTCGCTGATCGCCGGGGCCCGCGCGATCCAGCAGGGACGTGTCCACGTGCTCGGCGGCGACATGGCGAGTTCGCGCCATCGCCGCAACGTGTGTCCCGACATCGCCTACATGCCGCAGGGGCTCGGCAAGAACCTATATCCGACACTGTCGGTGTTCGAGAATATCGACTTCTTCGGCCGCCTGTTCGGACACGACAAGGCCGAACGCAGCAGGCGGATCGCCGGCCTGCTGCGCGACACCGGGCTAACGCCGTTCGCCGACCGGCCGGCGGCAAAACTCTCCGGCGGCATGAAGCAAAAGGTCGGCCTGTGCTGCGCCCTGATCCACGATCCCGAGCTTCTGATCCTGGACGAGCCGACCACCGGCGTCGATCCGCTGTCGCGCCGCCAGTTCTGGGAACTGATCACCTCGATCCGCGCCAGCCGCCCCGGCATGAGCGTGATCGTCTCGACCGCCTACATGGAAGAGGCCGCGCAGTTCGACGTCCTGATCGCGATGAATGCCGGCCGCGTGCTGGCGACGGGAACGCCAGCCGAACTCAAGCGGCAGACCGGCGCCGATACGCTCGATGACGCCTTCATCCGCCTCCTGCCCGATGCGGATCGCAGTACCTACACCAATGTCGTCATCCCGCCGCGCGGCGAGGGGCATGACGAGATCGCGATCGAGGCCGATCATCTGACCCGACGGTTCAACGGCTTCGTGGCCGTCGACGATGTCAGCTTCCGCATCAGGAAGGGCGAGATCTTCGGCTTCCTCGGCTCGAACGGGTGCGGCAAGACCACGACCATGAAGATGCTCACCGGCCTCCTGCCGGTGAGCGAAGGCACCGCGCGATTGTTCGGCAAGACCATCGATGCCGGCGACATGTCGGTGCGGCGGCGCATTGGTTACATGTCGCAGGGGTTCTCGCTCTATTCGGAGCTCACGGTCGCGCAGAATCTCGATCTGCATGCGCGGCTGTTCAGGCTGCCGGCGGACACCATCGCCGCGCGCACCAAGGAGATGATCGCGCGGTTCGATCTTGCCGACGTCGCCGATTCTTTGCCCGACACGTTGCCGCTGGGTGTGCGGCAGCGTTTGTCGCTGGCAGTCGCCATGATCCATGCGCCCGACATTCTCATCCTCGACGAGCCGACGTCCGGCGTCGATCCAGTCGCCCGCGACCGCTTCTGGCAGATCCTCGCCGAGCTATCCCGCAAGGACAACGTCACGATTTTCGTCTCGACCCATTTCATGAACGAGGCCGAGCGCTGCGACCGGGTCTCGCTGATGCATGCGGGCAAGGTGCTGATATCGGACACGCCCGCGGCGATCGTGGCTGCACGCGGCACCGCCACGCTGGAGCAGGCCTTCATCGCCTGCCTGGAAGAGGCGATCGCGGACGGGGCGGAGCTGGCCGGCCGGCCGGCGGCCGTCTTGCCAACTCCCGCATCGGCAACCGCCGCCCCGCCCGCTCGGCGCAATGCTGCATTCAATCCGACGCGCATGCTCGCCTATTCCAGGCGGGAGACGCTCGAGCTGCGGCGCGATCCGATCCGCGCCACCCTCGCGATCCTCGGCAGCGTGCTGCTGCTGTTCGTGCTCGGATACGGCATCAGCATGGACGTCGCGAACCTGACCTTCGCCGTGCTCGACCGCGACGACAGCGCGATCAGCCGCGACTACAGTCTTCAAATCGCGGGCTCGCGCTACTTCACCCAGAAATCGCCGATCACGGATTATGCCGACCTCGACCGTCGTATGCGCGCCGGCGAGATCGGCCTTGCCATCGAGCTGCCGCCGGGCTTCGGCCGCGACGTCAGCCGCGGCCGCCGTGTCGAGATCGGCGCCTGGGTCGACGGCGCCAATCCGACGCGGGCCGAGACGCTGCGCTCCTATGTCCAGGCGATCCACGCCAACTGGCTCGCGCAAAAGGGCCGCGAGCTCTATGGCGAGGCGGCGATCGCCGGCGCCTACCAGCTCCAGCTGCGCTACCGCTACAACCCTGATGTCATCAGCGTCGTCGCCATGGCGCCGGGCATCATCCCGCTGCTGCTGGTCATGATTCCGGCGGTGCTCGCAGCGCTTGCGGTGGTGCGCGAGAAGGAACTCGGCTCGATCGTCAATTTCTACGTCACGCCGGTGACCCGGCTGGAATTCCTGCTCGGCACGCAGCTGCCTTACGTCGTGCTGGCGTTCGGAAACTTCCTGCTCCTGGTCGCCTTCGCGCTCACCGTCTTCGGCGTCCCCTTCACGGGGAGCTTTGCGACCTACGCACTGGCCGCGCTGCTCTACGTCACGGCCACGACCGGCCTGGGGCTGGTGATCTCGGCCTTCATGAACAGCCAGATCGCGGCCTTGTTCGGCACCGTCCTGATCACCCTGATACCCGCCATCCAGTATTCCGGCCTGATCGATCCGGTCTCATCGTTGCAGGGACTGGGCGCCGTGATCGGGCGACTCTATCCCACCACCTATTTCGTCACGATCTCGCGCGGCACCTTCTCCAAGGGCCTGGCGTTCGACACCCTCCACAACGATCTCCTGGTGCTCGCCATCATGGTCCCCGTCCTGATGATTGCCGGCACGATGCTGCTGAAGAAACAGGCTCGCTGACCATGCGCTTCGACAATTTATTCCAGCTCGGTGTCAAGGAATTGCGCGGCCTGGTGCGCGACCCGATGCTGCTCGTGCTGATCGTCTATTCCTTCACGCTCGCGATCTATGCCGGAGCCAAGGCACTGCCCGAAACCTTGAACCACGCCGCGATCGCCATCGTCGACGAGGACCGTTCGCCGGTTTCCAGCCGCATCGAACTGGCATTCACGCCGCCATACTTCTCCGAGCCGCGCCTGATCTCGCAATATGAAATGGACCGGCGGATGGACGCGGGGCTCGACACGTTTGCGCTGAACATTCCCCCGGAATTCCAGCGCGACTTGCTGGCAGGGAAGTCGCCGGCGATTCAGCTCAACATCGACGCGACGCGGATCTCGCAGGCGTTCAACGGCGGCGGCTATATCGAGCAGATCGTCAGCGCGGAAATCGCCGAGTTCCTGGCGCGGACGCGCAATGCGCAGACCGCGCCGATCGAGCTGACCCTGCGGGCACGCTTCAACCCGGAGCTGAAGAAATCCTGGTTCGGCGCCGTCGACGAGGTCATTAACTCGATCACCATGCTCTCGATCATCCTGACGGGCGCCGCGCTGATCCGCGAGCGCGAGCACGGCACGATCGAGCACCTGCTGGTGATGCCGGTCACGCCGCTCGAGATCATGGTCAGCAAGGTGTGGTCGATGGGGCTGGTGGTGCTGGCCGCTTCGGCGTTGTCGATCGTCTTCGTGGTCAAGGGATGGCTTGCGGTGACCATCGACGGCTCGATCGCACTGTTCCTGCTCGGCGCGGCGCTGCAGCTGTTTGCGACGACCAGCATGGGCATCTTCCTCGCCACCGTCGCCGGATCGATGCCGCAGTTCGGATTGCTCCTGATGATGACCCTGCTGCCGCTGCAGACGCTGTCCGGCAGCATGACGCCGCGGGAGAGCATGCCGCAATTCGTCCAGGACATCATGTTGGCGGCGCCCAATACGCATTTCGTGATGCTCGCGCAGGCGATCCTGTTCCGTGGGGCGGGACTGGAGTCCGTGTGGCCGCAGCTCGTCGCGCTCGCCGTGATCGGCTGCGTCTTCTTCGTGATCGCGCTGCGGCGATTTCGCGCGTTCCTGGCGTGAGCCGCGAAGGGCTTCGCCTCAAATCTGCGAAAACAACCCCATGCACAGTAGCTAAGCTATTGCCTTGCCTGCAGAATTTTTTTGACTTGTCGAGCAGATTTGGTGCATCGCGGCGCTGACCCCGGCAGGCGGGGTCAGGTCAGCTCATTTCCCCGGGCGAGCAGCCCGGCCAGCATCGCCTCGGCCTTGCTCTGGAGCGGCTGCGCGCCGCATTCGGAGGCGATCGCGATCGCCGCGCGCAGAGCGGCGAGGATCGCGGCCTTGTTCGCCTCGCTCGAAGGAGGCGTCACCACGGCTTCACCGAACAGGGCCTCGGCCTCGAGGCCTGAAAACCCCTGCTGGCGGGCGGTGTTGCGCGCCTCGCGCAGCATGTACTGCGCCGCCTGGACGTCGTCGAGGCGGGAGGTCGCGAGCGCAAGGTAGATCGAGCTGCGCAGCACCGCCGAGGTATAGCCGACCGCCTTCGCCTCCTCGCGCGCTTCGGTCAGCATGCCGCGCGCCCGCTCGAACAGACCCCGCTCGAGATAGGCCATGCCGAGATGGCAACCGAGCACCGGCACGAACAGCCGGATGCCGTGCTTCTGCGCAAGAACGAAGCCGTCCTCGAGGATGGCGGCGGCCGCAGCGGGATCGTTCTGAGCGAGCTTCAGCCAGCCGCCACTATAAGCGGCGGCGACGCGGTCGTAGGGACGGCCCGTCTCCTCGGCAATGGCGGAAGCCTCGCGCTGGAGCTGCTCGGCGGCATCGAGCTCGCCCATGACGGCGTGGGTGATGCTGTTCATCATGCAGCAAAGCAACAACGCAGATTTCGGCGTCGAGCCGAAAGGAGCACTGGCCTCCGGCCCCGTCAGCTGGGCGCAGGTCCGCGCGAAGAGCCCATCAGCTTCACGATAGCGCCCGGCAAGGAAATACACCTGGCCAAGACCGTATTGCGCAGCGTTGAGCCAACCCGGATTGCCCCACTCCCGTGCAAGGCGCACCACCTCCTCGCCGACGATGACCGCTTCGACTGGGGTCCCGTAGAAATTCTGTGCAGCCGCCATGACCGTCAAAGCAGCTACTTTCCGCCCGATGTCGTTGATTGCGTCGGCACGACGCTCGGCCTCCTTGCCGAGGTTCAGCCATTCGGCGATCTGGCCGGACGCAATGAACGCCGCACGCGCTTCGATGCGAACGTCCACGGCATTCGCTTCCCTTGCGGGATTGGCCGGCGTCATGTCCAGCGATCTCATCGCGGTCTCGAAATAATCTGCCGCATCGCTAAATGCCGACCGCGCCAGGCATCGTCTCGCCGAGGCCCTGCCGTAGACGAACGACTTGTCCCAATCCTTCGCTCGCGTGGCGTGATAGCAGAGCTTGTCGGGATCGTCGGCGCCACCTTCGCTGCCCTCCAGGGCTGAAAGAATGCGCGCGTGGATGTCTTCACGCACCTTTTCGACCATGGAATCATAGGTGACCTGCCGGACCATCTCGTGCCGGAACTCCAGCGAATTTTCCAGTTCGCTGTCGATCCTGACGAGCAACTCGGAGCGATCAAGCGCTGCGAGGCACCCCTGCAGGACATCCTCGGGCAGGGCTGCGATCTTGCCCAGCATGGCTTCGTTCGATCTCGGCCCCAAGGTGGCGGCGATCTGCAATATGGATCGCTCTTGCTTGGACATCCGATCGAGACGCGCTGCAATCACGCCCTGGATGCTGGTGGGAATACCGAGTTCGTCGATCGGACGCACGAGCGCGAGATCGCCCCATTGGCCGCGCAGCGTGCCGCTATCCTTCAATCCGCGGCAGACCTCCTCGATGAACAGGGGGACGTTGGCGGTATGAGATATGATCCGGCTCTTCAGATCGGCGTTCGTCTCGGAGGAGCCAAGCATGTCTGCCAGCATGGCCAGCCCTGAATCGTCGTCGAGCGGCCGCATCGCGACGATCTCCGCCTGACAACGCGCAATCCAGACCGGCATGCCATTCGGCCGCGAGGTGAGGAGCACGAGAAGGCCGGCCGTCTGTAGCGAGGCGATGGCGGCCACGACGACGTCGCTGGCCCGATCGATCCAGTGCAGGTCCTCGAGCAGAACCACCGTTCGCTGGCGGCTGGCGAGGCCTCCGATGATGGCACAGCTTGCATCGGAGAACGCTCGCCCCCGTGCATGAGGCTCCAGCTCATCCCAGTGCGGATTCGATACAGGCAGATCAAGCACCGCGTCGAGCGCAGTTTGCTGGATCGCCGGCAGGTCCTTGCGAGGATCCTCCGCGCCGTGGGCTTCCTTCGCCGCATCCATCGCCGCCAGCAAAATCCGCTTGAGCGTGCTGAACGGGGCCCCCTGCAGGTTCGGGCTGGACTCCGCGTCGATCAACCGCCAACCATCGGCTTTCAACTGCTGGGCAAACTCATGCGCAAGCCGCGATTTGCCGATACCCGCATCGCCCAGTAGCAGGATTGTCTGTCGGGCGGCCCTGGCGTTTCCGGCGGCGCGCTCCAGCAGAGCCCGCTCGGTCGTTCGATCGACGAAGCGGGAGACGCTGCGCGCCCGGCGCACCCGCCAGCTCGACAGGTCGCTCGCGCCTACGATCCGATAGACCGGCACGGGCTGGCTGAATCCGCGCAGGGACTTGCCGCCCAGCGCTTCGAACCGGACATGTCCCTCGGCGAGCTTTTGACAGGCTTCCGAGGCATAGATCTGGTTCGCCTCAGCCGCCGTCTCCAGCCGTGCGGCCAGATGCTGGGCCGCGCCACCGATCTCGTAGACTTTCGAGAACTCGCTGGCGACCATGTAGGCAACGACATGGCCGGAGTGGAGGCCGACCCGCACCTGAAGCCCGGGATCACCCAGGCTTGCGACGCGCCTGACCAGCTCGATCGCCGCGTGGCAGGCCATGGGCGCATGGTTGTCGTCGGCGATCGGGGCACCGAACACCGCGGCCAGCCCGTCGCCCAGCTCCTTGCTGACGATGCCGCCGAACTGCCGAACCGCCCCTCGCATAGCCGCCAAGGCTGGCTCCAGCCGCGAGACTGCCTCCTCCGGGTCCAGTTCGGCAACCAGACCGGTGGAATCGACCACATCGGCCCGGAGAATTGTGACAAACCGTCGTTCGCTGTCGGGATCGACGCGCTGGCGGACGGCCGCTCCGCATTTGGGGCATCGGCTATCGCCCTGGTCGATCGTCGACTGACACGCCGTGCAAAGCATTCCCGTGCTCTCAGGACATTGCGGCGGCATACTCTGTCGGCCTCCGCAATCGATGGCGATAAGATCGCTTAAGGAAACCTGCTTAGCAACGGCGCATGCAATTCATCTCGGGCATAGCGTCCTCCACCGGTTGGCGATCTGGACGATTCACAGTTCCAGGTGGTAGCTTGCAGGAGCTGCGCGAAAAAGAGGCTGCGAACAACGGACCGTCAGGCCCGTGTTCAAGCCGTCGACAAGCTGCATATTTCCCGAGGAAGCCAAGCACTTACTGAGAGGCAAGATACATGGGTATGTTAGTTTATACGGGTAAGCCATTTAAAGACCTGATGAACAGCAATTACTATCCCCTCGCGAACATGAAGAGGAGCGTCGCCAAGCTCAAGGCATCCGAAGACATCGATCTGCCCACCCTCGAATACGGCCAGTATCACCTGATCTTGAACCCGCCTTCGACGTGGCCGCAGGGAAGCGCCAAATACTGGCACAAGGAGAAGGGCCGGGCCCGCGTCGATCTCAGCACCCAGCCGAACACCGTTCCTCTGTCCAAGGACGAGCCCGGCGTCATCCCGCTGACGCGATGCGACCTGCTCGATGCCTGCGTCCGGAAGTGCTTCAATTCCGAACCGCCGATCCCGATGAAGACGAAGGTCATCACTCACGCTGCCAGCGACGCCTATGCGCACCGGCATGAGATCCGGCTGGAGTGGGAATACAAGAAGGGCTCGGACAAGCCGACGCTGCTCCATCTGACGATGGTGTGCCCGTTCAGATCGTGATTGGAAACGTTCTACGCCGTTGAAATGATCGTCGCCCGCGCCACAGGCGCGGGCCTTTTGTATGCTGCCTGACTGCGGAGAAGGCCCGGCGGACTCGCCGTGGTCCGGCATCTGCCCTATACGGCCTCACCCCAAGGCTTCAGGATGATCTTGCCCGCACTGGCTCGCTCGGCGAGGATACGATGCGCCTCTGCCGCCTTGCTCAGGGGGAGAATGTGGCCGATCTGAACGTCGATATCGCCGGACCTGATGAATCCGATCAGCTTCCGCAAGGCGGCGGCCGCTTCTTGCGGCCGTGACTGAAACCAGCCTCCGACATAATACGTGATCAGCGACTGATTCAGGCCAAGCATGGCGTAGGGATTGACCGGCTTACGTTCGCGGGACGCCGCGCCGTATACGACGATACGGCCGAATGGTCCCATGGTCTGAAGACTTTGGTTCAGAACATCGCCGCCGGTGGCCTCGAGCACCACGTCAATGCCCTTGCCAGCGGTGAGCTCGCGCGCCTCTTTGACCCAATCGGGCTTGGTGTAATCGATGGCGGCATCCGCACCGAGCTTCAAGGCGAGTTCGCGCTTGGCCGGGGTACTGGCGGCGGCGATGACCTTGCCGGCGCCCAGCAGCTTGGCGAGCTGCACCGCGTAGGTGCCGACACCGCCGCCGGCCGCCTGCACCAGGACGGTTTCGCCCGGCTGCAACCGGGCGCAATCGGCAAGCGTTTGAAATGCGGTCATGCCGGCCACCACCAGCGAACAGGCCTGGTCCGGGGTCAGGCCATCCGGGAGAGGAATGACCTTCCCGAGTTTGGCGACCGCATATTGCGCGTAGCCCCCGGCCCCACCGTTTTCGAGCGAGGCAAAGACCTTGGCTCCGACCGGAATGGTCGTCACGCCCTCGCCAGCAGCTTCGACCACACCCGCGACCTCGCTGCCGGGAATAAACGGAAGCGGCGAAGGAAACGGATAGGGATCGTTGTTGCGCCTGACGACGTCGGCAAAATTGACGCTCGCGGATTCAACCTTGATCAGGACCTCGCCGGCAGCAGGTGTCGGCTTTGGCGCGTCCTCGTAGACCAGAACGTCCGGTCCGCCATACTCGTGCAGTTGGGCAACTTTCATTGCACTCACTCCGCAGCTTCCGCCGATTCAAGCGCGGGGTAGTCGACGTAACCGGGCGCGCCGCCGCCATAGAAGGTCGCGCGATCGTAGGGATTGAGCGGCGCGCCGATCTGCAGGCGGCGCGGCAAATCCGGATTGGCGATGAAGTGCCGCCCGAAGGCAACGGCGTCGCCCTGCCCAGCGCGGATCGCCGCATCCGCCGACGGGCCGATGAAGCCGCCGGCGAGAATCAAGGTGCCGGGCCAGAACGGACGTAGATCGTTGATCGCGAGCGGCGCTCCGGCCTCCCCCGCATCGGTGTTACGGGATTCGATCAGGTGGACATAGGCGATATCGAGCGGAGCAAGCTGGGACAGGACGTGGCCGTAGAGTCCGATCGGGTCGGCCTCACCTGCATCATTGACCACGCCGAACGGAGAGAACCGGACGCCGACGCGATCTCCGCCCCAGATCTCGACCAGCGCTGTCATCACCTCGATCAGCAGGCGCGAGCGGTTTTCGACCGAGCCGCCATAAGCGTCCGTGCGGTGATTGGTCTTGCTGTGAAGGAATTGCTCGATCAGATAGCCGTTCGCCCCATGAAGCTCGACGCCGTCGAAGCCGGCAGCCAGCGCATTGCGGGCGCCTTCGCGATAGGCTTCGACGATCCCCGGAATTTCGGCGAGATCGAGCGCGCGCGGCGTCTCGAACGGCACCATCGCGAAAGAGGGCGTGAACGCCTTGCCCGCCGGGGTGATCGCCGAAGGCGCGACAGGCCGCACGCCGCCCGGCTGGAAGCTCGAATGAGAGATCCGACCGGTGTGCCAGAGCTGCAGAAAGATGATGCCGCCCTTGGCGTGAACGGCGTCGGTGATCTTCTTCCAGCCAGCAACCTGTTCGGCGGAATGAATGCCCGGCGTTGCCGGATAGCCCTGCCCATAAGGTGTGACCTGGGACGCCTCGGTGATGATCAAGCCGCCGGATGATGCGCGCTGCGAATAATAGGCGACGGCGAGGTCCGTCGGCACATTGCCGGTCGAGCGCATCCGCGTAAGCGGCGCCATCACGACGCGATGCGAGAGCGTGTAGCGGCCGAGCTTGAGCGGGGCGAACAAGTCCGTGGAAGTCATGGCGTCATCCTTCGTTTCGGAACGAGCTGGAAGCCCGGGAAATGGGGCCTCATTCTGGTTTAATCTTGAAACCATCGACAAGATGGCCGATATGGTTTAAATTTGCAACCAGTTAGTTCATCACATCGCCGTGGGCGGGTGGCAGACGAGGGACGGCATGAAAGGCAAGCGGACCAACCTCGACGATGCAGGCTGCGCCATTGCGCGCTCGCTCGGCGTGATCGGCGACTGGTGGTCGCTCCTGATCATCCGCGATGCGCTGGGTGGAAAGCGGCGGTTCGGCGAGCTTCAGAAAAGCCTTGGGATGGCCAAGAACATCTTGTCGGCGCGGCTGCAGAAGCTCGTCGAGCACGGCATTCTCGCCACCGCGCCAGCTTCGGATGGCACCGCCTACAAAGAGTATGTCCTCACCCCCAAGGGAAAGAAGCTCTATCTCGTCCTGGTTGCGCTCTGGCAGTGGGGCGAGGAATTCTGCTTCGCGCCCGGCGAGCTCACCTATGACATGGTCGACAGACGGACGCAGAAGCCATTCCAGCCGCTCGAACTCAAGGCGCGCGATGGAGGCCTGCGCGGACCGGACGATATGCGGGCATTGTCGCGTCCGGCGGCAAAGGCACCGCGCAGAGCTTCCGTGAGGCGCTAGAGGCAAAGTGCGCCCACGGAATGCTGCCGTCCACCGCCGCGCCGAATTTCTAAAAGCGGCGCCGCTCAATCATCCCCAAAAACAAAAATGGCCCGCTTTCAAGCGGGCCATTTTCATATCGGATCCGGTAAAAATCCGAATTTGGTTGCGGGGATAGGATTTGAACCTATGACCTTCAGGTTATGAGCCTGACGAGCTACCGGGCTGCTCCACCCCGCGTTAACACTTGCACGCCTTCAGCCAGATCCCGGGGACGGTCGTTGAGGCCGACGCTGTTCGCGTGGCTTTCCTCTTCCGTCCCAAAGGTTTCCTTGGAAGGCAACCCCGGGGCAGTGCCCATCGGGTGCGGGGCGTATGTATCAAGGCGTGCTGACTTTGGAAAGGGCTGCGGGAACGTTTTTTCGACTTTATGACAGGAGAAGCGACCGATTTTCACGGCGTTCCGCCTGCTCTTGCCAGAAGTTCCACTAAGGCCCAGCTTGCGGCAACAAGATTAAGGCCAAAGTGCCGGCTGAGGGAGGAACGCCCGTGGACAATGCCTGATCAGCGCCCCGCGGCGGGCGCCGGAGGAGGCCTTCCGCGCCATGGTTGCGCTCTCGCGGGACGAGCTCGGCCTGGATGGCGCCGCAGCGGATCGCGATTTCCGGGCTCGCGACTTCGTCGCGCCGGGGAATGACGACCAACAAGAAGACTCTCGGGGGGAACAAACATTGAGTGACACATTCGATTTCGTCGTCGTGGGCGCTGGCTCCGGCGGCTGCACCGTTGCGGGCCGCCTGTCGGAGGATGCGGCCACGTCGGTGGCGCTGCTCGATGCGGGCGGCCGGAACGACAATTGGCGGATCAGCACGCCGTTCGGGCTCGCTTTGCCGTACAGTCCGGCCAACTGGGCCTTCGATACGGTGCCGCAGAAGGGATTGAACGGCCGCATCGGCTATCAGCCGCGCGGCAAGGGTCTCGGCGGCTCCTCGGCGATCAACGCCATGGTCTACATCCGCGGCAACAAATGGGACTACGACCACTGGGCCGCGCTCGGCAACACCGGCTGGTCGTATGCGGACGTGCTGCCCTATTTCAAGGCTTCCGAGAACAACGCCGATTTTGACGGCGCGCATCATGGCAAGGGCGGCCCGCTGCACGTCAACAGGCTGCGCTCGGACAATCCGATCCATGACGTCTTCCATCAGGCCGCGCGCGAGGCGCAGTTCCGCATCCGCGAAGATTTCAATGCGGAGGACCAGGAAGGGCTCGGCAGCTACCAGGTGACGCAGCACAATGGCGAGCGCTGGAGCGCGGCGCGCGCCTATGTGCACCCCTACATGAACAAGCGCCCCAATCTGCGCGTCGAGATTGGAGCACAGGCCACGAAGATCCTGTTCGAAGCCGGCCGCGCGGTCGGCATCGAATATGTGCAGGGGAAGCAGACCAAGCGGCTGCTCGCCCGGCGCGAGGTGATCCTCGCCGCAGGAGCCTTCCAGTCACCGCAACTGCTGATGCTGTCGGGCATAGGTGAAGGCGATGCGCTGCGTTCGCATGGCATTGGCGTCATGCATCATTTGCCGGGCGTCGGGCGCAACCTGCAGGATCATCCGGATTTCGTTTTCGTCTACGCCTCCGACTATCCGCACTTCGTGCACTCGTCGATCGGTCGGCTGCCGTCCCTGCTCCGCGCCGTCCGGCGGTACCGCCGCGAGCGACGCGGCCTGATGACCACCAATTTCGCCGAATGCGGCGGCTTCCTGAAGACGCAGGCCCACCTCGACGTGCCTGACATCCAGCTGCACTTCGTCATCGCGATGCTCGACGACCATGGACGCAAGAAGCACAAGGAGGCAGGGTTCTCGTGCCATGTCTGCCTGCTCAGACCGAAGAGCCGTGGCAGCATCTGGCTGAAGAGCGCCGATCCGCTCGCAGCGCCGATGATCGATCCGAACTTTCTGGGCGAGGAGGAGGATCTCGAAACCCTGGTCGCGGGCTTCAAGACCACGCGGCGGCTGATGGAGACGCCTGCGCTACGCGCATTGCAGAAGAAGGACATGTTCACCGCGAACGTGAAAACGGACGACGACATCCGCGCCATCCTGCGCAACCGCGTCGACACCGTCTATCACCCGGTCGGCACCTGCAAGATGGGGACGGATGCGATGGCCGTGGTCGATCCCACATTGAAGGTGCACGGGGTCGAGGGCTTGCGCGTCGTCGATGCCTCCATCATGCCGACCTTGATCGGCGGCAACACCAATGCGCCGACTATCATGATCGGAGAGAAGGCTGCGGACATGATCAGGGCGGAGATGCGGGCGAGTTAGGCGATAACGTCGCGCCAAGCGACGTTATCGAAGCCAGCAGCAGCATCGCGCCAGTGATGGTTTCTTTACTGACGCCGAATAGGTCTGACATGACGATCACCCTGACGCACCCCTGAGCTTTCGGAGGCACCAATACAGACGATTTTATCGATCTGAAACCGGAATGACCGGTCCGGCGTTCATTCGTTCCATCGAGGCGGGGTTTTGCTCATGAACAGTTTCGATCTCGCCGTCTATGCCGCGCTCGCCATCGCGGTCGGATTCGGCTTCAGGACCGGCCTGCTGCGCAGCGCCATGACCATCCTCGCCTATCTTCTTGCCGCGCCGATCGCGGTTGCGCTGATGCCGCTGATTGCGCCGCAAATCGCAGGTAACCCGAATTCACCGCTGCTGCAGAACTGGATCTGGTTCTTCGCCATCTTCGTCGTGGTCGGCATGCTGTTCGGGCATATCGGCCGCATCGCGCTGAACGACACCATCGGAGAGGCCGGCATCGGCGACCGGCTCGGCGGCGCCGCGCTCGGCGCCATCAGGGTCGGTCTCGTCGCCACCACGCTGGTCCTGGTGTTCGACCAGATCGTGCCGGCCAATCGCCAGCCGCCCTTTCTCGCCGGCTCGTATTTGCGGCCGCTGTTCTCGACGGCGGGTCAGATGGGGTTCAAGTCACTGCCGCCGGAAGCAGCCTCCGCAATCGACCGCCTCAAGCAGGAGCAGCGCATCTAGAGCGCATTTGCATCGCCGCAGACCGCGCCATGCATTTTGACGTGGGCCCCTCCCTTATCAGCGGCGCCACGATTGGCTAGAGTGCCGCCATCCAAAACCTGCCTGACATTACGGGAGTGAAACAGTGGATCTTGGGATCAAAGGTCGCCGCGCCATCGTCTGCGCATCCAGCAAGGGCCTCGGCCGAGCCTGCGCCATCTCGCTTGCCGACGCCGGCGTTCACGTCACGCTGACCGCGCGCGGCGCCGAGGCTCTGAAGAAGACGGCCGACGACATCCGCAAGGCCTATCCCGACGTGGCGGTCACCGAGATCGTCGGCGACATCACGACGCCGGCGGGCCGCGAAGCCGTGCTGAAGGCGTGCCCCGAGCCCGACATCCTGATCAACAATGCCGGCGGCCCGCCGCCCGGCGACTTCCGCAACTGGACCCGGGACGACTGGATCAAGGCGATCGACGCCAACATGCTGACGCCGATCGAGCTGATCAAGGCGACCGTGGACGGCATGATGGCGCGCAAGTTCGGCCGCATCGTCAACATCACCTCGGCCGCGGTGAAGGCGCCGATCGACATTCTCGGCCTCTCCAACGGTGCGCGCGCCGGCCTTACCGGTTTCATCGCCGGCCTGTCGCGCAAGACCGTGATCAACAACGTCACCATCAACGGCCTGCTGCCGGGTCCGTTCGAGACCGATCGCCTGACCAGCACCGCGAAGGGCGAAGCCGACAAGCGTGGCGTGACGCCGCAACAAATCCTGGCCGAGCGCGCCAAGCTCAATCCCGCCGGCCGCTTCGGCCAGCCCGACGAGTTCGGCTACGCCTGCGCCTTCCTGTGCGGCGCCAAGGCCGGCTTCATCACCGGGCAGAACATTCTGCTCGATGGTGGTGCATTCCCGGGGACGTTGTAACGCCCCCTTCGCTCTCTCCCCTCGATGCGGGAGAGAGCACTTCGCAGATCACCGCTGCCTGGTCGGCTCGTCTTCGTCCTGCTGACTGGGACCGGAGGAATCGGCCGTCGTGCGCTCGTCGGTCCAGTCGACGCCGAATTCGTCGAGGCCGTCCGCGAGCAGGTCGCCCAGCATCGGCTCGCCGAGCAGGTAGTGCACCGTTTCGCGGCGCGGGCTGCGGTACTCGGTGCGCGCCTCGACCGCGCGGGCGCGCAAATCATCCCAATCATCGATCGTGCCGTCGCCGCGACCGAGCCAGGTCAGCGCGACGAGATCGACCTGCTCGTCCTCGTTCAGGGCGATCATGAAACTTCCGAGCTCGTTGACGACAGGATCGGAGCCGTCGTCCGCGAGCACATCGACCGCATCGTCATCGGCCGGGTTCGAGCCGGAATCCGGATCGGAATCACCCTCCTTGACGTCGAATTCGCGCGCCTTCTCGATGATGAAGGCAACCTTCTCCGCGGATATTGCAAGCTCTGGCATGGCTCTCTCCAGGGTTCCGGCGATAACGCCGCACCGCGTCAGATGATCCATTGCGCATCATGGCGGAACACCGCATGTTTCGGCGCTTTCTCCTCGTCATTCCGGGGCGCGGCGCAGTCACGAACCGGGAATCTCGTCATTCCGGATTCGATGCTGCGCATCGCCCCCGGAATGACGAGGATCGTGACACAAGAAAATGGGAAGGTGCGGGATGCAGTGGAAGGTCGGCCAGGTCAGAATCACCAAGGTTGTGGAATTGGAGACGGTCGGCTCGACCCGTTTCATCCTGCCGCTTGCGAACAATGATGAAATCCGCAGGCTGCCCTGGCTGATCCCGCATTTCGCCACCGAAGAGGGCCGCCTGAAAATGTCGATCCATTCGTTGGTGGTGGAGACGCCTTCGCAGCGCATCGTGGTCGACACCGGCCTTGGCAACGACAAGCAGGGCCGCAGCGTTCCGACCTGGAACAACCGCACCACGCCGTTCCTGGCGACGATGATGGCGGCAGGCTTTGCGCCCGACAGCATCGACACGGTGCTGTGCACGCATCTTCATGTCGATCATGTCGGCTGGAATACGAAGCTGGTCGAGGACCGATGGGTGCCGACATTTCCCAAGGCGCGCTACGTCTTCGGCAAGACCGAGTACGAACACTGGCTGGAGCATTCGACCGAGCCGGACAAGCGGGCCGTGTTTGACGATTCCGTCAAGCCGATCGTCGATGCCGGCAGGGCCGATCTGATCCCGAGCGACCACCGGCTCTGCGAGGAGATCAGCATGATCCCGACACCGGGCCACAGTCCCGGCCATATGAGCATTCTGATCCGATCGGACGGCGAACAGGCCCTGCTCACCGGAGACGTCGCCCATCATCCCTGCCAGATGACACATCTCGACTGGTCCTCGACCGCGGATTCCGACCAGACGCAGTCTGCCACGACGCGCCGTGAACTGTTCGGCCGATTTGCCGATACGCCGACGCTGGTGATCGGCGGCCATTTCTCGGCCGGGCATATCAAGCGGGATGGGGATGCGTTCAGGCTCGAGGCGCTGGGGTGATCTCCGTTTTTGGGCGGTTGAATTTCCGGCCGCCCTGTTCCATGAAGCTGTTAACCGATCGGTCCAATCCCAAGGGAGAAACGAAAATGAAGCTTGTTCGCTATGGCGAGAAGGGTGCGGAAAAGCCCGGCCTGATCGACAAATCCGGCCAGTTGCGCGACCTGTCGGCGCATCTGAAGGACCTCACCGGCGAGGCCTATTCGCCCGAGAGCCTGAAGAAGCTGGCAGGCCTCGATCCCGCCTCGCTGCCTGCCGTATCGGGCAAGCCGCGTTTCGGCGCGCCGGTCACCGGCATTTCGAAATTCGTCGCCATCGGCCTCAACTACTCCGACCATGCCAAGGAGACGGGCGCTGCGATCCCGACCGAGCCGATCATCTTCATGAAGGCGAACACGTCGCTATCAGGCCCGAACGACGCCGTCGAGAAGCCGCGCGGCTCGACCAAGCTCGATTGGGAGGTCGAGATCGCTGCCATCATCGGCACCCGTGCGAAATATGTCTCGGAAGCCGATGCGCTGGACCACGTCGCCGGCTACTGCGTCTGCAACGACGTCTCCGAGCGCGCCTTCCAGATCGAGCGCCTGGGACAGTGGACGAAGGGCAAGTCGCACGACACGTTCGGCCCGCTCGGACCGTGGCTTGCCACCAAGGACGAAATCAAGGACGTGCAGAACCTGTCGATGTGGCTGGATGTCAACGGCCAGCGTCGCCAGACCGGCTCGACCAAGACCATGATCTTCTCCATGGCCAAGTGCATTTCCTATGTCTCGCAGTTCATGACGCTGCTGCCCGGCGACGTCATCACGACAGGCACCCCGCCCGGCGTCGGCCTCGGCATGAAGCCGCCGACCTTCCTCAATGTCGGCGACGTCGTGACGCTTGGCATCGAGGGTCTCGGCGAGCAGCGCCAGGAGATCATCGCGGCGTAAGGGCCTCCGGCCCTCTCCACGTCATTGCGAGCGAAGCGAAGCAATCCAGAATCCCTCCGCGGCGACACTCTGGATTGCTTCGTCGCTTCGCTCCTCGCAATGACGAAGCAAAACGTTCATTTGTGGGATACTCTGGATGAAACTCACCTTCTCCCCCGCCTCGCCCTTCGCCCGCAAGGTGCGCATCGCCGCGATCGAGCTCGGACTGATCGACAAGATCGAGCTGACGCCGGCGACCGTTGCGCCCGGCACGGCCAATGAGGACTATTCGAAGATCACGCCGCTGAAGAAGCTGCCGGTGCTAATCACCAATGACGGCGACGTCATCTTGGATTCCTACGTCATCGTCGAATATCTCAACGAGATGGCCGGCGGCAGCCTGATCCCGGATTACGGCCCGCGGCGCTGGAAGGCCAAGACCAATCACTCCCTGATCAACGGCATGCTCGATTCCATGCTGCTGTGCCGCTACGAGAAGATGGTGCGGCCGCAGGGCCTGCAATGGCAGGCGTGGTCGGACGACCACTGGAACCGGGCCTGGATCGGCATGGCGCGCTTCGAAAACATGCCCGACGTCCTGGATGGCCCGTTCGACATCTCGCAGATCGGCCTCGTTTGCGTGCTCGGCTATGCCGACTTCCGCTTCGCCGATTGCAACTGGCGCAAGGCCTATCCGAAGCTCGATGCCTTCCACCAGAAGATGCTGGAGCGGCCCTCGGTCAAGATCTCGGTGCCGCCGGCGGCGTAACAGGAACATGCCGGGAGAATGATGATGCGCGATCGCTTCTCCCGTCTCACACGTCTCGGCGCGAGCGTCGTGCTCGCGCTCTCCGTCTCAGCCACTCCTCCGCGGGCCGAGAGCATGTCGCCTGGACCAGCCGATCAGGCCTGCGGATCGCCGTCATCGATCGACGATGGCTGGGAGATCGCCTCGCCCGCCAGCGTCGGCATGGACGGTGCGCGGCTGTGCACAGTCGCCGTGCGACTCACGCAGCGGTCAACCGCGGTCCATTCGGTCGTCGTCGCCAGGCATGGCAAGCTCGTCTTCGAGCAATATTTTCCCGGCTACGACCAGCCTTGGGGACAGCCCGACGGCCAATACGAATTCACCGCAGTGACCAAGCACGACATGCGCTCGGCGTCCAAGAGCGTGACCTCGCTGCTGATTGGAATCGCGATCGACCGCAAGCTCATCGCGGGCGTCGACGAGCCCGTCCTGAAATTCTTCCCCGACACCGCAGCGGCGAAGCAGCCGGGATGGGACGCTATCACGCTGCGCCATCTGCTGACGATGTCATCGGGCTTCGCATGGGATGAGGCACGCGCCTGGACTGATCCGAAGAACGACGAGCCGCATCTTGTCTTCGAGCCGGACCCGCTTGGCTATGTGTTGTCGCGACCGATCGCAGCACCACCCGATATGCTATGGACCTATAATGGCGGCGGCACGAAGCTGCTCGGCAACATCATCGAGCGCGTCTCGAACAAATCGCTGGAGGCGTTCGCGCGCGAGACACTGTTTCAGCCGCTCGGCATCACTGATGTCGAATGGAAGTCATACAAGAACGGCAAGCTCGCAGCGGCCTCGGGCCTGCGCCTGCGGCCGCGCGATGCGGCGAAGATCGGCCAGATCGTGCTCAGTCGCGGCCAGTGGAACGGCCGACAGATCATCCCGGCCGACTGGATCGCACAATCGATCACGCCGCGCTTCCAGGCGGTCGGCTTTTTCGGCGGCACGCTGTTCTACGGCTATCAATGGTGGATGGGCCGCTCGTTCGCCGGCGGCAAGGAGATCAAATGGGTTGCCGCATTCGGCTGGGGCGGGCAACGCATCTTCATCGTACCGGAGCTTGATCTCGTCATGATGACGACTGCCGCGCAATACGGCCAACCCAAAGAAGGCCTGGCTGCGATCGACATCCTCTCCAATATCGTCATTCCGTCCGTGCGCGACGCGCACTGATCACGAGGGAAGCGAACATGAGTCTGAAATTCTCGGTCGGCGATCTCACCATCCATCGCGTCATCGAGCAGGAAACCTCGTTCGTCCCGGCGCTGGACATGCTGCCGGACCTGACGAGCGACGTGCTGGCCGAGAACCGCGCATGGATGCGCGAAGCGAAGGCGCTGGACGAGCAGGATGTGCTGCTGCTGTGCTTCCAGTCCTATGTGGTGAAGACGCCGCACCACACCATCCTGATCGACAGCTGCATCGGCAACGACAAGCCGCGGCCGCAGCGGCCGAAATGGAACATGAAGACCGACGATACTTATCTGCGCGGCCTCGACGCCGCCGGGTTCTCGGTCGACGACATCGACTTCGTGATGTGCACGCATCTGCATGTCGACCACGTCGGCTGGAACACGCGGCTCGAGAACGGCCGCTGGGTGCCGACCTTCCCCAAGGCACGCTACGTCTTCGCCAGGCAGGAATTCGACCACTGGTCCGCGCAGAACGCGAAGGCGGCGATCCCGCCCTTCGCCGACAGCGTGCTGCCGGTGGTCGAGGCCAAGCGCCACGAGCTCGTCGGCAATGATCATCAGATCGGCGACCACGTCCGCATCCTGCCGACGCCCGGCCACACGCCGGGCCATATCGCCATCACGATGGGCCGCAGCAAGGACGATGCCGTGTTCTCGGGCGACCTGATGCACTCGCCGTTGCAGACGCTCTATCCGGAACTGTCGATCAAGTTCGACGTCGATCCGGCCAAGGCGGCGACGACGCGCCGCAGCTTCCTGGAACGTTATTGCGACACCGACACGCTGTGCTGCACCGCGCATTTCCCCTCGCCGTCGGTCGGGAAGATCAGGCGCAAGGGCAGCGGCTTCGTTTGTGCTGCGGTTTGATGTAAGGCGGTTGCACAGCGAACTCCCATCCTCCCCTGGAGGGGGAGGATCGGTTCGCATGCAGCGCTGCGGAATGCGAACCGAGGTGGGGTGACGGTCTCTCCACAACGGACGCTGCCCGTGTTGAGAGATCACCCCACCCCGCTCGCGCTTCGCGCGATCGACCCTCCCCCTCCAGGGGAGGGTAAGGAGGAAGCACCGATGGCCGATCTTCCCGACGTTCCTCTCCCCGCCGGCATCCGCTCGCGCTATGTCGACGGCATCAACGGCTTGCGCATGCATGTGCTGGAGGCCGGCTTCGAGACCAAGGGCCGTCCCTGCATCCTGCTGCTGCACGGCTTTCCCGAGCTGGCCTTCTCCTGGCGCAAGGTGATGCCTACGCTCGCTGCAGCCGGTTACCACGTGATCGCACCGGATCAGCGCGGCTATGGCCGCACCACGGGATGGAGCGCGGACTATGACGGCGATCTGGTCCCGTTCTCGCTGCTCAACCTGGTGCGGGATGCGCTGGCCCTCGTGTCTGCGTTCGGTTACAGGCAGGTCGACGTCGTCGGGCACGATTTCGGCAGTCCGGTCGCGGCCTGGTGTTCGCTGATCCGGCCCGACGTGTTTCGGTCGGTGACGATGATGAGCGCGCCGTTCGGCGGACCGCCATCGCTGCCCTTCAACACCGCGGGCGAGCCCGCCAAGCCCGCGGTGGAAGACCCCGTCCATCGCGAGCTCGCCGCGCTGCCGCGTCCACGCAAGCATTATCAATGGTATTATTCGACACGGCAGGCCAATGGCGACATGCAGCACGCGCCGCAGGGCGTGCATGATTTCCTGCGCGCCTATTATCATCACAAGAGCGCGGACTGGACCGGCAACAGGCCCTATCCGCTAAGATCGTGGTCGGCGAGCGAGCTGGCAAAGCTGCCGACCTATTATGTGATGGATGCCGGCGAGACCATGGCCGAGACGGTGGCGAAGGAGATGCCCTCACCGGCCACGATTGCCGCCAACCAATGGCTGCCGGATAGTGACCTCGCCTATTACAGCGCCGAATATGGCCGCACCGGCTTCCAGGGCGGCCTGCAATGGTATCGCTGCGGCACGTCAGGCGCTTTCAACTCCGAACTGCAATTGTTCGCCGGCCGCAGCATCGACGTTCCCTCATGCTTCATCTCGGGCATGCAGGATTGGGGCACATATCAGCGCCCGGGCGTGTTCGAGACGATGCAGGCGCGCGCGTGTACGCAGATGCTCGGCTGCCATCTCATCGACGGCGCCGGCCATTGGGTCCAGCAGGAGCAGCCTGGGGAGGTGAGCCGGCGGCTGCTGGACTTCCTCGCCCGAGCCCGCAAGGCCTGATTTGACCCGGGAACCTCGGCTCCCTATATAGTTTAGAACAATTCTAAACTATGGGACATTGGGTTACCGTGAAGAATTTTGCCGATCTCACTGAGCGTGAGGTGCTTGCGGTCGCGATCTCCTCCGAAGAGGAGGACAGTCGTATCTATATGACCTTCGCGGAGGATCTCCGCGAGCGTTACCCGGACACGGCGAAGATTTTTGAAGAGATGGCCGAGGAGGAACGCGGCCACCGCCACATGTTGCTGGAATTGTACGAGCAGCGCTTCGGCCCGCATCTGCCGCCGATCCGCCGCGAGGACGTCAAGGGATTCCTGCGCCGCCGCCCGGTCTGGCTCACCAAGAACCTGTCGCTCGATGCCATCCGCAGGGAAGTCGAAACCATGGAGATGCAGGCGGAGCGCTTCTACGTGAAGGCCGCCGAAAAGGCTCAGGACGTCGGCGTGCGCCGCCTGCTCGGCGATCTCGCCGAAGCCGAGAAAGGTCACGAGGAGACCGCCGCAAAGCTCACGGGCGAGATCCTGAGTTCCGACGTCCGCGCCGAGGAGGACCGCACCAATCGCCGCATGTTCGTGCTGCAATATGTGCAGCCGGGCCTCGCAGGCCTGATGGATGGTTCGGTCTCGACGCTGGCGCCGCTGTTTGCGGCGGCGTTCGCCACTCACCAGAACTGGCAGACGTTCCTCGTCGGCCTTGCCGCCTCGATCGGCGCCGGCATCAGCATGGGCTTCGCCGAAGCACTGTCCGACGACGGCTCGCTGACGGGACGCGGATCGCCTTGGCTGCGCGGGGTCACCTGCGGCGCGATGACGACGCTCGGCGGGCTCGGCCACACCGCGCCCTATCTCGTGCCGGATAGCTGGGCCAATGCGTTCTGGATCGCAACGGCCATCGCCTGCGTCGTGGTGTTCTTCGAATTGTGGGCGATCGCATTCATCCGCTCGCGCTACATGGACACGCCATTTCTCCAGGCGGTGTTCCAGATCGTGCTCGGCGGCGCGATCGTGCTCGCGGTGGGGATATTGATCGGGGCGGCGTAGTCGTGGTCTCCGCTGTCGTCCCGGACAAGCGGGATATGGGTCCCGGCCTTCGCCGGGACGACAGCGGAATGCGTGGCGGAGCTTTCGCGTCTCGCTCGACGTCTCCGGCATAGCAATCGCCATCAAACGCCGGTTGCGGCATTCGGCCAAACTGCGCATCATCCTTCGACAAGAACAGGAGAAACGCCGTGGCCAAATCGCAGTGGAGTTTCAGGAGCGCCGTCGAGCTATCGGCCGCGCTGGCGGCGAAGAAGGTCTCGTCAGTCGAGCTCACGAGGGACGCGATCGACCGCATCGAGCGGCACGACGGCAAGGTCAACGCCATCTGCGTGCGGGATTTCGACCGCGCGCTCAGTGCCGCGCGAGACGCGGACGCTGCTTTGGCACGCGGCGAGCGCAAGCCTTTGCTCGGCCTGCCCGTGACCGTGAAGGAATCCTTCAACATCGCGGGCCTGCCGACGACTTGGGGCTGGACGCCGCAGAAGGATTTCAGGCCGCCGGAGGACGCGCTCTCGATCAGCCGGGTGAAGACCGCCGGCGGCGTCATTGTCGGCAAGACCAACGTTCCCGTCGGCTTGGGAGACTGGCAGAGCTACAACGACATCTATGGCACGACGAACAATCCGTACGATCTCGGCCGCACGCCCGGCGGCTCGTCTGGCGGCTCGTCGGCAGCGCTTGCCGCCGGCTACGGGCCGCTGTCGCTCGGTTCCGACATTGGCGGCTCGCTGCGCGTGCCGGCCTTCCATTGCGGGGTCTATGCGCACAAGCCGACCTACAATCTCTGTCCGACGCGCGGCCACACGCCGCCGCCATTTCCCGCGATCCCGATGGAGCGCGATATGGCGGTGATCGGTCCGATGGCGCGGAGTGCCGTC